>JAVMKI010000049.1:0-3239 GCA_031732755.1 Candidatus Contendibacter sp.
GGCATCGTGGTGGTGGCGCTGGCCTTTCTGTACAACATCGGCATGACCATCCTCAAGGGCCGCAAGACCGCCATCAGCATCATCCTGTTGACCGGTCTGGTCGGACTGGCGGTGCTGTTCCTGTTCGCCTTCTACAACCCCACCAATCTGGCCAAGGATAAATACTTCTGGTGGTGGGTGGTGCATCTGTGGGTCGAGGGTGTGTGGGAGTTGATCCTGGGCGCCATTCTGGGCTTCGTCCTGATCAAACTCACCGGTGTGGACCGTGAAGTCATCGAAAAATGGCTGTATGTAATCATCACCATGACCCTGGTCAGCGGCATCATTGGCACCGGCCATCACTACTACTGGATCGGCACGCCCGGCTACTGGCAGTGGTGGGGCGGCATCTTCTCCGCGCTGGAACCGCTGCCGTTTTTCGCCATCACCGTGTTCTGTTTCAACATGGTCAACCGGCGGCGGCGCCAGCATCCCAACAAGGCCGCCACGCTGTGGGCGCTCGGCACCGGCGTCATGGCCTTCCTCGGCGCCGGGGTGTGGGGCTTCCTGCACACCCTGGCTCCGGTCAACTACTACACCCACGGCACCCAGATTACCGCCGCGCACGGCCACATGGCGTTCTACGGCGCCTACGTGATGGTGGTGCTGACCATCATCTCCTATGCCATGCCAATGTTGCGCGGACGCGAGGCCAACCCGGAGCGGGCGCAGGTGCTGGAAATGTGGAGTTTCTGGCTGATGACCATCGCCATGGCGTTCATCACCCTGTTCCTGACGGGCGCTGGCATTCTGCAAGTGTGGCTGCAACGCATCATTCCCAACCCGCAGCCGTTCATGGCGGTACAGGATCAGTTGTACCTCTTCTACTGGCTGCGCTGGCTGGCCGGCGTGGTGTTCTTGATCGGGCTGGTGGTGTATGTCTACAGCTTCTTTGCCAAGGACAAACCGCAAACCGCCGAGGTTGGAGCAGCCCAACCGGCGGCGACTTGAACGATTACCCCGCACACCGACTCCTCCCTCGCAAGAGGGAGGACATCGCCATGAGCCCCCACATCCAGCCGTCATTGCAGGAAGTACCGTACTATGAACCCTTCGGCGACGAGTGCGCGGTGTTCGAGGCGGCTTGGCGTAATCGCCTGCCGCTGTTGATCAAGGGGCCGACTGGCTGTGGCAAGACCCGTTTCGTCGCGCACATGGCGGCTCGACTGGGCCTGCCGTTGCACACCGTCGCCTGTCACGACGATCTGTCCGCCGCCGATCTGGTGGGGCGACATTTGCTGCACGGCGGGGCAACGGTCTGGTGCGATGGACCGCTGACTCGGGCAGTGCGCGAGGGCGGCATTTGTTATCTCGATGAAGTGGTGGAGGCGCGCAAGGACACCACAGTGGTGCTGCATCCGCTGGCCGACGACCGGCGGGTGCTGTCCATCGAGCGGACCGGCGAGGTATTACCGGCCCCGCCAAGTTTCATGTTGGTGGTGTCCTACAATCCCGGCTACCAGAATCTGCTAAAGAGTCTGAAACCCTCCACGCGTCAACGCTTTCTCGCGCTGCGCTTCGATTTTCCGAATCCCGAGCGGGAGCGAACCGTCGTCGTCGGCGAAACCGGCTGCGACGCCGCCACCGCCGATCAATTGGTGAAACTCGCGGGCGCCTTCCGCGCTTTAAAAGAACACGATCTGGACGAAGTGCCCAGCACTCGCCTGCTGGTCTATGCCGCGCAACTGATTCGCGGCGGCATGGATCGCGTCACCGCTTGCCGAGTCGCGCTGGTGGAAGCGTTGACCGACGACGAACCGACCGCTGCCGCGTTGCTGGAGGTGGTGAATGCCAGCTTCGCCTGAATCGCCGGCATCGGACGTTGCGTATCGCAACCCCCTGGTGGGTAAACTGCTGCCATGACTCCATTTCAACGCAAGCGCGTCCTATACCAAGGCGGTTTTTTCGTCTTGTTCCTGTTCGCTCCAGTCTTCGATTTGTTCCGCTTCGACCTGACGCAGGGTCATTTGATCGTGTTTGGCCAGCCGTGGACACTGGGACTGGACAACGATCTGGCTGGGCGAATCGATGCTAGCCAAATGGCGCTCAACATCCTGCTGCGCGTGTTTGTGCCGATCCTGTTGCTAGTCGCCGCGTTTCTCGGCATCGCCTGGCGCTGGGGTCGGTTGTACTGCGGCTGGTTGTGTCCGCACTTCTCCGTGGTGGAAACCATCAATCAACTGGTGCGCAAGGCTAGCGGCAAACAAAGTATCTGGGACAAAAAGCCGGGACCGCCTTGGCATCCTGACGGCACGCCGGCTCCAAACGACGCCCGCTATTGGCTGCTAGCCATTCCTCTCGCACTAACCTTCGCTTTTCTGTGGGCGGTGGCGCTGCTGACCTATTTGCTGCCACCGGCGGAGGTTTATTCCAACCTGTTTCACCTGACCCCAACCCGCAATCAGGCGCTATTCATCGGCGTTGGCACCGTGTTGCTGTTCATCGAATTCACTCTGGCCCGGCATCTGTTCTGTCGTTACGCCTGCGCGGCAGGGATGTTTCAAAGTCTGGTCTGGATGGCCAATCGCCAGGCGATGGTAGTCGGTTATCAACGCGAACGCGCGCGCGACTGCGCCGATTGCCAGTCGTTTTGCGACCATGTCTGCCCGATGCGGCTCAAGCCACGCAATATCAAACGGCTGATGTTCGCCTGTACCCAGTGCGGCCAGTGCATCGACGCCTGCGAAACCGTACAACGAAACAACTCGGAAGGCAGCCTGTTGAACTGGATCGCTGGGCAGCGAGCGCTGGGAGCGGATGGATCGCAGGGTTTGCTGGCCGGTGACCCAGCCCAAAAATTCAGAGCGATCGCGCTATGAGAGATTGCTCTGGACTCCCGCCTCACTTGGTTTTTCTTAAACCAAACGAGGTTATTTCCATCCCTGACCATCAAAAAGGGGTGAACAATGTTGAAGAAGTTTTTATTCCAAATGGCGGTGATCGCTTCGTTGTCTCTACCGGTAGCTTCCTTTGCGGCGGAAGAATGCAAAAACGATGCGGATTGTAAAGATGGTAAAGTTTGTATTCTGGCTTTAACGCCCCCCCAATGCAAACCACCACAGCCGGCGGGCGAACCTTGCAAGCGCGATGTGGTATGCGCTTCCAAGAAATGCGATATTCCTTCTGGCAAGGAGGCGGGAGTCTGCAACTAAACGACCACCGGCTAAAAGCCGGTGGGTTTTGCGCCGGGCGCAGAGGAC
>JAVMKI010000050.1:0-3226 GCA_031732755.1 Candidatus Contendibacter sp.
TATCAGTAGGTCATGCAATATTATGGGGGTCGCATCACTTTGAATCACACCCCCAAGCGCATGATCACCCCGTTTTCGTTCTTGAGCCGCAACCCGCCCACGCCACCGCCCAAGGTGATGCTGGCGTCCAGTTTGGTGTAGATGCCGGGGAATTTCGAGACATCGGTCAAATCGTAGACTTCGCCAGCGGCGCTCATCCTCGAAATGCCCACGTTGACGCCCGCGGTCAGACCACCGATCTTGAAGGGATATTGCTTGCCTTGGAACGTCAGCGTGCCGCCGCCACGGCTACCACCCAGAATGATGGCGAACTGGGTTTCCTCGATGGCGACCGTCCCGGACGGCTGCTTGGCATCCGCCGCCAGCACCAAGCTACTCACCAACAGCGTGGTGGCCAACAGGGCCGGCCCGGCCATCTTGCGATAGTTCTTCAGCATTTCAATTTCTTCCTCCGGTTAAAAGCGCTCAACGAAATCCAGATCGAGGATGCCACTTGCGGGCTGACTCGACCAGATTGTTTCATTATTGCCAGAAACAGGGTTGGCAATGGATTTCTTCGTCGGATTGACAGATCTAATTCCTGACTTTATCAATATTCGAAGATAGTCCGCACCCGATCAAAAGACAAGGCCTGGCGGGGTAGCGTATGGAAGGGGTTACGCTGGAAGCGTTAAAGACTCTTGGATGGAACCCAAGCGAAGGAAGATTAAGGCAAGCGGCCAATTGAAGATCCAGCGGATTTGCCGCGTAATGCTGCCCAACGCCAGGACAGCGCCGCTAAATGGTACGCTCTCCAAGGTACTTCCGACCAAGCGTATTCGATGACTCCAGCGGGTCATCGTCAACAGGAGAACGGCTGTGGTGTTGCGCCGTCATCCGCTGGAAATATGCCACGTGGAATAATTTGCGGGAGGATTGATCATTGAGTCAGAAAACCGTTGAATCAACGACCGGTCTTGGTGGCGCAGTCGCGGCGTTGCGCCGTCATCTGCTGGAAAAAGGCAACCTTTTCGAGCACGGCCCGGACTACAAGGGCGATGGGAAGGTGCTGGCCAACGTCAGGCAGACCGTGCGGATGTACGAGGGCATGGGCTACACCAAGTTGGTGGAGTTAGGCGACCCGCCGGTTTACGCGATGTTGCAACGCGGTCACCGGGAGGCTCACATCTTTCAGCCGCAAGACCCGAAAATCCGGCGGTGGCTGGAGGACGAGCAATCCAATCCGAACGATCCCGCGATCCGCGCCTACCTGCTTAGCCAGTCTGGCCTGAGCGAAAGCGACCTCGCGGTTGCCGCCAAACCCCGGCGCTACCACATCAACGAAGTGGACGAGGTGTTCATCGTGACCAGCGACGATGATTGAAATCGACGGTGAAAATAGCTTTCTCTCCGCGCTGACGAACTGCTGACGAACTGAGGGTGGATTGCACCGCGCCGATTCACCCTACAAGTCGTCAATTCGGCATGGCTAGGCGTCAAGAACGTACATGGACATCCATGGAACGACGATCAACTTTCCAGCATCCGCCTATCCTGTCGATACATCGTTCCGTCTCACTGACCAAACCGAGCCGACCCCATGCGCCGCCAAATCTGGATCATCACCGCACTTTTCACCAGCTTTCTCTTCTTCCAAGGCTGTGCCGCGCCATCGCGACTGGCCGCCGTCCCCGCCCCAGACACCACCCGGGCGCAAATTCCCGATATCCCAAATGCCCGTTACTGGGTCACGAGCGATATTGACCCGTTCATCCGTGACGCTCTCGCGTCCGCGCAGCGCGAGCAGGCCTATCTAGCCCGCACCGGACACCAGGGGCCGTTGCCGCCGATCAACTTCCTGGCTGTGTCCGGTGGCGGCGACGACGGTGCGTTCGGCGCTGGCTTGCTGGTCGGCTGGACGGCAACCGGAACTCGCCCCGAATTCAAAGGCGTCACCGGCATCAGCACCGGCGCGCTGATCGCGCCGTTCGCCTTTCTGGGACCAGAGGAGGATAACGCCCTGCGTGAGGTATATACCACCATCGGTCCGCAGAACATCCTCAAACCGCGCGGCCTGCTGGCGGCGCTCACCGACGATGGTCTGGCCGACAACGCACCTCTGTTCGAACTGATTTCCCGCCATGTCAATGCCGAGTTCCTAGCGCGGATCGCCAGGGAATATCAGGAAAAGGGTCGTCTGTTGTTGATTGGCACCACCAACCTGGACGCTCGCCGCCCAGTGATCTGGAACATGGGCGAGATTGCCATGGCCGCCCGCGACAATCCCAAGGCCGTGGATTTGTTCCGCAAGATCATGCTGGCCTCGGCGGCGATTCCCGGTGCGTTTCCGCCAACCATGATCGATGTCGAAATCGACGGCAAACCTTATCAGGAAATGCACGTGGACGGCGGCGCCATGGCTCAGGTGTTTCTTTACCCGCCACGGATGTTCGACCTCATTCGCCAGCAGGGGGTGAAAGTGCCTCCCCGGGCGCGGAGTGTCTATGTCATCCGCAACGCCCGGCTAGACCCGGACTGGGCGTCGGTGGATCGTAGCACGCTCACCATCGTCGGACGCGCCATCTCGTCGCTGATTCAGACCCAGGGAGTGGGGGATCTGTACCGGATTTATCTGACCGCGCAAAAAGATGGCTTGGATTACAACCTGGCGTACATCGGCGCGGATTTCAACGCCGAACACAAGGAAGATTTCGATACCGTCTACATGCGCGCGCTGTTCGACTATGGCTACCAGTTGGCGAAGAAGGGTTATCCATGGCAGAAGGTGCCGCCGGGTCTGACGGCGGCGGCCAAGAGCCCGGAGTCGAATCAACCCACGAGAAAACCGAACTGACCACCCGCTTGGACCAATGGCACGACCAGATCATCCTTCAATTCATCAGCCAGGCGCGGGCCGGCTCCATCTCGGTCTCGGCGAAGAACCGGGCTTCGGCTTGCCGGTAATCGGCGAATAGAAACACCTGCATCTGGTCGCGCCAGCGCGGTTCGCACACGACCGCGATTCTTTCGATATCCCGGTCATGCCTGAAGAAGAAGCTGACATCGCCCCACTGATCGCTGGGTTCCCAGCCGACGAAATTCTCCAACTGGATCAATGCCCGGACCTTGCCCGATGCAAAAACATTCTCGGCTTCGACTCGCGCCAGAAAAGCCTGGAATTCAGCCCAGGTCAGGGTGTGATTCAAAGTGATGCGACCCCCATAATATTGCATGACCTACTGATACC
>JAVMKI010000051.1:0-111970 GCA_031732755.1 Candidatus Contendibacter sp.
GGTCGTTCTCGCTTTCCTCGCTATCCTCATCAAAAGATTATGAACAGGCTCTAAAGGAGCATGGATTGCGGGTAGAATGGACCCCCGATCCTTCCGCCTCGAATTGGAGTTCCCATGCGCGTGCTTTTTCCCGACATCAAGCCCTACGCCAGTCAGCGCCTGGCCGTGGATAACTTGCACACGCTGTACGTCGAGGAATGCGGTGTTCCCCAGGGTTTGCCGGTCCTGTTCCTGCACGGCGGCCCTGGAGCCGGCTGCGAGCCGCTGCACCGGCGCTTCTTCAATCCCCAGCGTTATCGGATTGTGCTGTTCGACCAGCGCGGCTGCGGTCAGTCCAGTCCGCATGCCGAACTGCGCGACAACACCATTGGCCATCTGGTGGCCGATATCGAAAAGTTGCGCGAGCATCTGGGTATCGACCGCTGGGTGGTGTTCGGCGGCTCCTGGGGTTCAACCCTGGCGTTGGCCTACGCCGAAACGCACCCGGAGCGGGTGCTGGGCCTGATCCTGCGCGGCGTGTTCCTGTGTCGCGATCAGGACATTCACTGGTTCTATCAGGCCGGCGCCAGCCGCCTGTTCCCCGATTTGTGGGAACATTTCCTGGCGCCGATCCCAGCAACGGAGCGGGACGATCTGGTCCGAGCCTACTATCGGCGACTAACCAGCGGCAACGAACTGGAGCGGCTGCGGGCAGCCAAGGCTTGGTCCATCTGGGAGGGGACCACGCTAACGCTGGAGAGCAACCCCGCCCTGATCGAGCAGTTTGGCGAGGCCCACCGCGCGCTGAGCTTGGCTCGCATCGAATGCCACTACTTCATCAACCACTGTTTCATGGCGCCGGATCAACTGTTGCGCAACGCGGGCCGACTGCGCGACATTCCTGGCATCATCGTCCACGGTCGCTACGATGTGATCTGCCCACTCGACAACGCCTGGGCCTTGCACCGGGCCTGGCCGGAAGCGGAACTGCGCATCGTCACTCCCGCCGGCCACGCCGCCAGCGAGCCCGGCATCGTGGACGCCCTGATCACCGCGACCCAAAGCTTCGCGGATCGGCTGGCATGATCGGGTTGTTGCAACGGGTCACGGAAGCGCGGGTCGAGGCCGGCGGCGATATCGTTGGCGAAATCGGGCCGGGCCTGCTGGTTCTGGTCGGAGTGGAGCACGGCGACGACGAACGTGGAGCCGACCGGTTGCTGGAGCGGCTGCTGGGCTATCGGGTGTTCGCCGATGCCGAGGGCAAAATGAACCGCGGCGTGCGCGAGATCGGCGGCGGGCTGCTGCTGGTTCCGCAGTTCACCCTGGCGGCCGATACCCGCAAGGGGATGCGGCCCAGCTTTACCTCAGCCGCCCCGCCGGCCGAAGGCGAACGGCTGTTCGACTATCTGCTCGACCAGGCGCGCCGCCAGCACGCGCTGGTGGCGGCCGGTCGCTTCGGCGCCCACATGCGGGTCAGTCTGACCAACGACGGCCCGGTCACCTTTTGGCTGCGAACCGCACCCAAGAAACCGGACGACTGACGGACGCGGCATGAACGCTGTCAGCGTCGAGGTGGGTTTCGAGAGTAACGCCCGCCAGATTTCACCCTGACCAAGAACCGCCGAGAACACTCGGCCTCGTCACCCTGCGAACAAGCCATGAAAACCCTTGAAATCCTGCTCGAACGCACCATTCTCCTCAGTCGCTGGCTGCTGGCGCCCATCTACCTGGCATTGGCCGTCGTGCTGACTCTGTTCACGGTCAAGGCCTTTCAGGAAGTGGTTCACCTGTTCGCCATCATCACCACCGCCACCGAGGTGGACTTGATCCTGTCGGTGCTGGCGCTGATTGACATGGCGTTGATCGCCAATCTGTTGGTGATGGTGATTCTCAGCAGCTACGAAACCTTCGTATCCACTCTCGATGTGAGCGAAGAGCAGGAAAAACCTTCCTGGCTGGGCAGGATCGACGCCGCGACCATCAAGGTCAAGCTGGCGGTCGCCATTGTCGCCATCTCCTCGATTCACTTGCTGAAAGCGTTCATGACCACTGTGCAAGGACAGGAAAGTGTCCCGCTGTGGAATAACCAGTTGTTCTGGCTGGTGGCCATCCACCTGACCTTCGTGGTGTCGGCGTTGCTGATGGCGGTGATCGACCGGATCGCCTTCGCCCAGCACCGCAATCACTAAACCGGGAGACTGTTCCGACCGACCCAGTCGCGGGCGAATTGCCAGGCGACTCGGCCGCTGCGCGACCCGCGCTGCAACGCCCAGCGCAACGCCTCCTCGCGCGCCGCCGCGTCCGATCCCGCCGGCCAGCCGAGTTGTCCTAGCCAGTAGGCGACGATGGCCAGGTAATCGTCCTGGCTGAACGGATGAAACGACAGCCACAGGCCAAAGCGTTCCGACAGCGAGATTTTTTCCTCCACCGCCTCACCGTGATGCAATTCGCCCTCGACCAGCCGGCTATTCTCGTTTTCCCGCAGGTATTCGGGCAGGAGATGACGCCGGTTGGAGGTGGCGCACAGCACTATGTTGTCGGGCGCGGCGCTGATCGAACCGTCCAGCATCGCCTTGAGGGCCTTGTAGCTGGGATCGTTGGCTTCGAACGACAGGTCGTCGCAGTACAGCAGAAACCGCTCCGGCCGGTCGGCCAGCGGTTCGACGATGTCCGGCAGATCGATCAGATCGTGTTTGTCCACCTCGATCAGTCGCAGACCCTGATCGGCGTATTCGTTGAGCAACGCCTTGATCAGAGAGGATTTTCCCGTACCGCGCGCGCCCCACAGCAGAACGTTGTTACAGGGGCGGCCCGCCAGAAACTGGCGCGCATTCAGGTCCAGCATCGCCTTCTGGCGATCAACCCGCTGCAAGTCAGCCAGCCGCAGCCGATGGGGATGCCGCACCGGTTGCAGGTAACCGCGCGAACCCAGCCGCCGCCAGCGAAACGCCCGGTACCGCGTCCAGTCTGGTGATTCCGGCGTTGCCGGCAGCAGCGTTTCCAACCGTTCGAGCGTGGCGGCCAATCGCTCGGCGAGCGCCTGGTCCAGAGTCAGTGTCACCATCGGGCTCATGAGGCTAGCGGTTCACCACCAGCGTGCCGTTGGAACCGCTCAGTACGATCAGATCGGCGACGATCCGGGCGCTTTCCTCCAGCGCCGCGTCCGGAATCGCGCTGTCCTTGCCCGCTGGGATTTCATCGCCGGGTTGGAGCGGCGGCAGGCTCTTCAGGATGCGGTAGCGGTTCTCGCGATCCCGCTGCCAGGCCTCGATCCGTTCCCGCTCGATCCGACGTTGACTCTCCAGCAACGACACCGTGGTCTTGTCCTGCTGCTGCCGAGTGAATTCAAGGTCGCGCAGGAACGCTTGATAGTCGGGATCACCGGCAACCCGCGTCTGATGCCGCCGCGTCAGCTCGGGGGTCAGGGCCAGGATTCCACGGTCGCCGCGGTAGCGGGCGGCGGCGATTTCGTCCCAGGGCAACGCGTTCTTTTGAGCGCTCTCGCCGACCTCCGCGCTGTCCACCGCCGAGGGGATGGCAATATCGGGTCGAACGCCACGGTGCTGGGTGCTGCTGCCGTTAACTCGGTAGAATTTGGCGATGGTCAGTTTTAACTGGCCCTGCGGATCCCTGGACCGGGTGAATCGGTTCAAATCCACCAGGGTTTGCACCGTCCCCTTTCCAAAGGTTGGATCGCCGATGACCAGGCCACGACCATAATCTTGGATGGCGCCCGCGAAAATCTCCGAGGCCGAGGCGCTGGCGTGATCCACCAGCACCGCCAACGGCCCAGTGTAGACCCGCCCCGGTTCGCTGTCCTTTTCGATTTCCACGCCGCCGCCGACATTGCGCACCTGCACCACCGGCCCCTCGCCGATGAACAGGCCGGTTAAATCCACCGCTTCCTGCAGGGAGCCACCACCGTTCTCGCGCAGATCGAGCACCAGACCGTCCATTTTGCCATTCAACTCCCCCAATAGCCGGCGCACGTCGCGGGTGGTGCTGCGGTAGTTGGGATCGCCGCGCCGGGCGGCATCGAAGTCGCTGTAGAACGCCGGGATGGTAATGACGCCGATTCGCAGATTGCGGCCATCGGGACCACCCGCCATCTTGATCTCGCTCTTGGCGGCCTGTTTTTCCAGCTTGATGGTGTCGCGCACCAGCCGCACGGTTTTTTCCGCCGCCGCGCCGGTTTTGCCGGGCAGCACCTTCAGGCGCACCACCGTGCCGCGCTGACCGCGAATGCGTTCCACCACATCGTCCAGCCGCCAGCCCACCACATCCACCCAGGGATCGTTGTCGCCCTGCGCCACCGCCACAATCCGGTCGCCGGCCTTGATCTGCTGGCTAAGATCGGCGGGGCCCCCCGCCACCAACTCGACCACCGTTACCATCTCCTCATCCATCCGCAGCACGCAGCCGATACCCTCCAACGACAGCCGCATCTGGATGTTGAAATTCTCGGTGTTGCGCGGCGAGAAGTAAGCCGTATGCGGATCGAAGGCTTGAGCGACCGCGTTCATGTACAACTGGAATACATCGTCGCTGTTGCTTTGCTGCGCCTGGCGCAGGCGGTTGTCGTACCGCTTGACCAGCAACTCGCGGGCGGCGGTCCGATCCTTGCCGGATAACATCAGCGTTAGCAATTCGTGCTTGAGTCGCTTGCGCCAGAAGTCGTCTAGTTCGGCCGTGCTCTTGGCCCAAGGCGCATTCTTGCGATCCACCTCCAGCGATTCGTCCACGTCGAAGCGAAAGTCCTGCTGGAGCAGGGCCTGAATCCGGGCGGTTCGCTCGACCAGCCGGCGTAGGTAAATGTTGAAGATGTTGTAGGCCGGTTGTAGGTCGCCCTTCCTTAGCGCATCGTCCAGGGTATCGCGGTATTTTTCGAACTCGGCGATATCGCTGGCCAGGAAGTAGGCGCGGCCGAAATCGAGATCGTCGAGGTAGTTGGTCAGGATCAGGGCGGATAACCGGTCGTCCAGTTTGCTCTGGCGATAATGATGCTGGGACAGCAGTTCGGCGATGGTCTTGTCGAGCGCGGTCTGCCGGTCGGTCGGAGCGAGGATCGGAGGGGTCGTGTCCGCGCCGCCGGTTTCGGCTGGTTTGGCAAACGCCACCGTCAGGTTCAGCGCGAGAATCAGCGGCAACCAGGCCAGGAATTTCAAGATTCGGAGATTACGCGGATTACGCATGGGAATCCTCGACGGAGATGCGCCTTGACGCGCTATCCTGACTGTCCCTTTCGTCAAGACAGCGCGGGATGGACCAACAGGATATCGGTGGCGACGGGCTGCTTGCCGTTTGGTTCGGCCAGGGTAAATTCAAAAATATGGTTGCGAGACGGTAACTTCATCACGTTGAACCCATCCGGCAAGCTGGAGTCGTGAAAAAACGCCGTTCGGTACGGGGAGTCGGCGTCGCGCGAGTCGGTCTTCCACAGATACGGCGACAGCTTGATCAGAAACCGCATGAAGCCAAAGCTCTTGTTGTCGTCGTGGTGGTAGCAGTAACCGCGCACCCGTGAACCCATGGCCCCCCACGCTGGCGCGAAATAGTCGTCGCCCCGCGTTGGCAACAGGCCCGGCACCAGGTAGCCGGATACGAACATGTCCGATTCCCGGCGCAATTCCTCGGACACATTATCGAACGCCAGAGTTTCCACCCGGCAGCCCTTGTTTTGCAGGGCGCGCACCACCTGCACGAAATCGCCGTCGCCAGTCGCCAGCAGCACCCGGTCGAGATTTTCCGATTGCAGCAACACGTCCACCGCCATGTCGAGATCGGCGTTGGCCTTGCCATAGCGGTTGCCGGCTTCGTCCTGGAACCATTTGACGCGCTTCTCGATCACCTTGTAACCGAGTTCGCGCAGGGCCGATTGATAGGCGCGAGCCTTGTCCCGATAGACCGTATTTGTTTCGGCGCGTTCCTCGTCGTAGGTCAGATAAACGTTCAACCGAAGGGGTTCGGCATGGTCACGGCAGGCAAACTCGCGCAAGACATCGTATTGCATGCGCTGCCCCCCATTGCGGGAAATATTGGCGGCGTCCACGTAAACGCCAACCTTGGCATGAGATTTAAGAATAACGGTCATAGTGGCTGTTCTAATATCCGGTCTAATGAGCTTGTGTTTCACCCGTTAACCATCCGCATGGATGGACTGAATATTATGACAAAATCGCTGTCGTCGTGTTGCAATTTTTAGTATGCGTCTCTAAAGAAAACGGGCGACTTTGTGTCGCCCGATAGACGGTTGTCTGAAAATCGAAGTCAGCCGTTCGCGCGCTGCTCCAGCATTTCGACGGCGGGTAACACCTTGCCCTCCAGGAATTCCAGGAATGCGCCGCCGGCGGTGGAGATATAGGACACCTTGTCATAGATGTCGTATTTCTGGATGGCCGCGATGGTGTCACCGCCACCGGCTAGGGTGAATGCCTTGGTGCTGGCGATGGCCATGGCGACCGTCTTGGTGCCCTCGCCGAACTGGTCGAACTCGAACACGCCCACGGGACCGTTCCACACCACGGTGCCGGCCTTCATGATGATGTCAGCCAGTTCCTGCGCACTCTTCGGGCCGATGTCGAAGATCATGTCGTCGTCGGCGACCGCGCCCGCGTCCTTGAGCACCGCCGGCTCGGCGGCGTCGAATTTCTTGCCGCAGACCACGTCGACCGCGATGGGAATATTCGCGCCGCGCGCCTTCATCTTCTCGAGCAACGTCTGCGAGGTCGGCACCAGATCGTCTTCGCACAGCGACTTGCCGACGTTCTTGCCAACCGCCTTGAGGAAGGTGTTGGCGATGCCGCCGCCGACCACGAGTTGGTCGACCTTCTCGGACAGGCTTTCCAGCACGGTCAGCTTGGTGGAAACCTTGGAGCCGCCGACGATGGCGACCAGCGGCCGGGCCGGCTTGGCCAGCGCCTTGGTCAGAGCGTCGAGTTCTTCGGTCAACAGGATGCCGGCGCAGGCCACCGGCGCGAATTTGGCGACGCCGTGGGTGGAGGCTTCAGCGCGGTGCGCGGTGCCGAAGGCGTCCATGACGAAGATGTCGCACAAGGCGGCGTATTTCTTCGCCGTCTCCTCGACGTTCTTCTTCTCGCCCTTGTTGACCCGGCAATTTTCCAGCAGCACCACTTCCCCGTTAGCGACCTCAAAACCGCCGTTGACCCAGTCGCGGATCACGCGCACCGGTTTGCCCAGCTTGGCGGCCATCACGTCGGCCACCGGCTGCAATGAGTCCTCTTCGTTAAACTGGCCTTCGGTGGGACGACCCAGGTGAGATGTCACCATCACCTTGGCTCCGGCCTTCATCGCGAATTCGATGGTGGGCATCGAGGCGGTGATGCGGGCGTCGGACGTCACTTTACCGTTCTTGACCGGCACATTCAGGTCGGCGCGGATGAAGACTCGCTTGCCGGCCAGGTCGAGATCGGTCATGCGCTTGAAATTCATTCGTCTATCCTCCATAAACAAAGCCCCCGTCCGCCAGAGCGCGAAGCGCAAGGCGGCGGGGGCGGGTGGTTTCAGTTCAGCAGGGAACCGCCACGGCGTGGCGACCGCTTACTTGGCGATGACGCGGACCATCTCCAGAACCTTGTTGGAGTAGCCCCATTCGTTGTCGTACCAGGAGACGATCTTGACGAAGGTGTCATCCAGCGCGATGCCGGCGTCGGCGTCGAACACGGAAGTGCAGCTTTCGCCCCGGAAGTCAGTGGCGACCACCTTGTCCTCGGTGTAGCCCAGCACACCCTTCATGGCGCCTTCGGAGGCCGCCTTCATCGCGGCGCAGATGTCCTTGTAGCTGGCTGGCTTGACCAACTCGACGGTCAGGTCGACCACGGACACGTCGGAAGTGGGCACGCGGAAGGCCATGCCGGTGAGCTTCTTGTTCAGCTCGGGGATGACCACGCCGACGGCCTTCGCGGCGCCAGTGGAGGAGGGGATGATGTTTTCCAGGATGCCGCGGCCGCCGCGCCAATCCTTGTTGGACGGGCCATCGACGGTCTTCTGGGTGGCGGTGGCGGCGTGAACGGTGGTCATCAGACCGCGCTTGATGCCCCAGGTGTCGTTCAGCACCTTGGCGACCGGCGCCAAGCAGTTGGTGGTGCAGGAGGCATTGGAAACGATGGTCTGGCCGGCGTAGGTCTTGTCATTGACGCCGTACACGAACATCGGGGTGTCGTCCTTGCTGGGCGCGCTCTGGATGACCTTCTTCGCGCCGGCGGCGATATGCTTCTGGCAGGTGTCCTTGGTCAGGAACAGGCCGGTGGACTCGACGACGATCTCGGCGCCCACCTCGTTCCACTTCAGCTCGGCCGGATCCTTGACGGCGGTCAGACGGATCTTCTTGCCGTTGACGACCAGGGTGTTGCCGTCAACCGCGACGTCGCCCTGGAAACGGCCATGCACCGAGTCATACATCAACATGTAGGCCAGGTAGTCGGGTTCGAGCAGGTCGTTGATGCCAACGATCTCGATGTCGGGGAAATTCTTGACAGCAGCGCGAAACACCATACGACCGATACGGCCAAACCCATTGATGCCAACCTTAATAGCCATGTTTTCCTCCATCAGTGTGGTTTCGGAAGGGAAGGCGGATGCCAACACCCGCCCAATTGCAATTCAACTTAATTATAGACTTTATTCGCGACAAATCCGCTGGGATATTCGTGGGCGCTAGAACAGCGCCGCCACCGTGGCGGCCACCCGTTCGGCGGTGAAGCCGAAATGCTGGAAGATGATTTCCGGTGGACCCGACACGCCGAAATGATCGATGCCGATCACCACACCCTGGGGACCCGCGTATTTGTACCACGGCGCGGTCACTGCGGCCTCGACCACCACCCGCCGGGTCACGGCCACTGGCAGCACTGATTCGCGGTAACCGGCGTCTTGGGCGTCGAACACGTCCACTGACGGCATGGACACCACCCGCACCCGGCGACCCTGCGCGTTCAATTGCTGAGCAGCCGCGACCGCCAGTTGCACCTCGGAACCAGTGGCGATGATGATCGCTTCGGGAGCATCGCCGCAGTCGAGCAGCACGTAGCCGCCTCGGGCGATGGCGCGCACCTGCTCGGGAGTCCGGTCCTGGTGCGGTAGCTTCTGGCGGGTGAAAATCAGGCAGGTCGGGCCGTTGAGCCGCTCCAGCGCCGCTTTCCAGGCCACCGCCGTTTCGGTGGTGTCGCAGGTTCGCCACACGGACAGGTCGGGAATGATGCGCAGACCGGCGACATGTTCAATCGGTTGATGGGTTGGGCCATCGCCGCCGACGCCAATCGAATCGTGGGTCAGAATGAACACGCAGCGCAGTTTCATCAGCGCGGACATGCGGATGGCGCTGCGGCAATAATCGGAGAACATCAGGAAGGTGCCGCCGAACGGCACATAGCCGCCGTGCAGGGCCAGGCCGTTCATGATGGCGTTCATCGCGAACTCGCGGGCGCCGTAATAAATCAGATTGCCGTCGGGATTCTCGAAATCGACCGGTCGGCAACCGACCCAAGGGATGCCGGTGGATTCGGTGAGATCCGCTGAACCGCCGACCAGGCTGGGGAAGTAGGGGCCGTAGGTCTCAAGCGCGCGTTGGGAGGCGGCCCGGGTGGCGAGATCCTCATGCCGTTCCTGCATGGCCTGGATGAAGTTCCAGGCCAACTCCTCCCAGTCAGGCGGAAAACCGCAAGCCAGCCGCCGCTCGAATTCCGCCGCCGGTCCCGGATATTCCGCTCGATAGCGGGCGAACAGCGTGTTCCATTCGGCTTCCCACGCCGCGCCCTTGGTCCGGGCGTCGAAGGCGCGATAGTATTCGGACGGGATGGCGAACGGCTCGTGCCGCCAGCCGAGGTTCTCGCGGGTCGCGGCAACCTCGGCGGCGCCGAGAGGCGCGCCATGGGATTTCTCGCTGCCGCCCTTGTTCGGCGAACCCCGGGCAATGGTGGTTTTGCAGCAGATCAGGGTCGGACTTTCGGAATAGGCCCGCGCCTGGGCGATAGCCTCATGGATCGCCGTCGGGTCGTGACCGTCCACGTTGGGAATGACCTGCCAGCCGCAGGACTGGAAGCGCTGCACCATGTCCTCGTTGAACCAGCCCCGCACCTTGCCGTCGATGGAGATGCCGTTGTTGTCATACAGACAGATCAGCTTGCCCAACCCCCAGAGCCCGGCCAGGGAGCAGGCCTCGTAGGAAACGCCTTCCATCAGGCAGCCGTCGCCCAGAATGACGTAGGTGTAATGGTCGACGATGGGAAAGCGGGGACGATTGAAGCGGGTCGCCAGCGCCCGCTCGGCCAACGCCATGCCGACGCCGTTCGCCAGGCCCTGCCCCAGCGGGCCGGTGGTGGTTTCGACGCCCGGCGTGAGGCCATACTCGGGATGGCCCGGCGTCCGTGAACCCAATTGGCGAAAGTTGCGCAGATCCTCAATGGTCAGATCGTAGCCGCTCAGGTGCAGCAGGGAATACAGCAGCATCGAGCCGTGGCCATTGGACAGGATCAGGCGGTCGCGGTTGAACCACTTGGGATTGGCGGGATTGTGCCGTAAGAAATCGTTCCACAAGACCATGCCGAAATCCGCCATCCCCATCGGGGCGCCCGGATGGCCGGATTCCGCCCGTTGCACGGCGTCCATGCTCAAGGCGCGGATGGCGTTAGCCAGTTCACGGCGCGTGGGGATCGGAGACTCCTGGCTGGTTGGGCCGGAGGTGACCGGTTCGTCGATCATGTTGTCCACCAAGCGACGGGCGGCCAATTCACTACGCGAGGGCATAAGCTCTCTCCTAAAAACATCAGCGTAAAATTACCGGGGAAATGCCGGAAGCCACACGCGCTACCTGTGCGCCGCGACTTGGCTGCGCGCGTCGCTCTTGCTGGGACGTTCACCGGAGAGATCACAAGAGATATCCAGTCGCGCTAAAACCCCTTTGGGGATCAGTGTCAGCCGAAAAATGGCGGCGATTATAGGAAAAATCCCGGTATACGCCAAACGATTATTCTGTCGGAGATCAGCGGCTGACGTGGAACCTGGCGTGGGGCGCGTGTCCGTCCGCTTCGCCATCCCGCCACAGACGACGTCATCCTCATCGACTTCGAGGGCGAACCGTCGCGGTCGCTGGCGGAGCGACGCGCCAAGCATTCGCCGTTGCGGGACGTGGTGGGTATGTTGCGCTCGTTCGACTACGCCGCGCACGCCGCCCTACGCCAGGCCACCGCCGATGGCACCGGCGACCGGGCGACGTTTTTGCCGCAGGTCAGCGATTGGGAGCAGCAAACCCGGATGGCGTTCCTGGAGGGCTACGTCGCGGCTGTCGGCGACAGTCCGAGTTATCCCGCCGACCCCGAGCAGGCCAAGGCGCTGCTGGAACTGTTCACGTTGGAAAAGGCGTGCTACGAACTCCGTTATGAACTGGATAATCGCCCCGATTGGGTCGAAATCCCGCTTGGAGGACTGCGTGAGCTGTTATCGTGACCAGCCCAACTTTTTCCATCTTCCCAAGGGGCGAAAAGCTGTAACATGCTGACATAAAATGGATTTAAGCGTAGCCAACTTCCCCGGCCAACCCCACCAGCAAGGCTTGACCGACTGGAGAGCGCGCTTCCAACCGGGAGTTTCGCCCTTCATCGGCGTAGTCGAGCGTGATTTCCAAATCCGCCACTGGCAGCTCGCCCCGACCGCGCTCCGGCCACTCGATCAGCAGCACCGCCTCACCATCCAGTTGATCGCGCAAACCCAGAAATTCCAGCTCCTCCGGATCAGCGAGTCGGTATAAGTCCCAGTGGAACAGTCGCCATTGGCCGATCTGATACGGCTCCACCAGCGTATAGGTCGGGCTTTTCACCGTGCCGCCATGGCCAAGGCCGCGAATCAGACCGCGCGCCAGCGTAGTTTTGCCGGCGCCCAGTTCACCATGTAAATAAATGACGCAGCCGGGCTTGAGAACCACCGCCAGCCGTGCCCCAAGGCGCTCGGTGGCGATGGTGGAATCCAGAAACCATTCCAACACGATCAAGGGTTCACCAATTGGCGCAGGAAAGGCAACAAATCGGTCGCTAGCAAGCCGCGTTCGCCGCCAGCCCGCGCCGCCAGATCACCGGCCCGACCGTGCAGATACGCACCCGCCTTGGCCGCCGCGAACAACGACAAACCCTGTGCGACCAAAGCAGCGATGACCCCGGTCAGTACATCGCCCATGCCGCCGCTGGCCATGCCCGGATTGCCGGCATGACACAGCGCCACCAGTCCATCCGCCTTGCTGGCAATCAGCGAACCAGCGCCCTTGAGCACTGCTACCCCGCCAAAGCGCAGCGCCAAATCCTCGACAGCGGCGAAGCGGTCAACCTCAACCTGGGCGGGGGTCATCTTCAGCAGCCGGGCGGCTTCGCCGGAATGGGGGGTCAGAATCCACGAATCCCGGTAGGCTGGTTCAACCGCCAGCAGGTTCAAGGCGTCGGCATCCAGCACTAGCGGTCGATCCACGGCAAGCGCGGCTTGCAGCATCGCCCGACCCCAGTCGCCACGCCCCAAACCAGGCCCCACCGCGACGACCGTCGCCCGGTTCAACAGCGACTCCAGTTCACCAACGGTTTCAATGCCATGGAACATCAGTTCCGGGCGAACCGCCGCCTGCAACCCGGCATGAGCGGCGCGGGTGGCGACGCTGACCAGTCCCGCGCCGCAGCGAGCGGCGGCCTCACCCGCCATCCGCGCCGCGCCCGCCATGCCCAGTTCACCGCCGATCACCAGTACATGGCCAAAAAGACCCTTGTGGGCGCTGCGCGCGCGGCGGGGCAGCAAGGTTGGCCAGTCATCGCCGGCGTAGCGCCAGCAACTGGGATGCAGAGCCGGATAAATATCGGGCGGTACGTCCAGGCCGGCGAAATGGACCGTGCCGCTACAGGCTGGCCCTTGGCCAGTGAACAAGCCCTGTTTGAGGCCGATGAAGGTGATCGTGGCCGCCGCGCGCACCGCTACGCCCAGAATCGCGCCAGTGTCCGCGTGCAGCCCGGAGGGAATATCCAAGGCGAAGCGGTCGGCGGGATGCGCGTTGATGGTGTCAATCGCTTCACGCCAGGCACCGCTCACGTCCCGCTCCAGCCCGGTCCCCAGAATGGCGTCCACCAGCAGTTCGGCGCCGGAGATCTCGGCGGCGGCAAAGGGCGCTATCGGCACCGCAGCGGTTTGAGCATCTCGCCAGGCGGTTCGAGCGTCGCCGCGCAGGTTATTGGGATCGGCGAGCGTCAATACCCGTGCTTCCAATCCCGCCAGCCGCGCCAGCCGCGCCACGACATAACCGTCGCCGCCGTTATTGCCGCCGCCGCAAATCACCACCATTCGGCGTGCGTCGGGCCAACGCTGGCGTAGCAACTCGAACGCCACCTCACCGGCCCGGCTCATCAGGGTGTAGCCGGGAATGCCACGCTCCTCGATGGCGATGCGGTCCAGTTCTCGCACCTGAGCGGCGCGATACAATTCAACAGGCAGTTCGCGCATGGAAACCTCCTGGGCCAGGATGATTCAGGGAACGATACGCCCGTCCTTTTACCAATTCCAGCCATTGCCCCGATTCCCCAAGGCCATCGCGCTAACGGGCCATCGCGGGTCGAGTTGTTCCGTCGCCCGTGGCTGGACATTGAAGGGGCACGACTCTAGGCTTGAAGCTTATACCCCTATATCTTGGCCTATCTCCATCATGGTCAACCCTACCGAACCATTCACTACCTCCGATAACGCCGAGCGCTTGCCGCTCAAAATCTTTACCGAGAAAGCGTACCTGGATTATTCCATGTACGTTATCCTCGATCGGGCGTTACCTCACATTGGCGACGGTCTGAAGCCAGTTCAGCGCCGCATCGTCTACGCCATGTCCGAACTCGGGTTGTCGGCCATGGCCAAGCACAAGAAATCCGCCCGCACGGTCGGCGACGTGCTTGGTAAATATCACCCGCACGGCGATCTGGCCTGCTACGAAGCGATGGTACTGATGGCCCAGCCGTTCTCCTACCGTTATCCGCTGGTGGACGGACAGGGCAACTGGGGTTCGGTGGACGACCCCAAATCCTTCGCCGCCATGCGCTACACCGAGGCGCGGCTGTCACCCTTCGCCCAAGTGTTGTTGGCCGAACTCGGGCAAGGCACGGTGGATTGGACCCCCAATTTCGACGGTACGCTGGACGAACCGGTGTTATTGCCGGCCCGATTGCCGAACGTGCTGTTGAACGGCGCAACCGGCATCGCCGTGGGCATGGCCACCGACATCCCGCCGCATAATCTCGGCGAAATCGCTGCCGCCTGCATTCACCTGTTGGACCAGCCCGACCGCGGCGTGGATGCGCTGTGCGAATGCGTGCCCGCGCCGGATTTTCCCGGCGGCGCCGAGATCATCACCCCTCGCGAGGAGTTGCGAAAGCTGTACCAGACCGGCAACGGTACGGTGCGGTTGCGCGCCCGCTGCGAGCGAGACCATGGCGACATCGTGATTACCGCCCTGCCGCATCAGGTGTCTGGAGCGCGGATCATGGAACAGATCGCCGCGCAGATGCGGGACAAGAAACTACCGATGGTGGAAGACTTGCGCGACGAGTCCGACCATGAGAACCCAACCCGGCTGGTGCTGACTTTGCGCTCCAGCCGGGTGGATATGGACTTGTTGATGGACCACCTGTTCGCCACCACGGATCTGGAAAAAAGTTACCGGGTCAACTTGAACATGATCGGCCTGGATGGTCGGCCCCAGGTCAAGAACCTCCAGCAGATTCTGGTGGAATGGCTGCGCTACCGAGTCATGACGGTGCGCCGACGACTGGAATACCGGCTCCATCAGGTCGAACAACGCCTACACATTCTCGACGGTCTGCTGGTCGCCTATCTGAATCTGGACGAGGTGATTCGCATTCTGCGCACCGAGGAACATCCCAAGCCGGTGTTGATCGCCCGCTTCCAGCTCTCCGACCTGCAAGCCGAGGCGATTCTAGAAACCAAGTTGCGTCATCTGGCCCGGCTGGAGGAGATGAAACTGCGCGGTGAACAAGATCAATTGCGCCAGGAACAGGACCAGTTGCTACGGTTGCTCAGTTCCGAAAAGCGATTGAATATGCTGATCCGCAAGGAGATTCAGGACGACGCCAAACGCTACGCCGATCCCCGGCGCTGCCCGCTGGTGGAGCGGCGACCCGCTCAGGCGCTGGACGAAACCAGCCTGGCTCCGAGTGAGCCGATGGTGGTGGTGCTATCGCAAAAAGGCTGGGTGCGCGCAGCCAAGGGGCGCGAAATCGCCGCCGAGGCGTTGAGTTACAAAGCTGGCGACGGTTTTCTGGCTCAGGCGCAGGGCCGCAGCAATCAATCCGCCGTATTCCTGGATACCACCGGACGAACTTACACCCTACCGGTGGCGGGACTGGCCTCGGCGCGCGGTTACGGCGAGCCACTGACGGGCAAGCTCAGTCCGCCCGATGGGGCCAGCTTCGTGAGCGTGTTGCTGGGCAATGCCGAGGACCTTTACCTGTTGGCGACCGACGCCGGCTACGGTTTCCTCTGCGCGTTCGACGACCTGGTAAGTCGCAACAAGGCCGGCAAGTTAGTGCTGACCGTGCCGAACGGCGCGCGCATCTTGCCACCTTTGTTGGTCACGGGGTTGGAAACCGACCAACTCGCCGTGGTTGGCAGCGGTGGGCGGCTGTTGCTATTCCCAGTCAGGGATCTGCCGCGCTTGCCCAAGGGCAAAGGCAACAAAATCATTGACTTGCCCGGCGAAGAACGGTTGACGGCCCTGATCCTCGCGCCGCCTGGACGAGGCACCGTACTCACCGCTGGCAAACGGGATTTAAAACTCAAGCCTGCGGATATGGAAAACTATGCTGGAGAGCGGGGCCGGCGGGGCAAACCACTGCCACGCGGTTTTCAGCGGGTGGAGCGGATCGCGGTGGCGGAGTAGAACCCTCTTCACGCGCGCTCCGCGCGTGCCGTGGACCGATTCAACCCGCAGGCCGTTGCTATACAACGTCCGGTGGGTCGCGCCGATCCCAATCAGGGGCTAAAAACCCAACCCGAATTGCAGGAACGGCGGTCAGCCTTTATATGAGCGCCGAGCCCACCACCACAATCGGTAGCCCAGCAACAGCGCCAGTATCCCGGCGTAAACCAACGGTTCGTTGAGGTGAGTCTTGACCAGCCACAGATAATGCAGCACGCCGAGCACGCCGATCAGGTAGATCAGCCAATGCAACCGCTGCCAATTCCGTCCCAGCCGCCTGATCATCCCGCGCGTGGACGTTACCGCTAGTGGGATCAGTAAAAGCCAGGCGGCGAATCCCACCGTGAGGTAGGGCCGTTTGACCACATCCTCGACGATGGCCCGCCAGTCGAAGAACTGGTCAAAGACCAAATACACGCTGGCGTGCAGGCAGACGTAAAAAAACGCGAACAGCCCCAACATTCGCCGGAATTGTTGCGGCCGGTTCCAGCCGGTCAACCGCCGCAGTGGCGTCACCGCCAACGTCAACAGCAGAAAGCGCAGGCTCCAATCGCCGGTGTGGTGGCTGAGGGCCTCGACCGGATTGGTGCCCAACCGGTCTTGCCAGCCTAGCCAAACCATCCAGGCTAGCGGCAGCAGACTGGCGGTGAACACCAGCGGTTTGCTCATTAACAGGATCAGATGCTGGGATTGCGGCGTCATCGACGTGGACCAAGGCGTGAGGGAGAGGAAAGATTCCATGCGTCCACCCATGAGAACATCAACACCCGAAAAGTTTCCGGTGCTGGCGCGGTCATGCGGCCACAAAAAAGCCGGGGTTCGAGACCCCGGCCAATAACCACCAAAGGAAGGTGTGGAGAAGAACAACATCCAAACGATGTCTGGCAGATAAGGTAAATGTTTTTGTTGCAGTGCGTCAAGTTTTTTCGCAACGCAACAAAAAAGCCGAGGCAGATTGGATACCTCGGCAAGGAACCACCAAAGGAGGATCATCTCCATCCGGACCGCCGCTTCTGCCAAGCGGGCCGAATAACATTCACAAGTAATGTTGCAGTGCAGCATAAGATATATATTGCACGACGTCAAGCAACTTCGAAAATTATTTCGACAATAAAATCACCATATTGGTTTAACACGCTTTTCAAGCCGCGCTCAAGGGTACAAAAATCCGGGTCGAAGAACCCGACGCTGACTTTGTGTTGCTTCGCCACCATGTCGCAGCACGATCTTGCCCAGTTGTTCGGCCGCCAGCAGGCGTTGGTGGGCGACAGCGGCTTGGTCGAGGGTGAACACCCGATCCAAGATCGGCGCAATCTGGTGTGCTTCGACAAAGCGCAGCATGGCGGCGAATTCGGCGGGTGAACCCATGGTGGAGCCGATGATGCGCGCCTGCCGGAAAAAGAGGCGGGCCATCTCCAATCCGCGCGGTGGATTGCCCGCCGTGGCGCCGTAGACCACAAACCGCCCGCCCGGACGCAGAACCGAGAAATAGCCTGGGAACGTGGGGCCTCCCGTACCATCCACGATCACGTCCACGCCACCGGTTAATTCCGCTAACTGACTCACCCAAGCGCTGTCGCGGTAGTTCACGCCACCCGCCGCCCCCATACGCTCGGCTTGCCCCAGCTTGGCTTCACTGCCGCTGGTGACGAACACCCGCGCGCCCAACGCTGCGGCCCACTTCAGGGCAAACGTCGCCACACCGCCACCGATGCCGGTCACCAGCACGGTTTCTCCGGCTTGCGCCGCCCCTTGCGTCATCAGTGCCCGCCAGGCGGTCAGACCGGCCAAGGGGATCGCCGCAGCCTGTTCCCAGCTCAGATGCGCCGGTTTGGAAAAGACGTGGTCAGCCGGCACGCAGAGGTATTCGGCGAAGGTGCCGGGGTCCGGCATGCCCAACACGCGGAAGGTGGAGCTGGGAAAGCGCGGGTCCTCGCCCCAGTCGTAGGCGGGGTAAATCACGACCTCCTGGCCTAGGAGGTCGGCCGGGGCTTCGGGGCCAAGCTTGTCCACCACCCCGGTGCCATCCGAACCTAGGATGCACGGCAAGCGAATGGCGGGATATTGACCGAGGGTGATCCAGACATCGCGGCGGTTGAGCGCCGAGGCATGCAGGCGAACCCGAACCTGGCCCAGCTCCGGTTCTGGGACGGGGACATCACCAATACGCAATTGTTCGGGGCCACCGAGTTGGTCGAGAAGAACGGCTTTCATGAAATCAAATCCTTGGTTTAGCGTGGTTCAAACCGGTGGGGCGGGCGTCTCCTCGGCCACGCGGGCGGCCAACTCGGCGAACAGGCGCAAGGTGGCTTCGGCTTCAGCCACATTCAAGCGTTCGAGAGCGTAGCCGACGTGGACGATGACGTAATCACCGACCGCCACCTCATCCAGTAGGGCGGTGGAAACGGATTTGCGGATGCCGCCCAATTCCACCACGGCGGTTTCGGCATCCGATATTGCGACGACTTGCGCGGGGATAGCGAGACACATCAGGGAAGCTCCAAGGGCAGGCGGATCGCTTCAAACGGCGGCCCGCATCGCGGCCCACGCCTGCCCCAGGCTGAGACCGCCATCGTTCGGCGGCGCCTGGCTGGCTTCGTAAACGCGCAATCCGTTCCGCTCCAGTAAACTTCGTATCTGAACACTCAGCAGGCGATTGAGAAAACAGCCGCCGCCCAGGGCGACATCGGTCACGGCTTCTTGTCGCGCCGTCCGTGTGACCCAATCCGCCAGGGCCAGCGCTAGTGTAGCGTGGAACCGGGCCGCGCCAAGCGGGGATACGGCAGCCTGATCGGCCAACCAGGCCAGCAACGGCAACAGATCGAGTTGACCGTCCGCCGTCCAATGATAGCCGTCGGCGAGTGGTTCGGCGGGACCATGGTTCGCGGCGAGCGCTTCCAGTTCCATCGCCGCCTGACCCTCGTAGGCGCTGGCCCGGCGCACGCCGAGCAGCGCGGCGGCGGCGTCGAACAGCCGTCCGGCGCTGCTGGTGAGCGGTCGGTGCCTTTCATCTCCCTGCTCCAGCAGATGGCGAACCGATTCCGCCAGCGGCCCGGGAAAGCGGCGCGCGATTTCCTCGCCGCGACCCAGCATGTGCAACACGGCGGCGGCCATGCGCCACGGCTCGCGGGCGGCGCGGTCGCCACCGGGCAGGGGCAGGGGGCGCAGGGAACCCAGGCGCCGGTAGCTTGCGCCATCCACCCACAGTAATTCTCCGCCCCAATGACCGCCGTCGTCGCCAAGACCGACCCCGTCCAGCGCCAATCCCATCACCGGTCGGTGCAGACCATGCTCGGCGGCGACGGCGGCGATATGGGCGTGATGGTGCTGCACGGTTACGCAGGGCAGACTCCGCTCAGCGGCGAACGCGACAGCGAAACGGCTGCTGTAAAAATCGGGGTGACGGTCGCAGGCCACTCGCTCTGGCGCGATGCGCAGGGTTTCCAGCAACCGTTCGACCATTTCCTCCAGCACGTGGCAGGCGGCGGCATTGTCGAGGTCGCCGATGTGCGGCGACAAATAGGCCTGGGCGTCGCGGGTCAGACAGATCGTGTTCTTCAACCAGCCGCCACAGGCCAGCACGGGAGGGCCGGCGGCGGGCAGGGCGATGCGGCGCGGGACCTCACCACGGGCGCGGCGCACGAACGCCGCTCCACTCGGGCGCCAGAATCGCACGCTATCGTCGCAGCGAGCGACGATAGCTCGGTCGTGCGTGAGAAAGCCGTCGGCGATGCCGGCCAACCGGGCGAAGGCTTCCTCGTCGTCGATCACCAGCGGTTCGCCAGCGGGGTTGGCGCTGGTCATCACCAGCAGCAACGGCCAAGGTTGCGCTAGCCAGCCGTCACCGTCGGGTCGACCAGCGGCTTCGTGAAATAGCAGATAGTGGAGGGGAGTGTAAGGCAGCATCACCCCAAATCGGTCCATGCCGGGCGCGACTCCGGCCAACGCGGCAGTCACTCCCGCTCGTTGGCGTAGCAGCACGATGGGGCGTTCTGGCGCTTCCAGCAGCCGTCGTTCGTGCTCGTTGCACTCAACCCACGGCGTCAGCGAGACCAGATTGGCGGCCATGACCGCGAACGGCTTGGCCTCGCGCTGCTTGCGCCGGCGCAACCGGGCGACCGTGGCGGCGTTGTGGGCATCGCAAGCCAGATGAAAACCGCCCAGCCCCTTGAGCGCCACAATCGCGCCATTCCGCAACCACTCCAGCGTCGTGGCGATGACATCGGTAACGGAAACGGGATGGCCATCGGCTTCGCGCAAACTCAGGCGCGGCCCACAAACTGGGCAGGCCACCGGCTGGGCGTGAAACCGGCGGTCGGCGGGATCGCGGTATTCCCGCGCGCAGTCCGGGCAGAGCGGAAAGCTGGCCATGCTGGTGTTGGGCCGGTCGTAGGGGACGCGCCGGGTAATGGTGTAGCGTGGGCCGCAATGGGTACAGTTGATGAAAGGGTATCGGTAGCGGCGGTCGGCGGGGTCGAACAACTCGGCCAGGCAAGCGGCGCAGACAGCGGTATCGGGAGTGATTTCCGCCAGCGCCGAACCGGCGTGACTAGCGTGAATGAGGAAACCCTCCTGTCCGACGCGCGCCGGCAGAACCGTGGTCCGCAATTCGTCGATTCGGGCCAGCGGTGGCGGCTGACGCAGCGCGGTTAGGAATCGCTCCAACGCCGTTGCCGGTCCCTGTGCCTCGATGGCGACTCCAGTGGCATCGTTGCGCACCCAGCCGCCCAATCGCAAGTCGTGGGCCAGCCGGTAAACGAATGGCCGAAACCCGACCCCCTGGACCTGGCCGCGAATGCGGATCGCCAACCGCCCGATTGGTTCAGCGGTAACACCGGAGACGAAATCCACCATTGCAATTCCGATTAGCCGCTCACGCTTCCAATCGGGCGCGCGCCTCGGCCAGCCGTGCCTCCAGGCGTTCGACCTGCCGCCGCAACGCCGCGCGCCGCTCGGTCCGCAGCCAGTCCAGCCAGTCGGTCATGCCCGCCCCGGTGCGGGCCGACAGTTGCAAGACGACGAGATCGGGATTGGTGCGCCGGGCGTATGCCAGGCATTGCTCCATGTCGAAATCCAGATGTGGCAGCAGGTCGATCTTGTTGAGCAGGAGCAGATCGGCGGCGGCGAACATATTCGGATATTTGAGCGGCTTGTCTTCGCCTTCGGTCACCGAGAGCACGACCACCTTGTGCGCTTCGCCCAGATCGAAACCAGCCGGGCACACCAGATTACCGACATTCTCGATGAACAGCACGCCGCCCTCGGGCAACGTTAGGGATTCGAAAGCATGGCCGATCATGTGGGCATCGAGATGGCAACCCTTGCCAGTGTTCACCTGAATCGCTGGCACGCCGGTGGCGCGGAGGCGGTCGGCGTCACGGCTGGTTTGCTGGTCGCCCTCGATCACCGCCAGCGGTATTTCCTCCCGCAATGCCTCCAGGGTCCACGCCAGCAGGCTGGTCTTGCCCGAGCCGGGGCTGGACACCAGATTCAACGCCAGCAGGCCCCGCGTTTCGAACAATTGTCGGTTGGCGTCGGCAAAACCCTGGTTATAGGCCAGCAGGTCCTGTTCGAGTCGCAGCAACCGGGTCGCATCGGAACCGAGCGGCAACCGAGTGGGGACGGGGTCAGTGCCGGGAATCCCGCCAGGGTCGTGTGGGTGAGCGTGAGAATGGCCATCGCCATGAGGGTGGACGTGATCGTGCCGATGCGCGGGGAATGGGTGTCCCTCGACGCGGATTTCTCCCTTGCCACAACCGCAGACGTTGCACATCGAAGGCTCCTCCCAAATTTCAGGATGCATGGGCGCATTGCGTTTTAAGCATAGAACAGCCCAGTGTCCGTGACGATGCGTAATCAGGCCAAACCAGGCCCGCCGGTTCCTTTTGAATTCCGTTCATTTTGGAATGGCGCACCAGTTCATGTTGAACCGGTTCAAGCGACCATTATGGACTGGGAGCTCCTAAAGATCGGCTGCAAAAATAAAAAAGTTATATTTTTCAACATAATATAATTATGGCGCGTCTTTTGCTCAGACTCTCGCGTATTTGGCGCGACCTCGCCGACCTGGTGAGGAAAATGAAGTTCGATGCCAAGGAGCGGTTTGGCAACGCCAGTGACATCATGGGCCAACTTTCGCGGAGTGAACTTGATGAAATACGATGTCCCTCTCATACCGCAAACGACCTCCATGTCGTGTTGGGCCGCAAGCATCGCCATGATTTTGGGCTGGAAAAACCAGGCTTCCTTCGATCCTCGATTAATTGCCGCGAACCCTGGCGGATTGAACTACCTGCCCGAGTTTACCAAGGGATTGGATCCCAACGACCGTTACATCCTGGAGAGAAACGGCTTTGCCATCGAAGCGCCACAATGTTACATGCTGCAGGCCGTGCAGGCGTTGATCGACGCTCATGGTCCGCTGTGGGTTGCCTCGGCTGCCCCGGCTCCACACATTCGGGTGGTCACCGGGTACGATGGTGAGCGGCTGTTCATCAACGATCCGGCTCCGGTCAACAGCGGTTCCCGCTACGAACGCAGCTTCGCCAACTTCTTCGGCGCCATGGAAACCTTGGGCGCGCAGGAAATGAAACAAAAGTCGCCAGTGTATGTCGCCTACCTTCGTTCCTGAGCCAGTGTATGGTCCAGTGATGGAACGGGGGAAGGGAAGGTAAGGGTACTCGGTGCGCCGAGACGATCCATTGTCAAAACCAACGAATTTCTGAAACGAATTTTCGAGCAGTGCGGTAGTGAACGGGGTCGGCGCAAGGATGCGCACAGATGGGGATGGGCGAACCCAGTGTTCGCACCACCCCTTTTTTCATGGACGCGTTTCAACCGCCCATGCCAACCATCCGGCACGGTTGCGCACGATCTTCCGCCGCATCAGCCACCTGCCGCAACATCCGGTTCACGGCGCTGATCACCGCATTCAGCGAAGCGGTGACGATGTTGCTATCGATGCCTACACCAAACCGCGTGACCGGCTCACCATCCATGCGCACTTCAACATAGGACACGGCAGTAGCGTTGGCGCCAGCGCCGATGGCGTGTTCGTGATAATCCACGACTCGTACGTCCAGGCCACAATACCGGTTCAATGCGTCGGTAAACGCATCGATGGGACCATTACCCTTGCCAGAAATCGGCCGCTCCCGTCCATCCTTGCGAATCGTGGCGGTCAGCTTGCATACCCCACCGGCGTGGCTATCGGGAACAATGCGGTGATCGATGAAGCGATACGGCTCAGTGACTTGCAGATACTCCGCACCGAACGCCGCCCAGATATCGGCCGAGGTGAGTTCCTTGCCGGTTTCGTCGGCGATGGCCTGCACTACTCGGCTGAACTCGACCTGTAAACGGCGCGGTAGCCGCAAGCCGTGATCCTTCTCCAGCAGATAGGAGACGCCACCCTTCCCGGATTGACTGTTGACCCGGATCACCGCTTCGTAGCTGCGGCCCAAATCGGTGGGATCGACCGGCAAATAGGGAACTTCCCAGCGCGGATCGCCGGTTGCCCAGCGCCGTTCCTGCGCGGCGAAGCCCTTCTTGATGGCATCCTGATGGGAGCCGGAAAAGGCGGTGAAGACCAAATCGCCCGCGTAAGGATGACGCGGATGCACTCGAATTTGGTTACAGTATTCGGCGGTGCGGACAATCTCGTCCATCGCCGAGAAATCCAGGCCTGGATCGATACCCTGGCTGTAGAGGTTCAAGGCCAGCGTCACCAGATCGACATTGCCGGTGCGCTCGCCGTTGCCGAACAGACAACCCTCCACCCGGTCGGCACCCGCCATCAGCGCCAGTTCGGCGGCGGCGACGGCGGTGCCCCGGTCGTTATGGGGGTGCACGCTGATCACGACCGCGTCGCGGCGCGACAGATGGCGACAGAACCATTCGATCTGATCGGCGTAGACATTGGGGGTCGCCATTTCGACGGTTGCCGGCAGATTGAGGATGGCCTTGCGCGTCGGCGTGGGTTGCCAGATATCCAGTACTGCTTCGCACACCTCCAGCGCAAAATCCAGTTCGGTAAAGCAGAAGGTTTCCGGCGAATACTCGAAGGTCCATTCGGTATCGGGCTGTTCGGCGGCGCATTCCGCGAACAAGCGGGCGCCAAAACGGGCCAGTTCGATCAAGCCGGGACGGTCGAGGCCGAATACCACTTCGCGGAATATCGGTGCGGTAGCGTTGTAAAGGTGCGGGATGGCGCGTTTTACCCCTTTCAAGCTGGCGAAGGTGCGACGGATCAAATCCTCGCGCGATTGCGTCAGCGCTTGAACCGCGACATCGTCAGGAACTCGGCCGCCTTCGATCAGGCCGCGCACGAAGTCGAAGTCGGTTTGCGAGGCCGACGGGAAGGCGACTTCAATCTCCTTGAAACCCATGCGCACCAGCAGATCGAAGTAGCGGCGCTTGCGCTCGCCGTCCATCGGCTCGATCAACGCCTGATTGCCGTCGCGCAGGTCGGAACTGCACCAGCGCGGCGCCTGGGTGAGGGTTCGGGACGGCCATCGCCGATCCGGCAACTGGACTGGTGGAAAGGGTCGATACTTTTGGGTGATGTCAACGCGCATGGGAAATGTCCTCTCTCGACAACTTAATTACAGGGAATGACGTGTTTTCGGGCATGAACGCGGCGTGATTCCGGCCGCCAGGCCGCCGCTAGGCCCGACGACCGCGGCTTAGTCGCGGCAAAACGAGAGAGAGGGCAGGCACGAACAGGGAGCGGTGAATTCCGCCCACAACAGAGCAAGGGGAACTACAAGATCGGCAGGGGACGAACATGGTGAGCAATCCTCAAAACGGTTCAACAGCGATAGCGACTGACCAACGACAAACCCCGGCGCTCCTTCAGGAGGCCGGGTGACTCAGTCGCTGTTCGAACCGTTCGGTGGATCGCATGTTCATGAGCTTGGTGAAGGTTTTATAGCCGTCGGGACGGACGATCGGGCATGGATCTTCGAGAAACCGGTTCACGCCCATTGGCGACAAGTCGGCCAGACTGAGGATCGCGTCCGGCGTTGGCGGCAGGTCGGCCAGACTGAGGATCGTGCCCGGCGTTAGCGGCAGGTCGGCCAGACTGAGGATCGTGCCCGCTGCTCTTCGGACGGCTCGGTCTTCTACCCCGAGCCCTGGCTCGGACCTGCTGGACGATCACGCCCACGATGAGCAGGACCATGCCGCAAATCTTCCCGAGGATATTATCCAAGGAAAATAACGTGATCAACCCCACCAGCATATACAGGTAGGGCAAAAGCTCGTAGATTGGCTGTGGAATCATGGTGTTGAGCCTCGTAAACTTTCAACACAGCCCCATCGACGATACCCTATGCCTGGCTCAAGGTTAAATTGATATTAGTCTTTTGAAATCAAAAAATTATGATCAACTAAGCGGCCAAACACATGGATTTCGACTCGCGGGACCATGTTGCGCGAGCTATCTCTAGGGAAATAATCTTTTACACTATAGCAACCACGGCAACATTTTCTCCTGATTTTAACAGGGACGTCAAAAATTCGTGGTGATTGCGGCCTGGTCCAGGTTCCTCAAGAGTGGAGTCAGAGCCGCCGGTTCATGGGCACGCCATCGAGCGAGGCGACAGATGTCAGAAAAAAACCATTTACAAAATATTAAGGTATGGGACTTGCCGACCCGGTTGTTCCACTGGACGCTGGTGGCGCTCCTGATCACGCAATGGCTGACCGCCGAGGCCAGCAGCACCATGGACTGGCACGTCCGGGGCGGCTACGCCGTGCTGATGCTGGTGCTGTTTCGCCTGATCTGGGGATTCGTGGGCAGCGACACCGCGCGCTTCCGCGATTTCGTGCGCGGGCCAGGCGCGGCGCTGGAGTATGCCAGATCGCTGTTGCGTGGCGAGACGCCCTACTACCTGGGCCACAATCCGCTGGGCGCCTGGTCCATCATCGCGCTGCTCCTTTTGCTCTTGATCCAGGCGGGCACCGGCCTGTTCGCCAACGACGACATCATGACCGAGGGGCCGCTGTACGCCTGGGTGTCGAAGGGAACCAGCGACTGGTTGACGACAATCCACAAACTCAATTTCAATCTGCTGCTGCTTGTGATTGCCGTCCACCTCTCGGCGGTGCTGTTCTACCTGCTGGTCAAGGGCGAAAATCTGATCCACCCCATGCTGAACGGCTGCAAACACCTTCCGCCCGAACTGGCCAGTCCCGCGCCACGCATCGTCAATCCATGGCGAGGACTGGCGGCGCTGGCCGTCGCGGTCGTGGCGGTTTGGCTGCTGGTGCGTTGAACGGCGGCGGCAACGAAAAAGGCCATGCCGAAGCATGGCCTTTTGGTTCGAACGCCGACGGAGGCGTCAATCTTTTCTGAATTCCTTGTGGCAAGCCTTGCAGGTTTCGGCGGTTTTGCCGAACTGCGCTTTGATGTCCGCTTCCTTGCCGCCCTTGGCCACTTCCACCAGCTTGGCGGCTTCCTGCTGGAAATTAGTCATCTTGGTTTCGAACTCGCTCCATTTCGTCCAGATTTCCGGCTTGGCCTCGGTGTTTTTCACGACATCCGGCCCGGTGCCCTTCGCAAAGCCCTCGGGCGCCGCCTTGCTCATCATTTCGACATACTGAGCGTGACGGGCGACGGCGGCGGCGTCGAACGGCACCTCGCCCTTGATCATCGCGCCGATGGGCGCGAAGTTCCAACCAATAATCGTGTAGACGGATTTCCGATACTCGACTACATCCTGCGGCTTCGGATCGGCCGCGCTGGCAGCCGTCAGTAGGCCCATTCCCAAGATTCCGCCCGCCACAGCTATCGCCAACTGCTTGTTCATTGTTTACCCCCACCGTGACTCAACCATTCCGACATGAAAGACAATCGTGCCATAAGCCCGGTATTTTGCAAGGCCAAGCTGAAACCAGTCTGAATCAATCCGCATGGACGCCCCAATGCAGCGCCAGCCAGACCGTTGGGGGATCCGCGCTGGTCCACTCGACCCGATGTCGGCAATGCGCCGGAATCCAGACGTAAGCGCCAGGCGTCAAGAGGCGCGTGGCGTCCTCATCGGCAAAGCGCAGCCCGGCCTGACCTTGCAACAGAATCACCCATTCATCGCCATTCTGATCATACCACTCGCCTGGCGCCGTGGCATGGCCGATGGAAACGATGCGCTCCAGTCGGCAGGCCTCGGTATTCAACAACGTATCGAATCGTTCGGCCAGCAACGTGGTCGGGATGTCGGCGAACAGATGGCCCACTTCAATCATCATGGGATCGCACTCCACGTATCGTTCTCAATGGTGCAATACGGAACCGGCTACAATTCGAGGGGTGATCAACCTCTGAAAATTCACCCCGTGATGCCCGCTTCGGGAGGAATTGTCTCATGCACGCCGATACCATCAGCAATCGCACCTTCGCCGAAATCGAGATCGGCGAAAAGGTCAGCCTGACCCGCACCCTGAAACCGCTGGACATCCAACTATTCGCCACGCTGTCCGGCGACCTGAATCCCACTCACCTCGATGAAAAATTCGCCCGCCAGCATCACACCCAACTGGTCGGCCACAGCATGTGGGTGGCCAGTTTGCTCTCGGGCCTGTTCGGCTCCCAGTTGCCTGGGCCCGGCAGCATATTCGCCGCCCAGTCGTTCAATTACCCGCGGCCCGTGTATCTGAATGACACCCTCACCCTGACCGCCGAGGCGCGGGAGAAGCGCCCGGATCGTCGGATCGTGGTGTTCGCCTGCACCGCAACCAACCAGCGTGGCGAGACCGTGATGGAAGCGACGGTGGAAGTCATCACGCCAGTGGAGAAAATCGTCGCGCCGCGACCGGAGATGGCCTCGATGGCGATTCAGACCCATGACAAGTTCAACCGGCTGATCGACTATTGCGCCCCTCTACCCGACATCGTCACCGCCGTTGCCCATCCCTGCGACGAGCCCTCGCTCACCGCAGCGGTCGAGGCGGCGGAAGCCAGCCTGATCCTGCCGATCCTGGTCGGGCCGGCGGACAAGATTCGCGCCACGGCGGAGAAATATCAGTTCGATATCGGTCGCTTCGAGATCGTGGATGTTCCCCACAGTCACGCCGCCGCCGCCAAGGCGGTGGAGCTGGTGCGCAACGGTCAGGCGGAAGTGCTGATGAAGGGTAGCCTGCACACCGACGAACTGATGCACGAGGCCATGCGTTCCGAGACCGGGATTCGCACCGAGCGCCGGGTCAGTCACGTGTTCTGCATGGATGTGCCGTCCTACCACAAACTGCTGCTAGTCACCGACGCCGCGATCAACATCTACCCCGCGCTCGACGACAAGCGCGACATCTGCCAAAACGCCATCGACCTGGCCCAGATTCTGGGCATCGAAAAACCCAAGGTGGCGATTCTGTCGGCGGTGGAAACCATCAGTGTCAAGATCGCCTCGACCACCGAGGCCGCCGCGTTGTGCAAGATGGCCGACCGGGGGCAAATCACCGGCGGGCTGCTGGACGGGCCGCTGGCGATGGACAACGCCATCAGCAAGGTGGCGGCGGAGATCAAGGGCATCAAGTCCGAGGTGGCGGGCGATGCCGATATCCTGCTGGTGCCTGATCTAGAGGCTGGCAACATTCTGGCCAAACAGCTCACCTTTATGGCGCAGGCCGACGCCGCCGGCATCGTGCTGGGCGCGCGCGCGCCGATCATCCTGACCAGCCGCGCCGACAACGTCCGCACCCGGCTGGCGTCCTGCGCGGTGGCGGTGCTGATCGCTCATACCCGGCGTGGGCGCCGGTAGCCATCGGGATCGGGCTGACCGCCGCAGCGTGCCGGCGCGCTCACGGTCAGTTTCCGCCACTGGCCGGGCGCCAACCCCTCCAAAGTCCACTCACCGATTCGGTCCCGAATCAAGCGTAGGGTTGGATGGCCGACGGCGGCGGTCATCCGCCGTACTTGGCGGTTGCGGCCCTCGCACAGGGTGAGTTCCAACCAGGTAGTGGGAATCGCCGCCCGATATCGAATCGGCGGATCGCGCGGCCACAACCCAGCCGGTTCCGCGATACGCCGAACGGTGGCGGGCCGGGTCGGCCCATCGTTCAACTCGACTCCGACGCGTAACCGCTTTAGAGCGGCTTCGTCGGGGATACCTTCCACCTGCGCCCAATAGGTCTTGGAATGCCGGTGGCGCGGATGACTAAGCCTGGCCTGCATCACGCCATCATCGGTCAGCGCCAGCAAGCCCTCGCTGTCCCGATCCAGCCGACCGGCGACGTACACGCCGGGGATGGTCAGGTACGCCGCCAGCGTGGGCCGACCAGCGGCATCGGTGAACTGACTGAGCACCCCATACGGTTTGTTGAACAAAATTAACCGCGCCATTCAGAACAGCTTGCCCAGCATCAGGTACAGCGAGGCGTTGCTATCCTGGGAGACGCCAGCGCCCAGATAAAGCGGCCCCAGGGGAGTATCCGCGCCCAGAAACAGGCTACCGGACGGGATCAGCGAATCCGCGGTGACTTCGTCAAGATCATTCCAGGCCCCACCAACCTCCAGCGAGCCGCCGGCGTAGAGGGGAATGGTGAACGCCGCCGAAGCGTTGTCCAGACGATACATATAGATCAGTTCGCCCAGGGCGATGTATTCACCGGATACTTGACCGGACTGGTAACCCGACAAGTTCAGAAAACCGCCCAGCAGGAACAAATTTTGCGGTCCGGGATCTCCAGACAATGTCCCAGCCAGCCGGAGGCGCGGGATGAGCGTGGATTTACCCCAGGTGTAGGGTTTGAGGGTGTCCAGGCTGATGGTTTGCAGGTCTTGGTCGGCGCCCAGCGCGGTCAGCGCGCTGTAGTAACGGAGATTGACGAGATAACCCGAGGTCGGGAAATTGAGGCTGTCCAGCGTGTCCGCCGCCCAGCGGATCGAGTAGCCGCTGTCGTTGAAACTACCTTCGGAGCAAAGATAGGAACCCTCCTCTAGAGGGTCTTGACGACAGACCGAGTAGTTTTCGGGGAAAGAATAGGATTGGCCGATCCGCAGATCGTTGCTGCCGGCCCTGTAATGCAATCCCAGCGAGAACCGTCCCCAATGTTGCAGATTGCGACCGACTTCCACGCCAGCCTGGAATTGGCGAACCCGGAACCGATTGGTGGTGCTTTGTCCTTGGGTATCGTTCTGCACATCGAGGTCGTACTGCTGGTAACTCAGGTAAGGGTCAACGAAGTACTCCTGATCCGCGTCGAGCGGTTGGTAAAAGTCAGTCTCCAAATCGATATTGCCACCGATCTGAATAAAGTTGCGCCACTCTCCACCCCGCGCATTGAGTTCCGACATCGTGTAGGCGGCGCTGATGTTGAACAGGGAATCTCCTTTCATGTTGGCGCCGAGGAAGAGTCCGAAATTGAGGGTGTTGGTGCCGATATACTGCTGCGCGGCTTCGACGACCAAACCGGTTTTGCCGTCCTCCTCGACCAGCGAGTAGTCAACCTGCTGGAAATCGCCCATGCCGTAAATGATGTTGAGATTGCGATTGAGCGCCTGAGGATCGAGCCGGTCGCCTGGTTTGATGTGCAGTTGCTCCGCGATGACCTGGTCGGACAGACGGGTGTCGTTCTTGATCCGGATGAAGTCAATCACCGGACGATGATCCTCGGGTAGTTCCGGTCGCGCGGCCAGATAAGCCTGATAGGTGGTCGATGACACCGATAGCCGGCTCAGTTCGTTGCGTTTGGCCTGAGCTGCGGTATAACCGACACTCACGGCTTCCTGGGAACGTTCGAAGTCGATGCTGGAAATGTTCTTCAAATCCGGCGTGATCAGAATATCCTTGCGACCCAGGGTTTTGAGTTGCTCCTGAACGTTGCGCACGGTCAGAATGGTAGTGAGTTGCTCGGTGATGGACAGTACCGAGGTCAATTCACTGGCGGGCGCCAACGGAGCGCCCACATCCACCGCGATGATCACATCCGGGTGGCAGAGTGGCCGGGCCACGTCCACCGGCACATTGTCCGAGACCCCCCCGTCTACCAGCAGCTTACCGTCCAGTTCCACTGGCGTTAGGGCGCTGGGGATGGACATGCTGGCGCGCATGGCTTTGGCCAGCGAACCCGATCGCAACACCACCGGCGCCCCGGTCACTAGGTCGGTCGCCACCGCCCGGTAAGGAATCCTGAGCTTGTCGAAGTCACGCACTTGGGCGGCTGGCAGCGATAGCTCTTCCAACAGCAGTAGTAAATTCTGCCCCTGTAACAGACCCTTGGGTAACCGCACCTGACCGTCCTTGATGCCGACCCCTTTGTCCGTCAGCAGAACGCGCTGTTCCTGCTTGGTGCGGAACGGCAGATCGGCGCGCGGCGGCCCATCGGTGAACGCCGCCGGCCAATCGATGCGTTGCACGGCCTCGTTCATCTGCTCGGCGGTCATCCCAGAGGCATATAACCCGCCGATGATGGAACCCATGCTGGTGCCGGCGACGCAGTCCACCGGAATATGCAGCTCCTCCAGCATCTTGAGTACGCCGATGTGGGCGATGCCACGCGCACCGCCGCCGCCCAGCACCAAGCCGATGCGAGGGCGACCCAAGGCGTCGGCGGCAACGCTGACGGTCGGTGGGCTGGCCAAAACCAGCAGGGACAGGATGAACAGTAAACCAGCTAGCAAATGTGTGCGGTGGCTGCGCATGGGAATGGGACCGACAGTGGTTATCCGTGGAAGCGTTGAGTATTCAGCGGCAATTCAGAAAGTTTATGCCAGGATTGCTACCAAGATGCGATGGAAAAATTCCAGAAAGGCCGATACAGCGGGGTGATTCCATGAGCGACAGACAGTCCGAACCCTTACCCAAGGACCCGGCGACCGCGGAACTTGAGGCGCGCGAACGGCGGGATTTCCTGCTAAGTTTAGGTAAGTGGTCGAAAGCGGTCATCGGTGGTGTTTTGCTGGGCGAAGCGCTGATTTCCGGACCGGAGGCGCAGGCGCAGGGCGGCGCGGGTATTTGGTACAACTCCGGGCGCGGCTGGGGCGGGTGGATTCAACAGCCGTGGGGTTGGTACGATAGGCCGCGCTGGTATGACGGACCGCGTTGGTATAACGGGCCGTACTGGCGTCATCGACCGTACTGGCGTGGCCCTGACTGGTACGACCGACCCTGGTACAACGGGGGCGGCTGGTATAATGGCTGGTACAACCGCTGACCTTGCTCATGAATGACTTGATCTACGAAGTTCCCGTTGAACGGGTTTCAGCCAATCAGAGCCGGCGTCTGATCGTGCGCGCGCGTGATCCGGCGGCGCTGGTGGCCACTCTGGCGGATGATGAGGTACTCGACCGCACCGTCGGCGTGCGGTTGCTGTCCCTAGCCGCTGATTCCGAACCGTTGAACGCCTGGGCGCCGGGATTGCCGGTGGATTTGGCGATGACGGACCCCGACACCGAATTTCCCCTGCTGTACCGGCATGCTGAATTGCTCGATCACCACCCGGTGCGGGTGATCATCCCCGTTCGGCCCGGATTCGCCAAGGCGGTCAAGGTCGCGGTCTCGCTGCATTTTATCGTGTGGCTGGAGCCGGACCAGCCCGAACCCGCGCTGATCGAGGAACTGGTGGAGGTCATGGCATTCTATCTGCGCCAGCCGACCGTCGCCCAGCCGGTTGAATTTTTTCACAGTGTGCTGCTGGGTTTTTATCACGATGATCCAGCGCCCCTTTGGGAGGTGCTGGATACGGACCCGCGATATTTACGGATCGTTACCGACGACGGAACGGAATCGCTGCCAGGGCGATTGGCGGGTGCCGAGGATACGGCTGCCGTCGACGCTGACCTCGGCGATGGAATCACGCAAGTGCTGACCTCCGCGGAAGAATGCCGAAACTGCGAGTTTCTTGCCAGTTGCGGCGGCTACTTCAAATGGCCGCGCCGTGATTATGACTGCGTGGGAGTAAAGCGGCTGTTCGGTTTGCTGCGGGACGTCGCCGCCGAGCTGCGCCACGATCTCGACTCCGCTCCCTCCTAGCGAAACCCATGCCCGCCGGCGTTGATCCGGCGGAAGCCACTCTCAGCGGCTGGGCGGTTGGACGGTTGGACGGTCGATCTTGCGTGGCGATACTATCTTTGCTGCTGATTCCGTCCGTAGATATTGCCGACCACCGCGCCGGCCGCGCCGCCGATCACCGCGCCGGTCCCGACGCTGCCGCCGCTCAAACCGCCGATGGCCGCGCCACCCAGCGCGCCGATGGCCGCCCCGCTCAACGTACTCTGCTCGGTGGGTGTCATGTTGGTGCAGCCGACGCTGAGGACGATCGCTGGAATTGCAACCCAATAACCGGTCTTTTTCATCACGTATCCCCTTACTTCGCCTTGGCTGGGCCGACTTTGGGCACGACCATCTGGAACCAGATCACTTCGATGATCGGTCGCTGCTGCTTGTCGGGATTGGCCTTGTAGTAGGCATCCACGGCTTCCACGATCTGTGGCGTGGTCATTCCGTCCAACGCCTTGATCAACTTGGGGACGGTGGTGCGATGTTTGGGATAGGGACCGCTCAACTGATATTCGACCATCGCCATGTCCAAGATGCCGAGCACGTAGGCGCCTCTCTCGGTAGCGGTCGCTTTTGACCAGTGCTCGCCGGTGGGTACCAGCCACTCCTGCTTCGCCGACGGTGCGGGCTGCGCCGGTTGGGATTCGGCGGGCTTGGCGGCGGGCGGTGCGGTTTCGGCCGCCTGGACCGCGGACCACCCAGCCAGGCCAGCGATCAGGCCGAACGAAAGTAGCGTTGTCGTGAAACGACGTTTTTTCAGCATGGAGATCCTCCTTGGGAGGGTGTGAAGTTCGGAAAAGAAGTGCCGCTACGGGCTGATTTGAGCCGCCTTGCGTTCCCGTCGGCGGCTGTACCACCAATCCCAGACAAAATAGATCAGGACGATGCCGATGCCGATCCACACCAGCAACGGCGCGGTGTTCGATAGAACGACGTTGAGAATAGCGCTTGCGATCAGGAAAGCAGCGACCACGCATAAGCGCCAGTCGAAATAGACACCAGCCAGGAAGGTGCTGAGGGTAAGCGTAAACAGCAAGACGAAACTCGCCTGCCGGTCGTCCAGGGCATCGATGGAACTGAACTCACCCGAGGCCATGAAGACCAACCGGCTCATCAGCAGCACCACGCCCCAATGCAGAATCTGGCGCAGAACCATGAGCGACCGAACTTTCAGGGTGGGTTCGACATTGCTCCACTGGGTGCCAATACAAATCAGTCCAAAAATTGGAATCAGCCATTGCCAGTACCAGCGGCTGTTCTCCACGCTGGATGAGGCGTAGATCGCACCGACCCAGGCCAGTACGATCATCAAGTAAAAACCGATATTGCTGGGGGTAAGCAACCGTCGCCACAGACTGGACCGGGCGGCGGCTGGCTCGGGAGTTGGAACCAGTTCGAGTTCGGGCATGACGGTTTCCTTGCGTGGAATTTAGGTCAACGATTCGCCTTTAAGAGCATATCACGCCGATGAAACGCGCGGCGGCGTCCAGCACGGTTTCCCGCGCCTGATGATGGGGAACATGACCGCACGCGGGCAACCACAAGATTTCGGTGGGGCCGGTGACGCCAGTCGCAACGACATCCACCTGGGCACGAGTGGCGTATTCGTCGTCCACGCCCTGAATGATCAGGACTGGGCAGGCGATGCGGCGCAATTCGGCGGTTACGTCCCAGGCGCGGCGACTGGCGCGCAACCAGGTATCGCTCCAGCCCTGGAACATGGTTTCGGTGTTAGCGCCGTGATAGCGGCGCAGTCCTTCCTTTAACGAATCCTGCTCGTAGGAAACGCGGGCCAGGCGAATGCCGGCCAGGCACACGTCCTCGACGAAAACGTGCGCCGCTTCGCTGATTACGGTGCGGGTTCGCTCAGGATAAGCGGCGGCGAACAGTAGCGCGATGGAGCCGCCGTCGCTGTGACCAAACAGGATCAGCGGATCGGTGATGCCGCAGGCATCCAGCACCGTGGGCAGGCTGACGCGCGCCTCTTGTTCCAGATAATCATCGGGGCGCGGCCCGGTCAGCGGTTCGGATTGACCGTAACCCCGACGCTCGTACACCAGCCCCGGTAAATGGGTTCGGGCGCACAGTTCCGCCGGGAAGTGCCGCCATTGTCCGATGCTGCCCAAGCCCTCGTGCAGAAAAACCAGGGTGGGACCAGCAGCGACGTGAGGGGGAGACAACCGCTCGGCGTGCAAGCGGTGGCCAGCGGCGCGAAGATCGAAGCGATGGCGATGGACGGGTACGGTCATGGGCATTCAGGCGATGCGTTGTTCCTGAAACAGGGCTAACAGGATGTCCAGGCGTTGACGAGGTTCGAGCATTCCCAGCAGCGCCTGGCGGACGTGTAGTGGCAGCGGCAGGATTTCCGTCAGCCGGTTGCCGATCCAGGCGGCGTTGTCCCAGTCCGGGACGAGAAAGCGAGCGTAGGGTTGCAATTCTTCGTTGTCCAGCAAGTCGCGCAGCACGCGCGCCAGCGGTGCGTGACTAGGCAAGGGCGATTCCACCGGATCGTCTGGCAACCACAATACCTGACCCATCAGCAGATGGTCGGGTTGGACCCGGTGGCTGACCACCCGCAAGCGGCGCACGCCCAGGCAAGTGAGACCGAGCAACCCGTCTTCGGTCTGGTCGAAATCCACGATGCGCGTCAGGGTGCCGACCGGATGGATGCCAGTCGGCTGACCGCCTGTTTCGTTTCCTTCGTGAATGGCGACCACCCCGAAACCGCTGTCGGTTCTCATGCAGTGGCTGACCATATCCAGATAGCGAGCCTCGAAAATCCGCAGAGGCAGTACTCCACCGGGAAACAGCACGGTCTTGAGCGGGAACAGCGGCAGTTCCTGGGTAACGGTTGCGGTCATGAGGATCCACCCAGTTTCGGTTGTTCGCCCCAGCGCGGCAGCAGCGTGTGGGGAATCTCCAACTGATCGAGAATTCTGGCGACGATGAAATCCACCAATTCCGCGACTGTGGCCGGCCGATAATAAAAACCGGGGTTGGCCGGCAAGATCACCGCGCCGGCGCGGGCCAACCGTAACATGTTTTCCAGATGAATCAACGAGAGCGGAGTTTCCCGTACCGCCAAAATCAGCTTGCGTCTTTCCTTGAGCGTCACGTCGGCGGCTCGTTCCAGCAGGTTGTCGCTGTTGCCGTTGGCGATGGCGGCCAACGCCCCAGTGGTGCAAGGGCAGACGACCATCGCGCCCGCCCGCGCTGAGCCACTGGCGGGCGGCGCGGTCCATTCGTCTTGCCCGAATACCCGCAACTGGTCGGGATCGCAACGGTAATGTTCGATCAACGCCCGCTGGATATCATGCGGTCGGCCAGGCAGGCGCAAATCGGTTTCCATGTGGATGACAATCCGCGCCGCTTTCGAGAGCAGCAGTTGCACCGGATGGCCGGTTTCCAGCAAGCAGCGCAGCAGCCGCAGGCCGTAATCGGCTCCGGATGCGCCGGTCATGCCGAGAATAATGGGGCGGGAGGTAGTCATGGTGGTTAACCGGCAAGGCTCTATGTCATGTCCTTTATCGATTCAATCTTCATCAAGGCCGCCAGAATCAGGAAGTTCCTGGCAGCGTGCGTTGAGTTTTCGGCAACTGTTTCTTCGCAAGTCAGCCAAGGTGGCAAAATTCGACCAGCTTTCCTAAATCTTTTCACATGTTACCAAGCACGCCTCAATCAGATTGACATTTTGTTGTGGGTCGATTGGAACTTGGGTTGTGCATGGGCATCGTCTTGGGATGAACCCTTTAGCCTAGCGATGACGTCATTGCACCATCAGCGCGCGGTTGACCTCGCAAGGGAGTCATTAAATCCAGCTTTGGGGTTTTGCTTCATTTCAGCGCACTTCGGTGCCAGTCTTGCCCGTTTTTTGGGCATTCCACGTCCAGTTTACTCCACTAACTGTGGGTCTCTTATACTCGCTGCCAGCAGGTAACGCGCCCAGCTTGGGTAAATATTCTTCATGTTATTGAAGTAGATAATTTTTTTAGAAAATGGGGACCATGTTCAAAATCCGCGTCGGCCATTTGGATCAATGGCAAGCGGTATGCAACCTGGTTTTTACTTTCCTGATGGTTTCCCGCGAGTGAATCGAAATCATGCAGCAGACGCGCAATCACGTCGGCCTGTACCGGCCAGAATTCGAAAGAGATAGCTGCGGCTTTGGCCTGATCGCCCAAATGGACAACCGGCCTAGCCACTGGTTGGTCCAGACTTCGATCAACGCTCTGGCCCGCCTGACCCATCGTGGTGCGGTGGCCGCCGACGGTAAATCCGGCGACGGGTGCGGTCTGCTGATGCGCAAACCGGATGCGTTTTTGCGCCAGGTTGCCGCCGAGGCCGGCATCCACCTGGGCGAGCATTATGGCGTGGGCATGGTGTTCCTCAATCGCGATCCTGCCTTGGCCGAGGCTGCCCGGACCGAATTGGGGGTCGAGCTAGCCAAGGAAGGACTGCGGATCGCCGGCTGGCGCGTGGTGCCGATCAATCCCGAAGCCTGCGGCGCCGAAGCGCTCAAAACGTTGCCACACATCGAGCAGGTCTTCGTCACGCCGCCGACGGACATGCTACCGGAGGTGATGGAACGTCATCTGTTCGTGGCCCGCCGCCGCGCCAACCTGCGCATCCGTACCCGCGATCCGGTGTATTACGTGCTGTCGCTGTCAGGCCGGGTCATCGGTTTCAAAGGCTTGGTGATGCCGGCCAACCTGCCGGTGTTCTACCCCGATCTCCACGACGCGCGACTGGAATCCTCGATCTGTCTGTTTCATCAGCGGTTCTCCACCAACACCCTGCCGCAGTGGTGGCTGGCGCAGCCGTTCCGTTACCTGGCCCACAACGGTGAAATCAACACCATTCGCGGCAATCGCAACTGGGCCGAGGCGCGCAGTTATACCTTCTCCAGCCCACTGCTGCCCGACATGGCTGAAATCCGGCCGCTGGTCAACATGCACGGTTCCGATTCCAGCAGCCTCGACAACATGTTGGAAGTGCTGGTCATGGGTGGCATGGACATCTTCCGCGCCATGCGCCTGCTGATTCCGCCCGCTTGGCAGAACGTCGAGCACATGGACCCAGACCTGCGGTCTTTCTACGAGTACAACTCGATGCACATGGAGCCGTGGGACGGACCGGCCGGCATCGTGCTGACCGATGGCCGCTACGCCGGCTGCGTGCTGGACCGCAACGGCCTGCGCCCGGCTCGCTACGTTATCACCGAGGACCGTCACCTCACCGTCGCCTCGGAAATCGGCGTGTACGACTACACCCCGGAACAGGTGGTCGCCAAGGGTCGGATGAAACCGGGCGAGATGCTGGCGGTCGATGTCGAAACCGGCCAGTTGTTGACGCCGACGGATATCGACGACGACCTCAAGAGCCGTCATCCCTACCGGCGCTGGCTGCGTGGCCACGTCCAGCGACTCCGTTCCCTGTACAAGAACGAGCCCGAACCGGCGCCACTGATCCCGGAGGTGCTGAATACCGCTCAAAAGCTGTTCGGCGTCACCTTCGAGGAACGCGATCAGGTGCTCCGGATATTGGGCGAGGCGGGCCAGGAAGCGGTCGGTTCGATGGGCGACGACACCCCATTCGCGGTGCTGTCCGAACGGCCCCGCTCGCTGTACGACTATTTTCGCCAACACTTCGCCCAGGTGACCAATCCACCGATTGACCCGTTGCGCGAGGCGGTGGTGATGTCGCTGGAAACCTGTCTGGGCGCCGAATGCAATATGTTCGAGGAAAGCCCGGCTTACGCGCCTCGGCTGACCGCCAATTCGCCGGTGCTGACCGAGGGCCGGCTCCAGGCGCTGCTGGACAATCCCGATGGTCGTTATCCGCACCAGCGCATCGAACTGCATTACCCGGTCGGCGAGGGTCTGCGGACCGCCATCGAGCGAATCTGCGACGCGGCGGCGGTGGCGGTGCGCAATGGCGCGGTGCTGTTGGTGCTGTCCGACCGGGCTATTACCCCCGACACCCTGCCGATTCATGCCTTGCTGGCGACCGGCGCGATCCATCATCGGCTGGTGCGGGACGGCTTGCGCTGCAACGCGAACCTGATCGTCGAAACCGCCACCGCCCGCGATCCGCATCATTTCGCGGTGCTGCTCGGCTACGGCGCGACCCTGATCCATCCCTGGCTGGCCTACGACATCCTGCGCGACCTGGTTCGCAGCGGCGAAATCGCCAACGGCCATGTGCCGAAACTGGCGGAGAACTACGGCAAGGGTATCGACAAGGGTCTGTACAAGATTATCTCCAAAATGGGGATTTCCACCATCAACAGCTATCGCGGCGCGCAGTTGTTCGAGATCGTCGGTTTGCACGAGGAGGTGGTGAATCTCTGCTTCAAGGACACGGTCAGCCGCATCCAGGGCGCGTGCTTCGCCGATCTGGAAGCCGAGCAGATTCAGTTGGCCGAGCGGGCTTGGAAACGCCGTGCGCCAATCGAAACCGGCGGCTTGCTCAAATACATCCACGGCGGCGAGTACCACGCTTACAACCCCGATGTGGTGGGGGCGCTGCAACGGGCGGTTAACAGTGGTGATTACGCCGACTACCAGGACTACGCCCGGCTGGTCAACGAACGGCCGGTCGCTACCCTGCGTGACTTATTCCAACTGAAGCCGTCCGCCGCGCCGATTTCGCTGGACGAAGTGGAACCGATTGAAGCCATCCTGCCGCGTTTCGATTCCGCCGGGATGTCGCTGGGCGCGTTGTCGCCCGAGGCGCACGAGGCGCTGGCCATGGCGATGAACCGCTTGGGCGGGCGTTCCAACTCCGGTGAAGGCGGCGAGGACCCGGTCCGTTACGGCACCGAGAAAAGCTCCAAGATCAAGCAGGTAGCCTCCGGTCGTTTCGGCGTGACGCCGGCCTATCTGGTCAACGCCGAGGTGTTGCAGATCAAGGTCGCCCAGGGCGCCAAGCCCGGCGAGGGCGGGCAACTGCCCGGCGACAAGGTCAACGCCACCATCGCCCGGTTGCGCTTCTCCAAACCGGGCGTGGCGCTGATTTCGCCGCCGCCGCATCACGACATCTATTCCATCGAGGACTTGGCGCAGCTCATTTTCGACCTCAAGCAGATCAACCCCCAGGCGCTGGTGTCGGTCAAGCTGGTGGCCGAGGCCGGGGTGGGCACCATCGCCGCTGGCGTGGCCAAGGCTTATGCCGACCTGATTACCATCGCCGGTTACGACGGCGGCACCGGCGCCAGTCCGTTGACCTCGGTCAAGTACGCGGGTTCGCCATGGGAGCTGGGCCTGAGCGAAACCCATCAGACCTTGCGGATCAACCATCTGCGCGACAAGGTGCGCTTGCAGACCGACGGCGGGTTGAAAACCGGCCTGGACGTGGTCAAGGCGGCGCTGCTGGGCGCGGAAAGCTTCGGCTTCGGCACCGCGCCGATGGTGGCGCTGGGCTGCAAGTACCTGCGCATCTGCCATCTCAACAACTGCGCCACCGGCGTCGCCACGCAGAACAACGTGCTGCGGCTCAACCATTTCCGGGGCACCGCCGATAAGGTGATGAACTACTTCCGTTTCGTTGCCCAGGAAACGCGCGAGATCATGGCTCGCCTCGGTGTGCGCAAGTTCGAAAACCTGATCGGCCGCACCGATCTGCTGGAAACCTTGCCGGGCGCGACCAGCAAGCAAAGTTGTCTGGACCTGTCACCGGTTCTGTCCGACGCCGGTCTGCTGCTGGAGCACCCACAGTTCTGCATTGAGCCGCGCAACGAGCCCTTCGACAAGGGCGAACTGGCCGAACAGATGGTGCGCGACGCCCTGCCAGCGATTGCGGCGAAAACGGGGGGTGAGTTCCATTACACGCTCCGCAACGTGCACCGCTCCATCGGCGCGCGGCTATCGGGCGAAATCGCCCGCCGCCACGGCGACCTCGGCATGGAGGAGACGCCGATCAAACTGCGGCTGACCGGCACCGCCGGCCAGAGTTTCGGCGTCTGGAACGCGGGGGGCTTACACCTCTACCTGGAAGGCGACGCCAACGATTACGTCGGCAAGGGCATGGCCGGCGGCAAGCTGGTGCTTTATCCGCCGAAAAACAGCCGCTTCGCCAGCCATCGCACGCCTATCATCGGCAATACCTGCCTGTATGGCGCGACCGGCGGTACGCTGTACGCGGCGGGAACCGCCGGCGAACGCTTCGCGGTGCGCAACTCCGGGGCGCTGGCCATCGTCGAGGGCGTCGGCGATCACGGCTGCGAATACATGACCGGCGGCGTGGTGGTGGTGCTGGGTGAAACCGGCGTGAATTTCGGCGCCGGCATGACCGGCGGCTTCGCCTTCGTGCTGGACGAACACAACGCCTTCGTGGACCGCTACAACCACGAATTGATCGATATCCACCGTATTGCCACTGAAAACATGGAGTTGCAGCGCAACTACCTGCTGGGGCTCATCGAGGACTACGTGGCCGAGACCGGCAGCGGCTGGGGCCAGACCATTCTGGACGACTTCCGCTATTACGCCAGCCGATTCTGGCTGATCAAGCCGAAGGCGGCCGACCTCAAGTCGCTGATCGGCGCGTTGCGCGAAGCCGCCTGAGTCCTCTCTTACCGCTTGCCGCTGGATACGCTCATGTCGAAAGCCAAACCGCTGCTGTTCATCGAAACCCCACGCCAGGACCCCACCAAAACGCCGGCCCGTGAACGGGCTCTGCAATTCAAGGAAATCTACGGGCAGTTCGACGCCGCGTCGGCCGCGGTGCAGGCCGGGCGCTGCCTGCATTGCGGCAATCCTTATTGCGAATGGAAATGCCCGGTCCACAACTACATTCCCAACTGGTTGCAACTGATCAATGAAGGCAACCTGTTCGAGGCTGCCGAACTGTCGCACCGCACCAATTCGCTGCCGGAAGTCTGCGGCCGGGTTTGCCCGCAAGATCGACTGTGCGAAGGCGACTGTACCCTGAACGACGGTTTCGGCGCGGTCACCATCGGCGCGATTGAAAAATACATCACCGATACGGCGTTGCAAGCCGGCTGGCGGCCGGATTTGTCCCATGTGGCTCCTACCGGCAAGCGGGTCGCCATCGTCGGCGCCGGCCCGGCGGGTCTCGGTTGCGCCGACATCCTGGTTCGCAACGGGGTCAAACCGGTAGTGTTCGACCGCTATCCGCAAATCGGCGGCCTGCTGACCTTCGGCATCCCACCGTTCAAGCTGGAGAAGGAGGTAGTCCAGACCCGGCGTGAAATCATGGAAGGGATGGGCGTGGAATTCGTGTTGAATACCGAAATCGGCCGCGACCTGCCGTTCCAGCGCCTGCTGGACGATTACGACGCGGTGTTTCTCGGCATGGGGACTTACCGCTACATGAAGGGTGGTTTCCCCGGCGAGGAACTGCCTGGCGTTCACGAGGCGCTACCGTATTTGATCGCCAACGTCAATCGGTTGCTGGGTCTGGAGCGGGACCCCGGCGATTTCATCGACATGAAGGGCCAACGGGTGGTGGTGCTGGGCGGCGGCGACACCGCGATGGATTGCAATCGCACCGCGATTCGCCAAGGCGCGGCCAGCGTCGTCTGCGCCTACCGCCGCGACGAGGCCAACATGCCTGGTTCGCGGCGTGAGGTCGCTAACGCCAAGGAAGAAGGGGTGAAGTTCCTGTGGAATCGCCAGCCGCTGGAAATCGTCGGGGACGGGCGAGTTGAAGGCGTCAAAGTCTGCGCCACCCGGCTCGGCGCCCCCGACGCGCGGGGCCGGCGCAGCCCGGAAATCCTCCCCGGCTCCGAGGAAATCCTGCCGGCCGACCGGGTGATCATCGCGTTCGGGTTTCAGCCCAGTCCAGCGCCCTGGTTCGCGGAATTCGGCATCGCGGTGGACTTGCGGGGTCGAGTACAAGCTTCGCCCGGGGGCCGGTTCAAGTTCCAGACCCGCCATCCCAAGGTGTTCGCTGGTGGGGACATGGTGCGCGGTTCCGATTTGGTGGTCACCGCTGTGTTCGAGGGCCGCGAAGCGGCGGAGGGGATTCTGGATTATCTGGGGGTATAACAGGGCAATTGCGCTATCAGGGCAATCGCGCTATGCGGTCGCCGGATTGGAGCGGCCAAGGAGCAAGCGCAACCGGTAGTCGTCGTTGAGGGCGGCGCGCAGTTTCCGGCGGCGCAGGCTATCGCGCGGTCGGATCGGCCATGGCCTTTTGGCAGCCCATGGCATCAATCGAGACCACCGCCCCCCGCAGGTCCAGCACCGCCAGCAGATCGGAAATAGCCGTGATTTCATTGGATTTCTCAGCCACCGCCTGCTGGGCCAGCACCCAGCGCGCTTGGCTTGGCAGCGCCGCTGTCGCCCAGGCGGTGAACGCCGCCACTCTGGCCCGAGAGATCGCCTTCTGGCAACCGGCCCGTAATACCGATCCCCGGTTGGTGAATTGGCGTCTCACCACTCCCAATGCCCGCATCAAGCTCAAACGCCTCTACCCGTCAATTCAGAGCGGGTGAAACACTAGCCGATTTCTCCAGCCGGCGATTACTCACCCAGCTTTTCCCCAAGCTTGCGCAATTGGGGATTTTCGGGATTTTTCCTTAACGCATTCCGCCAGGTCTTTTTAGCTTCCTCATGCTGGTCGCTAACCCAGAGCACCTCGACCAGATGCGCGGCGATTTCGGCGTCGGGATTGGCTTGGTAAGCCCGGCGCAGGTATTCCAACGCCTTGACATGGTCGCCCAGCCGGTATTGCACCCAGCCCATGCTATCGAGCACGGCGGCATCGTCGGGTAACAACGCCAGCGCCTGCTCGATGTAGCCCAAGGCTTCCGGGTAACGCGTGGTGCGGTCGGCCAGGGTGTAACCCAACGCGTTGAGGGCCTGCGCGTTCTTGGGATCGGCGGCGAGAATGGCGCGCAAGTCCCGCTCCAGCACGTCCAACCGGTCCAGTTTTTCGGCCGCCAGCGCCCGCGCGTACAGCAATTCCTTATCGTTCGGGTACAGCGCCACCCCCCGTTCCAGGGTATCGAAAGCCTCTTGATAGCGGTTCGCCTCGCGCAGCGCCTCAGCCTCGGCCAGATAGAGGGTAATACTGTTTTGTGGCTGATCGCGGCGCAAGGTCTCGAAATGCTGGGCGAACGCGGCGGTCTCGCCAGCCTTGGCCAGCATCACCCCCTTGCGCAACTGGGCGGTCAGGTAACGCTCCTCGCCGGATACTTTCCCGTACCACGCGTTGGCCTTGGCGTAATCGCCACGCTGCTCCTCGATCCGGCCCAATTCGAAATAGGTGTCCGCCAGCCGGACGTTGCGCTTGATCAACTCCAGGAAATAGTTCTCGGCCAGATCGAATTGGCGGGTTTCGGTCGCCAGCACGCCGAGCGCGTAGATGGAATCAGTATCCTTGGGATTCTGATTGAGCAGGATGGCGAATTCACGGCGGGCCTGGTCCAGTTGGCCGGCGTCCACCAGCAGGCGGGCGTAGTTCATCCGCAGGTTGCGGTCGCGCGGCAGGAGGGCAACCGCCTTGGCCAGTGCCGCCAGTGCCGCCGTGCGGTCGCCTTGTTCCACCAGCAAGCGAGTGCGCAACAACTGCGCGGGAATCAGTTTGGGATTTTGGGCCAGCGCCCGATCCAGACTGGCCAGCGCCAGCTTGCGGTCGCCAGCGGCGGCGGCCAACATCGCTTGGTAATATTGCGCGAAAACCGCGCGCGGATAACGGTCGCCGAACTGCCGCATCACCCGCAATGCCGCCTGTTTGTCGTCCACCTGGCTCAACAGCGATGCCACGGTGGCAAAACCCTGTTGCTGGTCCTTCTTGCTGGCGGCCTGCCGCACGGCTTCAAGATCGGGCGCGGCTTCGTCCACTTGGCCATTGCGCAGCAGCGCCAGCGCCAGCGCCTGGCGGGCCGTATCGCTGGCGGGGGCCATGGCGCGCCAGCGCCGGGTCAATTCGAGCGCGGCGGCGTTGTCTTTCATCAGTAGCGCCAGCATGGCCGCGCGTTCGGTAATCTGGGGGTCGTCGCTGGCCATGGCCAACTTGCGATAATGCTCCAGCGCCACGTTCAGTTGGTCGCGCTTGCCGGCCAGTTCCGCCGCCAGCACCTGATACATCAACTCGGCGCGGGGGCTGGGCTGCATGACGGGCCGGATCGGGAATTCCGACTCGGCCGGCGCCTGCGCGTCGACCACGGTGGCGCAGCCACTCAACAGCAGGCCGCTGAAACCCAATGCTTTCAAAAGTCTGTTCATTACCAGCGCGTGTCGCGGTCTCGCGGCCGAAAGGGCCGCGCGAAACGAATGGGAAAAGGGGCGGAGCTTCGGTTTTCATCCTTGGAGGCGCAACCACGCGCGCTCGCCGAACCGCAGTCCGTTGACAGTATAATCCAATAGCGGTATGACCTTGCCATGGGCCGGTTTTATCCCGCAGAATGGCCTTTAATTTTTCGGCTTGATCCGACCGCGTTCCATGTCTCTTCTGGCTCTTGGCCTCAACCACCGGACTGCTCCCGTCGGCGTGCGCGAACGGGTGGCGTTCGCGCCCGACCGGGTCGGCAACGCCCTGCGGGATTTGCTCGACCGTGGCGGTGCCCACGAAGCGGCCATTCTATCCACCTGCAACCGTACCGAATTGTATTGCGGCCTGAACGGTCGGGATGGTAGTCGGGTGGTGGAATGGCTGGGCGATTATCACCTGTTGCGGACGGCGGATTTGCAGCCCTATCTGTACCGGCATACCGACCAGCAGGCGGTGCGCCATATTCTGCGGGTCGCGTCCGGGCTGGATTCGCTGGTGCTGGGCGAACCGCAGATTCTCGGTCAGGTCAAGGCCGCCTATCAGGCCGCCAACGGCGCCGGAACCTTGGGCGCTCAACTGGAGCGGTTGTTCCAGCACACCTTCGCGGTGGCCAAGCAGGTGCGCACCGACACGCGCATCGGCGCCAGCCCGGTGTCGGTGGCGTTCGCGGCGGTGGGTTTGGCCAAGCAGATTTTCGCCGACCTGCCCAAGCGCGTCGCGCTGCTGATCGGCGCCGGCGACACCATCGAGTTGGTCACCCGCCATCTGCATGAAAACGGCGTGGGCCGACTGATCGTCGCCAATCGCACCCTGGAGCGGGCGCACGCCCTGGTCGCGCCGTTCGGCGGCTACGCCATCGCTCTGGACGAAATCCCCGCCCACCTGGGCGAGGCCGACATGGTGATCGCCGCCACCGCCAGCCCCGGTCTGATGCTGGACGTGGCGCGGGTTCAATCCTGCCTGAAGCAACGCCGCCGCCGGCCCATGTTCATGGTGGACCTGGCGGTGCCACGCGATATCGACCCGGCGGTCGCCGGCTTGGACGACGTATACCTGTACACGGTGGACGACCTGAAGGACATCATCCAGGAGAACCTGCGCTCCCGGAAAGCCGCCGCCGAGCAGGCCGAGGAGATCATCGATCATCAGGTCGAGCACTTCATGGGCTGGTTGCGGGTCCAGGACAGCGTTACCAGCATCCGCGCCCTGCGCCAGCAGGCCGAGGCGATCCGCGACGAGGCCCTGGCCCGCGCCCGGCGGCAACTGGCTCACGGCAAAAATCCGAACGAGGTGCTGGACCTCTTGGCTAATCTGTTGACCAACAAGCTTATCCATTCACCCTGCGCCGGCCTGCGCGAGGCCGCCGCCCAAGGCGACACCGATCTGTTGAATCTGATCAAGAATCTGTACCACCTGAACGGTGGCAATCTCTGCCGATGAATTCCTCCATGCTGGCCAAGCTGGAACAATTGGCCTCCCGGCACGAGGAAGTGGGCGCGTTGCTGGCGACTGCGGAAATCATCGGCGACAGCGACCGCTTCCGTGCTTTGTCAGTGGAATACGCCCAACTGGAACCGGTGGCGAGTGGATTTTGGACCTATCGCCGCACCCTCGACGATCTGGACGCGGCCCGCGAGATGAGTCGGGACAGCGACCCGGACCTGCGCGCCCTGGCCCAGGACGAAGTGCTGGAGACCGAAACCCGCCGCGCCGAGCAGGAACGGGCATTGCAACTCCTGCTGCTGCCGCGCGACCCGCACGACGCCGGCAACGTGTTCCTGGAAATCCGCGCCGGCACCGGCGGCGATGAAGCGGCGCTGTTCGCCGGCGATCTGTTGCGGATGTATGGCCGCTATGCCGAGTTGCGCGGCTGGCAGTGGGAAATCCTCAGCGAAAGTCCCGGCGAGCACGGCGGCTACAAGGAAGTGATCACCCGTGTCATCGGTCAGGGCGCATATTCGCGGCTCAAGTTCGAATCCGGGGCGCACCGGGTGCAGCGAGTGCCGGTCACCGAGGCGCAGGGCCGCATCCACACGTCCGCCGCCACCGTGGCGATCCTGCCGGAACTGGCGGAAGTGGAACAGATCGAGATCAACCCCGGCGACTTGCGCGTCGACACCTATCGCGCTTCCGGGGCCGGCGGCCAACATGTCAACAAGACCGATTCGGCCATCCGCATCACCCATCTGCCCAGCGGCATCGTGGTCGAGTGCCAGGACGAGCGTTCCCAGCACAAGAATCGCTCGCGGGCGATGTCCCTGCTGCAAGCCAAGTTGTTGGCGAGCGAACGGGAGAAGCAACAAACCGCCCAAGCCCAGACCCGGAAGTTGCTGGTCGGCAGCGGCGACCGCTCCGAACGCATTCGCACCTACAACTTCCCGCAGGGGCGAGTCACCGATCACCGCATCAACCTCACGCTCTACAAGCTCGGCGACATCTTGGCCGGGAATCTCGATCCCGTCATCGAGCCGTTGATTCAGGAATATCAGGCTGATCAGTTGGCGGCGCTGGCCGAGTGAGTGCCGCCACTCTCCGCGAACTGCTTAACCACGCCGCCCAGCGCCTGATCGGAATCAGCGGCAGTCCACGCTTGGACGCCGAAATCCTGCTGGCGGCGGCGTTGAATCGGCCCCGTGGCTATTTGCACGCCTGGCCGGAACGGGTGCCGGAACCCGAACAGGCCGCTTGCTTTGCCGCCTGGCTGGACCGTCGGCGCGCGGGCGAACCTGTGGCCTACATCCTCGGTCGGCGAGAATTCTGGTCGCTGGACCTGGAAGTCACCCCGGATACGCTGATTCCCCGCCCGGAAACCGAATTGCTGGTGGAACTGGCGCTGGCGCGATTGCCGAAGGACCAGCCAGTGACCGTCGCTGATCTGGGCACGGGTAGTGGCGCGATTGCCCTGGCGCTGGCGGTGGAGCGGCCTCTGGCGCGAATCGTCGCCACCGACCAGAGTCCAGCAGCGTTGATGGTCGCCCGGCGCAATACCCGGCGGCTGGAGATTCGCAACGTGGAATTCCGCGAAGGCGACTGGTGCGCACCGTTGGGCGACGAACGGTTCGACCTGATCGCCGCGAATCCCCCTTACGTCGCCGCCATCGATCCCCACTGGCGGCAAGGCGAATTGCGATTTGAGCCACCGGCGGCACTGGTGGCGGGCGACGATGGATTGTCCGCCCTGCGCGCCATCGTCGCCCAAGCGCCGGACTACCTGAAACCGGGCGGCTGGTTGTTGCTGGAACACGGTTACGATCAAGGCGAGGCGGTTCCGGCGTTGCTGCGGGAACGTGGCTTCGACGCGGTGAGCGATCATCGGGATATGGCTGGCATCAGTCGAACCAGCAGCGGACGCTGGTTATCTCATATCAGGCTATTGACGGCTTAAAAAACCCCTGTTTTTGGAGTCGATATAAAGTCAGATACAAAATGGAAAAGGTTTTAATCCAAAAGCAAATACTTTTTGAACAGGAGCAATAATTTGGTCGTTCAATTTGATCTGATTGGCCGAGCGACGCTTTACACTATCTTCGCTAACAATTTCAACAAGCTTCTCTTCAAGAAGTTTACCGATTGATTCGCGGTAGATTTTTGCAGATGCAGGCGAACCATTGCATGTCGTGGCAAATAACACGCCGAAGCTAAGCCCCTCATCGTTCGCGTAAATGAGACGAGGGATTTGTTCTACAAGCGTTGAGATACTTGATTTACGCGCCACATCATCAAATTCAAAACCTAAAGCCGATTGTCCGAGATGCGCTGCGTCAAAAACAGGGTCATATCCAATGATCTGGAACATGTCGAGGCCAGGGCCACCATAGTGGATGAAGTTGTTGTTATGTTGCCAATGCACTTCGGTCATCACATCACGAGCTTTATAGTGTTGAGAAAGATGAATTAGCCAGTAGTCCCCATGCCCTTTCTTGTTACGGATGAAAAAGGGCGTGTAGTACTTGGCGCCGCAGCGATCAACCAACGCTCGATATAAAGCGCTTTGGATGAATAAGCGCCAGTGTTTCTCTGAAGACTTGATCTCCTCGAAAGAGCGTCCTTGTAGAATGTCGGGAACACCAATACTAGAAAGAAGACTTTGCGTCAGCTTACTATCAGCGGCATAGTTTAGGAAAGAGTCAACGGCAAAAGTTAAGATCACTTCAGCGTTTGGTAAGTTAGCGAAGATATGCTTGATGAGCTGAGTTGGCGCTTCCTTATAGCCATACTGGTCAAGCATGAAAATTGATCTTCCATTACGCGGGTTTTTCTTTTTAATAAATTCGATGATCGAATCAGCCTCATCCTGAAATCGTGCGTGTCGAAGTTGTATCGTATTTCCAATTTTATCACCATATCCAGCCTCACGTAGCACTTTATCCAGATGAGTATAAGCATATTTTTCGGCCTCGATGAAAAAGTAGTCTATCGAGAACTTGACAGGCTTATACCGATCTTTATTGATTAAAAACTCCGCTTCTCTGGCAGCATCAAGAAAAATGAGTGGGGAACCATTGACAAGTTCTCTTGTATTGCTATGGATATACATTCCACCACCCGCAAAGCCATCAACCAGGGTTAGCTTCAAGCTATCTTGATTGGGAGAGCTGACCAGTGTCCGAAAATACGCGGCCAAGTAGGTCTGGAGGATCTGGTGCTTAGCGATACTATGCTGCTGAATGAAGTCGGGACCGTTTTTCCAATTGTATGGTTTGTATGGCATTGCAATCGTTCAAATGTTAGCAACAAGTTCTGGCATAGCATCCCAAGTGCGGCCCGCCAGCAGTCGGCCATTGGCGTTCTTGGCGCGGCGGACGCCGTCCGCGCCCCAACCACCCCACTGCTTGAAGAAGAACGCCACGCCAGCCGCCTCGCACTGATCGCGCACCGCCAGCGCCCATTCTGGGCGCATTGGCCGGGCGTTCGGGCCGGACTCGCCACCGACGATGACCCAGTGAATCCCGTTCAGGTTCATTGGCCCCAAATGTTCCAGCAGGGGTTCGACCGATAGGAAGCGGATACGAACGGCGACCTGCCGCAGGTGATCGATACGCGGCAAGCCATACAGGCGATTTTCCACCGAGACCCCCAGCCAGACGTTGGCGGGAACGGCGCGTTGGCCAAAGAAGCGCGAGAGCCGATCCGCCCGCTTGGTCAGGATTTGGTAAGTGTGCTGGGGTGTTCGATCCGCCACGGTCATCACTTGTTCAATAAAAGCATCGGGCACCTCTTCGTGAAACAAGTCGCTCATCGAATTTACGAAATAGACCGTCGGTTTCTTGCGCTGGAGCGGTTGTTTTAACCGGGCTGGATGCAAAGTCAGAGTAAACCCCCGCGCGTAGCCCGCCGCCCCCATCGCCTGTAATCGATGCGCGAGCGTTTCGGCATAGCAATTTTTACAACCCGGAGAAATTTTCGTGCAGCCGGTGACCGGGTTCCACGTCTGTTCCGTCCATTCGATCTTGCTGTCGCTCATCGTATCGTCTCTCGCCGCTCACCCATCGAAGTTTAGAACAGAAAGATTGATCGATGAATCGCTTAGCAGTAGCGGCCCGGCGCGCGAATTCATGGCGCGGTTCCACCACTGGCTGAACAGTCCTAAACTCAAGGACTTGGTGGTAGCGTTGTGGGAAATGCAGCTTTCCCTTACTGATCATCGCCAGTCGCTGGAACGGGATGGTAGAAACAACTCCGACCAGTGTTGAACCTGGCACGTCCGGCAAAGCAGGTAAGTCAGTATGACGATGTTACCGAGCAGAAACAGGGCGATGATCCAGGCCGCCGCCCGCCACGGGTTCGGTTCCACCAAGGCCAGCCAAACCGCGACGAACAGTAGTCCCACGCCAAGGTCCAGCAGGGCAACCACCCCCCATGGATTGGCGATGATGTGGCGCAATCCGGCCAGTACATGGCTTTGTCCGCTGGCGGTCAGCATGGCGGCCACGAGCAGGCCGAGTAGGGTTCCGCAGACGATGACAACGATACGGAGCATAAAGGCCCTCGAAGTGACGAATGAGGCTATCCAACAAGACCACGCCAGGGGCGGGAAGTGCGTTTGTTTCCTCTCGCCACACGACCGGTTTCGATTTCTCCTCCTGACTGGCTGAGCAGTCGCGGCGCCGCTGATGAAAGGTCGCCCGCGCGCGGTCAGCACTCTCGCGACGCCGCCACCCGATTTGGCAAGCACGACCACGCGCGCCGGGCTAAAATTTCACCATCGAGCCATTTTTAGTGATGGATTACCTATGCGCGACGACTCGGATCAACTCAAGCAACGCATCGCGGCCCTCGAACAGGAAGTCGCCACGCTGAAAAAGCGCGGCTCGCCCTATCCAGGCATCCCCTATCGCGGCATCCGCAAACGGTCCAACCGTTGTTTCTGGAGCCTTCCGCTATACGATATCGCCCTGGGACCGGACTTGGAGAAAGGCGAGTTGCGCGGCCACGCACGCGGGATTATCGCCATCGGCGACATCGCGACGGGGGTGTTGGCCCTGGGCGGCATTGCCCGTGGTCTCGTGGCAATCGGCGGCTTGGCGCTGGGCTTGGTGCTGGGCTTTGGCGGTCTGAGCACCGGCCTGCTGGCAATCGGCGGCCTGGCGCTGGGAGGCGTCGCCATCGGCGGCGGCGCTATCGGCGGCATCGCGATTGGCGGCGGTGCCGTCGGCTATTACGCGGTGGGCGGCGGCGCGGTCGGGGAGCACGTGATCAGCGGCCTGGCTCAGGATCCCGAGGCCGTGCGGTTTTTCAATGACTGGCTGCCAGGCTTGCGAGGATTGCTTTTCCCCCACTAACGCCCTTTCCCGCCAGACCCTGGCGTGAACTCGGCCCGGCGGGAAAGGGGAACCGGCTAGCCGTGGCCGTGGGCGATAGGCTTTTCGGTGAAGAGATAATCCTTCAACTCCTTATCGAAGGTGGGATCTTGCCGACGAATCCATTCCAGCACCATGGCCGCGTGTTCTTTTTCCTCATCCCGGTTGTGGGCGAGAATGGCCTTTAACTCCGGGTTCTTGCAGGCGTCCACCCGTTGGTTGTACCAGTCGACCGCTTCCAGTTCCTCCATCAGGGATACAATCGCCCGGTGCATGTCGCGGGTTTCGTCCGACAACTCGTTGATGGGTTCGTGATAGCCTTCGCTCGCCATGGACAGGTCTCCTCGATTGGTTGCTGGTGTTGCTCGGTTAGGTGTGGACGGCAGGACTTACGCTGTAAAGATAACCGATTGATTGTGGAAGGCCGCGATGGTTCACTGCGTATCGTGGGCAAACCCGCGCCGACGTGGAAACCGTTATTTGAAAAAGCCGGTTTTTGTACAGCCTCTTGGACAGCCTTTAGGGACATTCCCCCACCGACCCTGGACGACAGCGCCGCCGATCCACCCAGATCGTACTGTCGAGTTTGGCGTCGGTGAAACGCGCGCCGTCGATGCGGGCGTCGACCAGCGTAGCCTCGCCCAAGTCGGCGCCCACGAAATCCACGCTGAGCAGATTCGCGCCATCCAGCTTGGCCCCATGAAGATTGGCGCCACTGAGCACCGCGTTTTCCAGCACGGCCCGGCTGAGCGTCGCACCGCTCAGGTTGGCGTTCGGTAGCTTGGCGTCGGTCAGGTCGGCCTGCGCCAGCGTGGTCTGCTTCAGGCTTGCCCCGCTGAGATTAGCCCCGGTGAGGTCGGCCTGATACAGCCGCGCGCCGCTCAGGTCGGCATTGCTCAGATTCGCCTGGGCCAGCATGGCTCGGTCCAGCCGCGCGCCCGCTAGGTTGGCGCCGACAAACCCCGCTTGATCCAGCTTGGCTGAAACCAGCCGTGCCCCCACCAGCGCCGCGCCGGTGAAATCAGCCTGACTGAGCGTCGCGTCACCCAAATCCGCGCCGCTCAATCGCGCGCCCGTCAGTTTGGCGCCCGTCAGATTGACCTGGGTTAATACCGCCTCGCGCAGATCCGCGCCCGTCAAATTCGCCCCTTGCTTGTCGCAGCGCAGCCAACTGACCCGTCGCGCGGGCGGGTCTTCGCAAGCGCTCCAGCCAACCGCGGGCCAGTGCAGTAACGCCAGTAGCAAAAAAATTTCCCTCGCCCGCTGGCGGGCGAGAGTTTGGGGATGAGGGGCATCGCCGGGCTTCACGGGCCTTCACTCCTATCCGCTCTCGGCGGGAGAGAGATCACTGGAAGTAAACACCAATTCCACCACCTGCCGGAACTGTGCCACGAAATGCAAGGTGAGTCCTTCCCGGATGTGCTGCGGTAACTCCTCGGCATCGCCGCGACAGCCTTCGGGCAGGATGATCTCGTGGATGCCAACCCGACGAGCGGCGATGAGCTTCTCGCGGATGCCGCCCACCGGCAGCACCTGGCCAGTCAGTGTCAGCTCGCCGGTCATCGCCAGCGGCCGGCTCGGCTGCTGGCCACGCGCCAGCGACAACAGGGCGGTGGCCATGGTGATACCAGCGCTGGGACCATCCTTGGGCGTCGCGCCTTCCGGTACGTGCAGATGCACGAACGCTTCGTCGAAGAACTTGGGATCAGCCTGATACTCCTCCAGATGCGCGCTGAGGTAACTATAGGCGATGTTGGCCGATTCCTGCATAACCTCGCCCAGTCGGCCAGTCAGCTTGAAGCCGCGATTCTTGGTGTGGACCAAACTGGCTTCGACGTTGAGCGTCGCCCCACCCATGGCGGTCCAGGCCAAGCCCGTGATCACGCCCACGCCGGACATCGGCGTCTCGGTCTTGAACGGCGGCTTGCCCAAATAACCGTCCAGGTCCGGCGGTTCCACCGCAATCGGGTCTTCGTGGCCCTCGACGATCCGCACCGCGCTCTTGCGCACGATCCGGCCCAGTTGCTTTTCCAGATTGCGCACTCCCGCTTCCCGCGCGTAGCCCTCGATGATCTGGCGCAGGGCCTCATCACCGATACTGATCCGGTCGCGCGCCAAACCGCTGCGTTCCAGCAGTTTCGGCCACAAGTGGTTACGGGCGATTTGCAGCTTCTCGGCGGTGATGTAGCCGGACAGGCGAATCGTCTCCATCCGGTCGAGCAACGGCGCCGGGATGGTGTCGAGCTGGTTGGCGGTGCAGATGAACAGTACCTTGGAGAGATCGAAGCGTACGTCCAGATAATGATCCAGGAATTCGGTGTTCTGTTCTGGATCGAGAACTTCCAGCAGTGCCGAGGCCGGGTCGCCATGATACGACGCACCGATCTTGTCGATTTCGTCGAGCATGATCACCGGGTTGGCGGTCTTGGCGTCGCGGATGGCCTGGATGAACTTGCCGGGCAGCGCGCCGATATAAGTCCGCCGATGGCCCTTGATCTCGGCCTCGTCGCGCATCCCGCCCAGGCTCAGCCGGTAGAACTTGCGGTCCAGGGCGGCGGCCACCGAGCGGCCGATGGAGGTTTTGCCGACACCCGGCGGGCCGACCAACAAGATGATGGAGCCGCCGACCTGGCCCTTGAGCGCGCCCACGGCCAGGAATTCGATGATGCGATCCTTGACATCCTCCAACCCGTCATGGTCGCGGTTCAGGATTTCCCGCGCGTGCTTGAGATCGAGATTGTCGGTCGAATAGACCCCCCACGGCAATTCGGTCATCACATCCAGATAGTTGCGGGTAACGGCGTATTCCGGCGAGCCGGTTTCCAGGATCGCCAGCTTGTCCAGTTCGTCGTTGATCCGCTTCAGCGCCGCCTCGGGCACCTGCCGGGTGGTCAGCCGCTCGCGGAACCGGTCCACATCGGCGGTGCGGTCGTCCTTGGCGATGCCAAGTTCCTGTTGGATGGTCTTGAGCTGCTCGCGCAGAAAGAACTTGCGCTGATGCTCGCTCATCTTCTCCTCGACCTGTTTCCGAATGTGGGTCTGAAGCCGGGCGACTTCCAGTTCCTTCTTGATCAGCACGATGACTTTTTTCAGCCGTTCCAGCACCGGCGCGGTGGCCAGGATTTCCTGCAATTCTTCCTTGGTCGCCGTGGTCAGGCTGGCGGCGAAGTCGGCCAGCGGCGAAGGGTCGTGGGTGTTGAAGCGGTTGAGGAAGAACTTCAATTCTTCGGAGTACAGCGGATTGAGCGGGATCAGTTCTTTCAGCGTGTTGATCACCGCCAGCGAATAGGCGCGCAATTCCTCGACATCGGCGGCGTCTTCCTCGCTCAGATACTCGACCTGGACGTGATAGGGGGGCTCGTTGGACAACCACGTGACGATACGGAATCGCTTCAGGCCCTGGGCGATGAATTGCAAGCGACCGTCGTTACGGGCCAACTGGTGCATCCGGGCGACGGTCCCGACCTCGTGAAAATCGGCGGGGCCCGCCTTTTCCGCGCTGTCGGGCTTGACCAGGATCAGGCCGATGACCCGTTGCTCGCGGTTGGCGGCGGCCTCGATGGTGGGCAGCCACGGTTCCTCGTTGAGCAGCAGTGGCAACGCTTGGGCCGGAAAAAAAGGACGTTCGGACAGCGGCAGCAGATACAAGGTATTGGGCAAAATGTCGGCGGCGGCAACGATCGTGTTGCTGGAGGATGCATCGCGCTCGTCATCCTCGCGCACGACTTCCACTTCAAGGGCTTCGGCTTCGTGATCGGTCATGGTGGTTCCGCAGCTAAAGGGTTTGCGCTTTACATGCGGACGAAGCCGGCAATTATCAAGGGCACGCCATTGCCTGGAACGGCCTTACCGTTGCTTTACCCGCCGGTCTTGCGCAACTCGATGCGCCGAAACCAGCCGCCAGCCAACGCGGGCTGATCGGACAGGACTTCCAATCCCGGTGTTTGGGCCAGCGCGTCTTCGAACACCACGTCGGTGCGGGTGGCCAACAAGCCTAGCAGCGGGCTGACCAACCGCCGCACTGGCGCTTTCTGGGCGGGACGCAGGAATTTGTCGAGGACCAGCAATTGACCGCCGCGTCGCAGCACCCGCGCCGTTTCCGCCAACACCCGCTCGGGATGCGGCGTGACCGCCAGAATCAGATGCAACACCGCGGCATCGAACGTGGCGTCGCCATAGGGTAAGCGGCGTGCGTCGCCCACGTCGAGCTGGATGTCCAGACTCAAGGCGGCGGCCTTGCGCTGGGCGCGCGCCAGCATCGCCGACGTCAGGTCCAGGCCGGTGTAGCGCGGCCCCCGCGGTAACAGCGGCAGATCCAGCCCGCTGCCAATCCCGACCAGCAACACCTCGGCGCACGGACTCACGCGCAGGCGCAACAGGCTATCCCGCCGCGCCCTGGCGGTGAACGGAGCCACCAGCGCATCGTAAGCGGGCGCGAACAGGGTATAGGTGTAGCGCAGCGTCATGCCGGCCTCGGCGCCCTCAGTGCAGGGTGCGGGGGATGGAGAGCACGAAAGGAGGAATTTCGGCGTCGAAGGCCACTCCGTCGTCGGCCAACATCTGATAACTGCCCTTCATACTACCGACCGCCGTTTCCAGAATCGTGCCGCTGGTGTATTGGAAACCCTCGCCCGGCCGCAGATAGGGTTGCTCGCCGACCACGCCCTCGCCGCGCACCTCCTCGACCTTGCCGTTGGCGTCGGTGATGATCCAGTGGCGGCTGAGCAACTTGGCGGCGATGGTGCCCTGGTTCAAAACCTGGACCGTGTAAGCGAACACGTAGCGGTCCCGATCCGGATTGGATTGTTCCTCCAGGAAAAACGCCTGCGCGGCGACGGTGATGTGGTAATGAATTTTTTTCGCCATGGGCGGTCGGTTCCGGGTCAGGGTAGGGAGGCGGCGTTATCCACGAAAAACACGGAAAGCACGGAGGTGACGTCAGGCCGTTAGCCGTTCAACGTTTTGGCCTTGGCTTCAATGGCGGCCAGCACATGTTCGAAGGACTGGATAAAGGCGTTGACCCCGTCGAGTTCCAACTGGTCGGTGACAGCGCTCAGATCAATGCCCAGTTCCGACAGCGTCGCCAGTTGCGTCAGCGCCTCGTCCACCTCCCGCTCCAGGGTCGCGGCAACCATACCGTGGTCGCGAAAGGCGGCGTAGGTGGCGGGCGGCATGGTGTTGACGGTGTCGGGGCCGATCAGGTTGTCCACATACAGCAGGTCGGGATAGGCGGGATTCTTGGTGCTGGTGCTGGCCCACAGCAGGCGCTGTGGCCGCGCTCCGGCGGCGCGCAGGGCAGCGAAATGCGCGCCGCCGGTGATTTCCAGGTATTCCTGATAGGCCAGCTTGGCGTTGGCGTTGGCGATCCGGCCTTGCAGTTCCGGTCGCCGCTCGGCCAAGATCGGGTCCAGCGCGGTGTCAAGTCGGCTGACGAAGAAGCTGGCCACCGAGGCGATGCGATCCAGCGGCAACCCCTGGGCGCGCCGGCGTTCCAAACCGCGCAGATACGCCTCGGCCACCGAGATGTAGCGTTCCACCGAGAACAGCAAGGTGACGTTGACGTTGACCCCCTCGGCGATCAGCCGCTCGACCGCGTGCAATCCCGGCACCGTGCCCGGCACCTTGATCATGATGTTGGGCAGCGCCAGTCGAGCGAACAACTCGCGCGCCTCTCGCACCGTGCCGTCCACGTCGTGGGCCAGATCGGGCGAGACCTCCAGGCTGACCATGCCATCCACACCGTCCGTCGCCTCGTAGGTCGGGCGCAGAGCCTCGGCGGCGGCGCGAATATCCTCGATGGCCAGGGTGAAAAACAGGTCGCGGCTGGACTGCCGGGGGTTGCGCTGGAGGGCACGGCGCAATGCCTCATCGTAGTCGCCGCTGCCGGCGATGGCCTTTTCGAAGATGGTTGGGTTGGAGGTGATGCCGCGCAGATCATCCTCGGCGATCAACCGCGCCAGCATTCCGGAACTCAGCATGGAACGCTGGATGTTGTCGTACCAGACGCTTTGGCCAGCGGCGCTCAGCAGGCGCAGGGGATTGGCTTGGGGCATGGAGTGATCCTCGGACGGCGGGAAAGGTAGTTGATGAATTGTAGCAACTCCCAGGCGCGGGGCGGCAAAACCGAATTGGGTGAACTAGATACTGTAGTCACGAGATTGGAAATACGGGAGCATCGTGGGGCCGAAGACAAAGGAGGCCCTTTATGAAAGAGACAGTTCCCGCGTACCGCTGCCACGATCTATCCGATGAGACAGGGGCTTTGCTAGAGCCGCATCTGCCGGGACGCCGGGGGTGTGGAGCGGAATCGCTGAAGACAACCGGTTATTTATCAATGCGGTCTTCTGGATCATCCGCACAGGTGCGCCGTGGCGTGATTTGCCGCCGGACCTTGGGGACTGGAGCAATACGCACCGCTGTTTTATCCGCTGGCGGGACAAGGGCGTGTGGGAAAGGTTGCTCGACCTCCTGATCGACGAGCCGGATTACGCATGGCTGATGGATGATCGACGCCAGCCCTTGTAAAGTCCACCCTCATGCCGCCGGAGCCGAGGGCGGTAACCAGGCCATGGGCCGCGCCAAAGGGGGCTTAACACCAAGATCCATCTGGCCGTGGATGCACATGGCATGCCGGTCAGAGCCCTTGTTCCCCAAGGTCCCGCAGCGGATTGCACACAGGCTGCAAGGCCGATCGAGGGCGTCGACGCCGATCATCTGATCGCTGACCAGGGCTACGATACTGACGCCATCCTTGAGATGGCGCGCGCCCGGGGCATGAACGCCGTCATCCCGCCGAGGAAACACCGCACGGCGCAAAGATCGTACGACAAAGAGCTTTATCAATTACGTCATCTGGTCGAAAACGCTTTCCCGCACCTGAAAAGATGGCGCGGCATCGCCACGCGCTACGCCAAAAACACGGCATCCTTCCTCGCCGCCGTCCATGTCCGCTGTCTCGCACTCTGGTTCAATATCTCGTGACTACAGCATCTAGGCGAGACATGAAAAAACCTACACTTGCAAGACGCTCCCCTCCCCCACGAGGGAGAGGAGATTGAATTCGGCCTTTACCTCCAATCCGTCTTTCGGCGGACGGGAGAAGCCTTGGCGCTTCTTCTCAAAGATGCTTGGCCCGCTCGCGCAGGATGAACTTCTGCATCTTGCCGGTCGAGGTCTTGGGCAGCGGGCCGAACACCACGGTTCTGGGCACCTTGAACCGCGCCAACTGACTACGGCAGAACTCGATGATTTCCTCTTCCGTGACATGCTCCATGCCCGATTTGACGGTCACGAACGCGCACGGCGTTTCACCCCACTTCTCATCGGGTCGGGCCACCACCGCCACCTCCAGGATCGCCGGATGCCGGTACAGGATATCCTCGACCTCGATGGTGGAGATGTTCTCGCCGCCGGAAATGATGATGTCCTTGGAGCGGTCCTTGATGTCGATGTAACCGTCCTCGTGCCAGACCGCCAGGTCGCCGGTATGGAACCAGCCGCCCTGAAACGCTTCCTCGCTGGCGCCGGGATTTTTCAGATAACCCTTCATGACATTATTGCCGCGCATGAAAATTTCGCCGATGGTCTCGCCGTCCATCGGGACCGGCTCCAAGGTTTGGGCGTTGGCCACCATCAACTCTTCCAACATTGGATAGCGCACGCCCTGACGGGACTTGAGCGCCGCCCGCTCCGGCAGGCTCAGCTCGTTCCAGTGATCGTGCCAGGCGCAGACCACCGCTGGCCCGTAGGTTTCGGTCAGACCATAGACGTGGGTCACCTCGAAGTTCATCCGCTCCATGCCCTCGATCACCGCCGCCGGGGGCGCCGCGCCCGCCGTCATCACCTTGACCGGATGATGGATGCCCGCTTTCATGTCATCGGGGGAGTTTTTGAGAAGATTCAACACGATGGGCGCGCCGCAGAAGTAGTTCACCTTCTCTTCCTTGATCAGATTGAAAATCAGGTCGGCGCGGACCTGGCGCAGGCAGACGTTGGTGCCAACGGTCGCGGCGATGGTCCACGGGAAACACCAGCCGTTACAGTGGAACATCGGCAGGGTCCACAGATAGACCGGATGTAGGCCCATGTTCCAGACCAGGGCGTTGCAAACCGCGTTCAGGTAAGCGCCGCGATGATGGTAAACCACGCCCTTCGGGTTGCCAGTGGTGCCGGAGGTGTAGTTCAGCGAGATAGCCTGCCACTCGTCCGCGGGTGATTGCCAGGCGAACTCGGGATTGCCCTCGGCCAGCAGCGTTTCGTAATCCAGCGTTCCCAGTTTCTCGCCGCCGACGAATTCGGGATCGTCCACATCGATCACCAGCGGGCGTTTCTTGGGCTGGATCAGCCGCAGGGCTTTGCCGATGGTCTCGGAAAACTCGCGGTCGGTGAACAGAATCTTGGCCTCGCCATGTTCGAGCATGAAGGCGATGGCTTCGGCGTCCAGCCGGATGTTCAGGGTGTTGAGCACCGCCCCCATCATTGGCACGCCAAAGTGCATCTCGAACATTTCCGGGATATTGGGCAACATCGCCGCCACCGTGTCGCCCAAGCCGATGCCGCGCTGTTGCAGCGCCGAGGCCAGCCGCCGGCAACGGGCGTAGGTCTCCGCCCAATCACGCCGAACCGCGCCATGCACCACGGCGAGATGGTGGGGATAAACCGCCGCGGCGCGTTCGATGAAAGTCAGTGGGGTCAGCGGCACGAAATTGGCGGCGTTCCGGTTCAGGCCCATTTCGTAGGGATTCGTGGGGGCGGTCATATGATGTGATCCTCGTTGGTTTTAGTGGAATCGCGGTGATGGTTGACCGGGCAGCCGAATCAGCGGCCCTGCCAGGTCGGTTTACGTTTGGCGATAAAGGCGTCGATGCCTTCGCGGGCATCCTCGCTGTTCATGTTGCAGGCCATGACTGCGCTGGCGCGAGCGTAGGCTTTTTCCAAACCCATTTCCAACTGTTGATAGAACAGTTCCTTACCCATGGCGATGGCCAGCGGCGATTTGTTGCAAATGGAATCGGCCAATTGCCCGATGGCGGCGTCCAGTTGATCCAGCGGCGCGATCCGGTTGACCAGACCCTGACGCAGGGCGGTCGGCGCATCAATGAACTCACCGGTCAGCAACAATTCCAGCGCCTGCTTGCGGCTCAAATTACGGCTCAGCGCCACGCCGGGGGTGGCGCAGAACAGGCCGACGTTGATGCCGGAGGTGGCGAAACGGGCATTGTCGGCGGCGACCGCCAGATCACAGGCCGCCACCAATTGGCAGCCGGCGGCGGTGGCGATGCCGTGGACTCGGGCAATCACCGGCTGGGGTAGACGGTTGATGGTGAGCATCACCCGCCCGCACTGGGCAAACAGCGCCTGGTGAAAAGCCGGATCGGTCTGGGCGCGCATTTCCTTGAGATCGTGGCCAGCGCAGAAGGCCGGACCGGCCCCGGCGATCACCACGACCCGGACGGTCTTATCGACGGCGACGGTGTCCAATACCGCTTGCAGCGCCTCCAGCATGGCTTGTGACAGCGCGTTATACTGTTTGGGACGATTAAGAGTGAGCGTGGCGACGCCTGCTTCATCCTGGCGCAGCACCAGAGCGTCTTCGGCAGGAATGGTTGCGGTCATGGTGATGGTCCTTAAAACTGGAAACCCGTTTTGGGGAAATCGAACAGTGGCGGCAGGCCACTTGGCTGTAACGACTCGCGGCTGGTGGATTTCGCTTCGTTCATCCACTCTACAATTCTACAATTCATTCGCCCAGTCCGGTTGCAACACTAACCTGGCAATTTCCACCATGGGACTTGACCAATCCCGCCCTCTCTTCCTTCGCCCATGAACAATCCACCACCTACCGCGATAGTCTACCTGGTGGGCACCGATCCGGTGCTTTGCGAGGCGCTCCAATGCCTGTTGAAATCGGTCGGCTTGCAAACTCTGGCTTGCGCTGACATGGAAACGTTTCTGGCCGCCTACCAGGCGGATTGGCCCGGTTGTCTGTTGCTGGATGCGCGGGTTTCGGGATGCGACGATCCTGGCGCCCTGCAAGGTCTTCGCAAGCAGGGCATCGACGCGCCTGTCATCATGATCGCTGGGCACGCTAATGTCACCATGGCGGTGACCGCTCTGCGGCAGGGCGTGCTGGATTTCATCGAAAAGCCATTCAACGACCAGATCCTTCTGGACGGCGTCCATCACGCGCTGGCCGTGGACGCGGCCCGGCAACGCGCCCGGGCGCAACGTCAGGATCTGTTCCTCCGCTTCGATACCTTGACCGCGCGCGAGCAGGACGTACTGCGTTGGGTCGTGGAAGGGTTGTCCAACCGGGAAATCGCCGAAAAGTTGAATCTGAGCCGCAAGACCGTGGAAATTCATCGCGCCAGGGTCATGCGGAAGATGGAGGCCGACACCCTGTCGCAACTGATTCAAATGACGGTGGCCATTGGCATTCTCAAGCTTTACGAGGTGGATGGTTGAACACGTTCCATGGAGTGGCTCCCTATAACGATGAACGCCGAGATCGCCGCGCTGCTGGGCGAGGTGACGAAATGACGGCGCTCGAACTGATCGAAAGTCTCAACCTCCTCGACGAACACGAGCGCATCGAAGCCAAGCGCGCTTCGGAAGCTGGCAAATCGATTCTGGAAACGATTTGTGCCTTCGCCAACGAACCCGGCCTGGGGGGTGGCTGGATCGTGCTGGGCGTCGCGCGCGAGGAGTTAGCGCTCTTCCCAGCTTACGAAGTTGAAGGTGTGGTTCATCCAGACAAGATCACGACCGACATCGCCACCCAATGCCGCAACACGTTCAACATTCCGTGGCGCGTGGACATTTCCACCGAGAATGTCCAGGGCAAGAATGTCGTTGTGGTGTTCGTCCCCGAAGCCCAGCCTCAAGACAAGCCGGTCTTTTTGAAGTCCCAGGGGCTACCACGGGGCGCTTTCCGCCGCGTTGGCAGCACCGACCAACACTGTGCCGAAGACGATCTGGCGGTGTTCCACCAAGGACGCCAGCAGGAAAGCTTCGATGCCGGGATCGTGGCCGATGCCACTTTCGAGGATTTTTCGCCCGACGCGATTGCTGACTACCGAAAATTTCGCGCCGAGGCGAACCTGGATGCCGAGGAATTGCGCTGGTCGGATCAGGATCTCATGCAGGCGCTCGGTTGTACTCGTCGCAATCAGCAAGGCGAATGGAAACCCACAGTGACCGGCTTGATCCTGTTTGGTACTCCGTTGGCCTTGCGCCGCTGCTTCCCCACGACCCGCGTCGATTACATCCGTGTGCCCGGACGCGAATGGGTGCCCGATCCCGACCGCCGTTTCGATACGGTCGAACTGCGCGATCCGCTGTTCCGCCTGATCCGTCGCGCCCAAGCCGCCGTGCTGGATGATTTGCCCAAGCATTTCGGTCTCAAGGAAGGTGAATTGCAGCGACAGGACAAGCCGGTGATCCCCCTGCGGGTGATCCGTGAGGCGCTGGTCAACGCACTCATGCACCGCAGCTACCGCAGCCACAGCCCGGTGCAAATCATCCGCTACGCCAATCGGCTGGAGATTCGCAATCCCGGTTTTTCGCTCAAATCCCCCGAGCATCTGGGCGAACCTGGCTCTCAACCCCGTAACCCCAAGATCGCCGCCGTGCTGCATGAGACCCGCTTTGCGGAAACCAAGGGCAGCGGCATCCGCGTCATGCGCGAGGGCATGGAGCAGGCGGGACTGACTCCGCCGTTGTTCGAGTCCGACCGTGCGGCCGATCAATTCGTTGCCCGCTACTTCTTCCATCATTTTCTGGGCCACGAGGATATTGCTTGGTTGGCGCGGTTCCGGGATTTGCATTTGTCGGATGAGGAGGCTAAAGCTCTGGTCATGGTGCGGGAAGCCGGCGCCATCGACAACGCCACCTATCGGGATTTGAACAAAGTGGATACCCTGACCGCCAGCGGCGCGTTGCGGCGGTTGCGGGATGCCGGGCTGCTTGCTCAAAGGGGGCGGGGTTCGGCAACTTACTATGTGCCGACCGACAGGCTAAACGTCGAGGGGCAGGGCTTATCTAGTAACCCCCCGGCCTTATCTAGTAACCCCCTGGCCTTATCTAGTAACCCCCCAGCCTTATCTAGTAACCCCGATGACGAAACACGCTCTCAGCTCTTGAACGAATTACCAGGAGCACTAGCCGCTCGCTTGGGTGCGCTCGGGCAGCGGCACCCGCCGGATGAAGTACGCCAAGTGGTGCTCGACCTCTGCCTTCTGCGACCTTGGCGTGCTGAAGAACTTGCGATCCTGCTTCGACGCAACCCGGAAACCGTGCGCCAGAATTATTTGCGCCCGCTGATGCGAGAAAATCGGTTGACGATGACCAATCCGGACGAGCCGAACGATCCACAGCAGGCGTATCGGACAATGGAGGATCGGGAATGAGCCAGCATATTTTGAAGGCGGTGCTGGTCGGCTCTTCCGAAGGAATTATCTTTATCCAGCCGAAAGGACAATGATTCATGCTCCTCATGATCGACAATTACGATTCCTTCACCTACAACCTGGTGCAGTACCTAGGTGAACTGGGCGAGGATGTGCGCGTGTTTCGCAATGATCAGATCACCCCGAACGAAATCGCCGAATTCCACCCGGCGCGCATCGTCCTCTCACCCGGCCCCTGCACGCCCAACGAAGCGGGCGTATCACTGGCCGCCATCGAGCGCTTCGCCGGCCAAATACCGATTTTCGGCGTCTGTCTGGGCCATCAGAGCATCGGTCAGGCTTTCGGTGGCCATATCGTCCGCGCCGGGTGCGCGATGCACGGCAAAACCTCCATCGTCCATCACCACGGTCAAGGTGTATTCGCCGGTCTACCCAATCCATTCACGGTGGTGCGCTATCATTCTCTGGTGATCGAGAAAACCACCGTGCCGGATTGCCTGGAAGTCACCGGCTGGACCGAGACCCCGGACGGCGAATTGGACGAAATCATGGGCGTCCGGCACAAGACCTTGCCCGTCGAAGGCGTACAATTTCATCCCGAATCCATTCTGACCGAGCACGGCCACGCCCTGCTCCAGAATTTTCTCAACCGGCGCTAACCCATCCCGGAGCATGCGATGTCCATTACCCCCCAGGAAGCCCTGCAGCGCGCCATCGAACATCGGGAAATCTTCCACGACGAAATGCTGTCGCTGATGCGGCGGATCATGAACGGCGAACTCTCTCCGGTCATGACCGCCGCCATCCTCACCGGGTTGCGGGTCAAGAAGGAAACCATCGGCGAAATCACCGCCGCCGCCACGGTCATGCGCGATTTGGCCACCAAGGTGCACGTTCCGCCGCCCCACGACCATTTCGTGGATATCGTCGGCACCGGCGGCGACAACTCTCATACGTTCAATATTTCGACCACGGCCATGTTCGTGCTCGCCGCCGCCGGCGCCAAGGTGGCCAAGCATGGCAACCGGGGCGTTTCCTCCAAGTCCGGCAGCGCCGACGGCCTCGAAGCGCTCGGCGCGCGGATCGACCTGAACGCGGAACAGGTGGCGCGATGCATTGAAACCATCGGCGTCGGCTTCATGTTTGCGCCGAATTTTCACTCGGCGATGAAGAACGTCGCCCCGGTGCGGCGGGAGATGGGCGTGCGCACCATCTTCAACATCCTCGGCCCGCTGACCAACCCGGCCGGCGCGCCGAACCAGCTCATGGGCGTGTTCCACCCCGACCTGGTTGGTATCCAGGTGCGGGTGATGCAACAGTTGGGCGCGCGCCATGTGCTCGTGGTCTGGGGCAAGGACGGCATGGACGAAGTCTCGTTGGGCGCGGCCACCCTGGTCGGCGAACTCAAGAACGGCAAAATTCTGGAATACGAGATTCACCCCGAGGATTTCGGGTTGGCCATGATGTCGAACCGCGCGCTCAAGGTCGAAACCGTCGAGCAGTCCAGCGCCATGATGCTGGCCGCGCTGGACAACCGGCCCGGTCCCCAGCGCGATATCGTGCTTCTCAACGCTGGCGCGGCGCTGTATGCCGCCAATCGGGCCGACTCCATCGCCGGTGGCATCGAGCTGGCGCGGGAAACCATCGCCAGCGGCGCGGCGCGGGCCAAGCTGGACGCGTTCGTGCGCTGCACCCAGCAACTGGCGTCATGAGCGACATCCTGCAAAGAATCATCGCCCGCAAGGCTGAGGAAATCGCCGAGCGCGGCGCGCGCCTGAGCTTGGGCGAACTACGCCAGCGGGTGCAAGATCTGCCGCCGCCCCGGCCCTTTCTGAATCATCTGAAGCAGGCCATCGCCCAGGGCCAGCCGGCGGTGATCGCCGAAATCAAGCGCGCCTCACCCAGCAAGGGCTTGTTGCGCGACCCGTTCTGGCCAGCGGAGATTGCCCGAAGCTATGCCGCCGCTGGCGCCTGCTGTCTGTCGGTGCTCACCGACCGCGATTTCTTCCAGGGTAGCGAGGATGATCTCCGGGAAGCGCGGGCGGCTTGTGATCTGCCGATCCTGCGCAAGGATTTCATCATCGCGCCGTATCAGGTCTACGAAGCCCGGTCGATGGGCGCCGATTGCATCCTGCTCATTGTCGCCGCGCTGGATGACGCCACGCTGTCGAAGCTGGCGCGGCTGGCGATGGCTCTGGGCCTGGACGTGCTGGTGGAAGTCCACGACGCGGACGAGTTACAGCGGGCCTTGGCGATTGACACGGCGTTGATCGGTGTCAACAACCGTAATCTGCGGACCTTTGAAACCCGGCTGGAAACCACCCTCGACCTGTTGGCCCGGATTCCATCCGGTCATACCGTGGTCACCGAAAGCGGCATTCACACCCCCGCCGACGTGGCCTTGATGCGCGAACATGGCGTTCACGCCTTTCTGGTGGGCGAGGCGTTCATGCGCGCGCCCGACCCCGGCGCGAAACTGGCGGAGTTGTTTGGAAAATAACCGCTCCGCCTCACTTCGAGAAAAACTCGAGCTGCTCCGGCGCTTCGCGCGCTGGAGGGGCAGACATAGACCTCTGGGAGCCCAACAACCATGAAAACCCGTGTCACCTGGCTGGAAGACATGACCTATGTCGCCCAATCCCCCAGCGGTCATGCCATGGTCATGGATGGCCCGCCGGAACTGGGCGGTCGCAACCTCGGACCGCGCCCCATGGAAATGCTGCTGATGGGCCTGGGCGGCTGCACCGCGATTGACGTGGTCAATATCCTGCGCAAATCCCGACAGGAGTTGCGCGGCTGCGAAGTTCACATCGAGTCGGAAAGAGCAAAAAGCGACCCCAAGGTTTTCACCACCCTCCACGTGCATTTCATCCTGACCGGCAACCACCTGAGCGCCAAGCATATCGAACGCGCCATCCAGTTGTCGGCGGAAAAATACTGCTCGGCTTCGATCATGCTCGGTAAAACCGCCCAGATCACCCACACCTTCGAGATCCGCGACGCCTGAGCAGGCGTCAAAACCCGACCAATTGCGGGAGGCCGCACAAAAACCACCGGCTTGACCGCGGCAACGGGCGTGCCCGCTCACATCAGCGCTAGCGATTCGTCAACTGCCCACGTTCATGGCTTTGATCACGTCGCTTCGTCCAGCAGCCGGCAAACGATAAATCCCGCCAACAGGACTCCAAACAGCGCCGGTAGATAGGAAATTGTCCCATTCACCGCGCGGGGTCGGCCCGACGCCTCACCGCTGACAGGTTGATGAGGCAGGGGAGGACGGCGCGGCTCGTCGCTGTAAACCACCGGGTAATTGAGCGGCGCGCCCAGTTCCCGCAACTGCCGCCGCAACTCGCGGGCCAGCGGACAAACCTGCGTCTGATTCAGTTGCGCCACCCGCACCCGCTTTACGTCCAGACAATTGCCCGCGCCCAGCGCTGAAATCACCGGTACGCCATGACGATGACAGGCCGCCACCAGCGCGGCCTTGCAAGCGATGCTGTCAATGCAATCGGCGACAAAGTCATACGCTGGTCTCCTTTCCGCTCCCCCGGTGGGAGAGGGGTTGAGGGTGAGGGGAGCCACCAATGCCTCGGCGGCGTCCGGTTGCAGAAACGCGCCGATCAACGTCAGTTCAATGGCCGGGTCCACGTCGCGCAACCGCTCCGCCATCACCTCCACCTTGGGCCGACCCAGCGTCGAGTGCAGCGCCAACAACTGGCGGTTGAGATTGGAGGGGGAGACGACATCATGATCGAGCAGGGTCAACCGACCGACTCCGGCCCGACCCAGCGCCTCGGCGGCATGACCGCCCACCCCGCCCAACCCGGCCACCAGCACATGCGCCGTCCGCAGCCGGGCCAGGCCCGCCGCGCCGATCAGAATCTCAGTTCGGGCGTGTGGATGCGACATCGGGGAGCCGAAACAGCCGGCGGGCGTTTGCCGTGGTGGCGGCGGCGATGGCCGCCGGGTCGGCGTTGCGCAATTCAGCAACGCAGGCCAGCACTTCCGCCAGATAGGCCGGCTCGTTGCGCTGGCCCGGATGTGTGCTCAGCGGCTGGTCGGGCGAGTCCGTCTCCAACAGAAACCCATCCAGCGGCAGGGTTTTCATCAAACCGCGCAATCGGGTGGCCTTTGGATACGTCAGTGGTCCGCCAAAACTGAGCAGGATGCCCAAGTCCAGCAGTCGCCAGGCTTGATCCACGCTGCCGGAAAAGCTGTGCACCATGCCGCGCACGCCGGCGAACCGCCGCACCAGCTTGATGACCTGATCCACCGCGTGACGGGCGTGAATGGCCACTGGCAGATCATGACGGCGGGCCAGCCGCAACTGCTCGGCGAAATACTCGGCTTGCAGGTCGGGATCGAGGTCCGGCAGATAGCCATCCAGCCCACACTCGCCAATGGCGATGGGCCGTTCCCGCGTCAGCCAATCCGCCAATTGATCCAGATGTTCCGGGCGATGTTCGGCCAGATAGGCGGGATGCAGGCCATAACAGGGATACAGCCCTGGATAATGCGCCGCGACCGCCTTGAGTTTCGGCCATAACCGGGCGCTGACCGCCGCCAGCACCTGCGTTTCCACCCCAGCGGCGCGCGCCCGTTGATAGGCGGCGTCGCGGTCGGCGTCGAAGCTGGCGTCGTCGAAATGGGTGTGACTGTCAATCAGCGTGAGCACGGGCGGCGAACGTCAGGCAATCACGATTCGCACGTTGGCCGCGCGGCCAAACACCGAGGACGGCGTGATGCCGAACATGTTGCGAAACGCCCGGCTGAAATGGGAAGAATCGGCGAACCCCGCGCCCAACGCGGCGTCGGTGAGGGTGTCGCCCTTGGCGACCAGCGCCGCCACCACCCGCATTCGATGCCATTGCCGGAAGCGGCGAATCGGCACCCCCACTTCCTCCTTGAACAGATGCACCAACCGGGTCGGCGACAGATTCACGTACTCGGCCAATTCGGTCATCGAGTAGCTGTGGGTCAAATCTTCCTTCATCAGCCGGATCACCCGCTGAATTCGATGATCCAGCGATTGCTGGCGTTCCTCGGCGGCGGATCGTGGGATCAGGCGGTTGAGCAACGCGTGCGTCGTGGTGGCGTCCGGCTGGCGTTCCCAAATCTCGTGCAACGCCGCTAGCGCCTCGGTTTCATGGACCAGGCCGTACAGGCATTGCCACTCGCCTTCGAGCATGGCGTTCTGGATCGTCAGGTAGTCGGGGCTTTCCGGTTCCAGGAACAGGATCGCCATGACCGCGCCGCCAATCTGAAGTTCGTTGAGACAGCCGGGCGGAACCAGCACGCTTCGACACTCCTGCCAGACATTGCTTTCGCTCTCCATCAAGCGGAATGGTTTGTCAATGCCCAGGCAGAGCGCCGCCGATCCGAGTCGGTGTTCGGAGATATCCGGCAGGCGGCCGATGAAGAGACCGCGATTTTGCCAAACATACAGCCTGTTCAAGGTCTTGCCTTTTTAGTAGGAAAACGGGGCCGGTCGCGGATGGGGCAAGCCGGGTTGGGGCAATCTCCCGACTGGAGCACGGCCGGGAATGGTCATGAAAGTGTAATGCGCCGGCGCGGCGCCAGCCAGTTTCAACAAACCGCTGCCACTTTCGACAAGTGCGGTTCTCGCGAAATGATTAGGCTTGGAAATCCGCGACTTCCGTCGCCCCCCGCGAGCAACCGTCCGGCCCGACGCCGGACTTGGAGGATTGGGAGCCATGTACGATTACATCATCGTGGGCGCGGGTTCGGCCGGCTGCGTGCTGGCCAACCGCCTGTCCGCCGATCCGAACCGGCAAGTCTGTCTCTTGGAGGCGGGTCCCGAGGATACCAGCCCGTGGATTCACATGCCGGCGGGCATGATTTTCATCATGCGCGGCAAGCGCCTGAACTGGGCTTATCAGACCGAACCGCAGCCGCATCTGCGCAACCGCCGGCTGTTCTGGCCGCGCGGCAAGACCTTGGGCGGCAGCAGTTCCAGCAACGCCATGGTCTACACCCGTGGCCATCGCTGGGATTACGACCACTGGGCGGCCCTGGGCAACCAGGGCTGGAGTTACGCGGAGCTGTTGCCGCTGTTCAAGCGAGCGCAACATCAGGAACGTGGCCCGTCAGCCTATCATGGTGTCGGTGGGCCGCTCAACGTCGCCGATCCGCGCCAGCGCGGCCAAATCTGTGAGGTGTTCATCCGCGCCGCTGGCGAGGTCGGTTATCCGCTCAGTGACGATTTCAACGGCGCCGAGCAGGAAGGTGTCGGGTTCTACCAACTGACGCAGAAGGAGGGCCAGCGGTGCAGCAGCGCCCGGGCCTATTTGCATCCGGCGCGCCCGCGCCCGAACCTGACCGTCATCACCCGCGCGCTGGCCAGTAGAATTCTGTTCGAGGGTCAGCGCGCGGTGGGTGTGGCCTACCGCGACCACGCCGGCCAAACGGTGGAATTGAAGGCGCGGCGCGAAGTCATCCTGTCCGGCGGCGCGATCAATTCGCCGCAACTGTTGTTACTGTCCGGGGTCGGGCCGCGCGCCGCGCTGGAACAACATGGGATTTCCGTGGTGCGCGATTTGCCGGGCGTCGGTCAGAACTTGCAGGATCATCTCGACATCATCGTCGCCCACCGCGAGCGTCGGCGGGCTTCCTACGGCGTCGCGCTGTCGTTCCTGCCGCGCCTGATCCAGGGGATCGTGGATTACCGCCGCCACCGGCGCGGCCTCCTGACCAGCAACATGGCCGAGGCCGGCGGCTTCGTCAAATCCGATCCCACGCAGCCGCGACCCAATCTGCAATTCCACCTGACCGCAACCATTCTCGACGATCACGGCCGGCGTCTCTGGTACGGTTACGGCTACTCGCTGCACGTGTGCGACCTGCGGCCCAAGAGCCGCGGCTACCTGACTCTGCAAAGCACCGATCCGACGGTTCCCCCGCGAATCCAGCCCAATTATCTGGAACATCCGGACGATCTGGAAACCCTGCTGGCGGGGGCGAAGATCTGTCGGAAAATCCTGGCGGCGCGGGCGTTCGACGGCTACCGTGGCGAGGAACTGTTCCCCGGCGCGGCGGTGCAAACCGACGACGCGCTGCGGGAGTTCATTCGCCGCCGCGCCGAGACCATTTATCACCCGGTTGGCACCTGCAAGATGGGGCACGATGCCATGGCGGTGGTGGACGATCAATTGCGGGTGCACGGCCTGACCGGATTGCGGGTGGTGGACGCCTCGATCATGCCGACCCTGCTGGGGGGCAACACCAATGCGCCAACCATCGTCATCGGCGAAAAAGCGTCCGACTTGCTTCTGGCCACGCCGTAACCACCTACCACTTCACGGCTATCCACATCGCCATTGACCCTAGAGGCTGTACAAAAACCAACCGATTGATTGACTGTGGGAGGCCGGCGGATTCACTCGTAGCGTGGGTCAGTTTGCTCCTACATGACCAGTCGATTCAAAAAACCATGACCTTACACAGCCTCTTACCCCACTACCCGTACCGGCGCCCCGGTCAGAAATCCCTGAATGTTCTCCGCCAGTTGATCAACCAGGCGCTGGCGCGATTCGCGGCTGCCCCAAGCGCAGTGGGGCGTCACGATCAGGTTCGGGATATCCGGCGCCAGCAGTGGATTGCCCGCCATCGGCGGCTCCAAGCTCAGCACGTCCACGCCCGCCCCGCCCAGCGCGCCCCGACGCAGCGCGTCGGCCAACAGCGCCTCGTCCACCAGTCCGCCTCGGGCCGTGTTCATCAGGATGGCGTCGCGGCGCATCAGCGCCAGTTCCCAAGCACCGATCAGGTTGCGGGTGGCTGGCGTCAGTGGGCAATGCAGGCTGAGCACATCCACCTGCGGCAACAGCGCCGGCAGCGGTGTCCGATCCGCCAACGCTTCCACCGTGCCAGGCCGTTGGGCAATCAGAACCCGCATTCCAAACGCCTCGGCAACCCGCGCCACGCCCTGGCCCAATTCGCCGTAACCGACAATGCCCAGAGTCTTGCCGGCCAGTTCGCGGATCGGAAAGTCCAGCAGGCAAAATTGGTCGGCCTGTTGCCAGCGGCCGTCGCGCGCCGCTTGCTGATAATCGGGCCAGCGGGTATATAGCGCCAACAGCAGTGCAAACACGTGCTGGACCACCGCCGGCGTGCCATAGCCCCGGCAGTTGCAGACGGTGACACCGCGCGCTGCGGCGGCGGCCAAATCCACGTTGTTGACGCCGGTCGCGGCGACGCCGATCAGCTTCAAGCGCGGCGCCTGCTGGATCGTGGCGGCATCCAGAACGACCTTGTTGCTGATCACGACCTCCGCTTGTTCGATCCGCCCAACGATCTCGGCGGACGCGGTGGCCGGGTAATAGCGCCAGTCCGACAACACGTGATCGAGACCGCCGAAATCAAGGTCGCCACGATCCAACGAGTCGCGGTCGAGAAACACACCTAGCATGGCGAGGGAACCTCCGATGAGCGAGGCCCTAAATTATAGGCGTAACACCGTCGTCATCGATGGTCACCGTTCCGTGGCTAGGCTTGGCGCGGTCGGCGCGGCCAGCGGCCCCCGAAGGCCAAGATCCATCGGGAAACGGTATAAACTGCCGATATCGAACCAAACGGGGCGATGGACGCCACGTTTCTCACTGACACCGGCCAATCCTCGATGAAATCAGGCCATACCGCTTCTTTTGCGCACGATCAACCCGCGCGCGCCGGCATCCTGCTCGCCAACCTCGGTACGCCCGACGCCCCCACGCCCGCCGCGGTGCGCCGCTATCTGGCGGAGTTTCTCTGGGACCGGCGGGTCGTGGAATTGCCGCGCCCGCTGTGGTGGCTGATCCTGCACGGGATCATCCTGCGGGTTCGACCGGCCCGGTCGGCGCGCAAGTACCAGAAGATCTGGACCCCGGACGGCTCGCCTTTGCTGGCGATCAGCCAGCGACAAGCGACGGCGGTCGCGGCGCGACTGGCGGAGCGCTATTCCGGCCCAATCCAGGTGACGGTCGGGATGCGTTACGGCAACCCATCCATCGCCGCCGCGTTAGCGGAACTGCGGGCCGCCGGTGTTCGACGCTTGCTGGCGCTACCACTATACCCGCAATACTCCGCCGCAACCGTCGCATCGACCTTCGACGCGGTCGCCGCCGCATTACGAACCTGGCGCTGGCTGCCAGAATTGCGCTTCATCACCCAGTACCACGACAATCCCGGTTATTTGGACGCGCTGGCCGCTCACCTCCGCGCCGCCCGCGCCGATCAACCCGGCGAGCGACTGCTGTTCTCCTTCCACGGCCTGCCTAAACGAAACCTGCTGGCTGGCGACCCCTATTATTGCCAGTGTCACAAAACCGCTCGTCTGGTCGCGGAACGGCTGGGCCTGCCACCAACCCAATGGGCGGTGGCATTCCAATCCCGCTTTGGCCGCGCCGAATGGCTGCAACCCTATGCCAGCGTCCTGCTGGCCGAGTGGGCCCAATCCGGCGTCAAAAGCGTGGATGTGGTTTGTCCCGGTTTCGCGGCGGATTGCCTGGAAACGTTGGAGGAAATCGCCCTGGAAAATCGCCGGATATTCCTCGCCGCCGGCGGCGAGCGCTATCGCTATCTCCCGGCCCTGAACGACGATCCAGCGCACATCGCGGCGCTGGTCGATCTGATTGGCCACCACGCCACCGGCTGGCCGGAGTTTGCCGTCGGCGACGAAACCGCCGCGCTCGCCGCCGAACGCGCTGTCACCCGCCAGCGCGCCATGACTCTGGGCGCGGCGGCTTAGCGGCTGAACAAAGAGCGGCTTCTCCCTCCCGGCTCTACAACACGCCCCGTTCCGCCAGCGACACGACCTGGCTATCACCGACCACGATGTGATCGAGCAGACGCACATCCACCAGCGCCAGGGCTTCTTTTAGCCGCAAGGTGATCGTCTCGTCGGCCCGACTGGGTTCGGCGATGCCGGAAGGATGGTTGTGCGCCACGATGGCGGCGGCGGCGTTGTGATACAGCGCCCGCTTCACTACTTGGCGCGGGTGCACCGAAGAACTATCGATGGTGCCGTAGAACAGTTCCTCGTACTGAATCACCCGATGCTTGTTGTCCAAAAACAGACAGGCGAATACCTCATGCGGGTGATGGCGCATTCGGGCCATGAAATAGCGGCGGGTGTCGGTCACGCTCTGGATGGCGTCGCCGCGCTGCAAGGTATCTTCCAGATGACGCCGGGCCAGTTCCAACACCGCCTGCAATTGCGCGTACTTGGCCAAACCCAGCCCCGGCGTCGCACAAAATTCCCTTTGATCGAGTTCCAACAGGCGGCGCAGGCTGCCATGTTGCTTGAGCATGTCGCGGGCGAGGTCCACCGCGCTGCGGCCCGGTATCCCGACCCGCAGAAAAATCGCCAGCAGTTCGGCGTCGGACAGCGCGGCAACCCCGCGTTGCAGCAATTTCTCGCGGGGGCGCTCGTCGTCGGGCCAGTCGCGAATGGACATCGGACCTTCCTCATGGGTGATGTGGCGCCAGGCATCATAGCGAATTCGACGGACACCCCCCACCATTCGCTACCGTCACCGTGCTCCATGATGAGGCAATCCACCCGGTACAAGCACTTCATTGAGGCGAATCTCGGCGCACCTGCTGATTCGCTTCCCGCTCAAATCATAAAAATAAGTTTAAAAACATATAAATGAATAATCTGGCAATCGAATTGCTCTGTTCCATTCAAGAATTCGCGCCCACCAACCCTTTCGGGCTTGGAAGCGATGCGGATTCGGGCGGCTAACGGGGGCCGCCGTCGCGGACCATGGCGTCCAATCGTGTCATCTCGATGCGCGGTTGGACGCCCTTTTTATTCCGCCCCGCCGAGACATCCGCTAGGTTTCGCCGCCGTCCGGGCTAGGCTAAGCTAGTCGTCAATTCCTTGATCCCGCGCGGAGTCCTCTCATGCCGCAACCTCTTGCCCAAAAACGCATCTTGCTCGGTATCACCGGCGGTATCGCCGCCTACAAAAGCGCGGAGCTGACCCGCCGCCTGCGCGAAGCCGGCGCGGAGGTGCAAGTGGTGATGACCCCGGCGGCGACCGCCTTCGTCGGTCCGCTCACCTTTCAGGCGGTATCCGGCCGGTCGGTGCGCACCGAATTGCTGGATGTCCACGCCGAGGCGGGCATGGGGCATATCGAACTGGCGCGCTGGGCCGATTGGATCCTGATTGCGCCAGCCAGCGCCGATTGCATCGCCCGACTGGCGCACGGTCTGGCCAACGATCTGCTCAGCACGCTCTGCTTGGCCACCGACCGGCCCATCGCCATCGCTCCGGCGATGAACCGGCTGATGTGGCAAAACCCCGCCACTCAGGACAATTGCCGGCTGCTGGCGCGGCGCGGGGTGAAAATCTGGGGGCCGGGCGTCGGTGAACAGGCCTGTGGTGAAATCGGCGCTGGGCGGATGCTGGAACCGCTGGAACTGTGCAATCTTGTCGTTGAAATGCTCGGCGCGCGGGAGGAACGGGCGGAATCGCAGCCAGCGCCCCCGCCATCGCCGTTGCTCGCGCCCCACGACTTGCAGGGCCTGACCGTGCTGCTCACCGCCGGCCCAACCCGAGAGGCGCTCGACCCGGTGCGATTCATCAGTAACCGCAGCACCGGAAAAATGGGTTTCGCCGTGGCCGAAGCGGCGGCGGCAGCAGGTGCGCGGGTAGTCTTGGTCAGCGGTCCGGTCAGCCTGAAAACACCGCCCGGCGTCGAACGGATCGACGTGGAAAGCGCGCTGGAAATGCACGAGGTAGTAATGCGATGGGTTCAGCAGGCGGATATTTTCATCGCCACCGCCGCCGTCGCCGATTACCGCGCCGCCGCGCCGGCGGACCAGAAGATCAAAAAAAACCACGACACCCTGACGCTGGAACTGACGCGCAATCCCGATATTCTGGCCGAGGTCGCGGCGCTGCGCTCGCACCGGCCGTTTACCGTGGGTTTCGCTGCTGAAACCCACGACGTGCTGCGCTACGCCGAGGACAAACTTCGCCGCAAACATCTCGATTTGATCGCCGCCAATCAGGTTGGTGTGGCTGGCAGCGGTTTCGAGAGCGAACAAAACGCGCTGCATGTCCTCTGGGAAGGCGGGGAAAAAGCGCTGCCGCTGGCTGACAAGCGCGTGCTCGGCCAACAATTGATAGCATTGATCGCGGAGCGGTATCGGGAATGGGAGGGGCCACGATAATATTCACCCTATCCCCCACAGCGGACGAAGACTCCTGTGACTGCCCGAACCATCGAACTGAAAATTCTTGATCCCCGGCTGGGCCAGGACCTTCCCCTGCCTGATTACGCCACCGCCGGGCTTGGGCTTGCGCGCCTGTCTGCCAGAACCCTTGACGGTGCATCCGGGCGAAACGCATCTGATCCCCACCGGCATCGCCATTCACATCGGCGACCCTAGCCTGGCGGCGTTGGTGCTGCCGCGCTCCGGCCTCGGGCACAAACACGGCATCGTGCTGGGCAATCTGGTCGGGCTGATCGACGGCGACTATCGGGGCGAACTGTTGGTGTCGTGCTGGAATCGGGGTCATACCCCGTTCACCACCGCTATCGGCGAACGTATCGCCTAACTGGTGATGGTGCCGGTCGTCCGCACCCGGTTCGAAATCGTCCCCGAATTCACGCCCAGTCCGCGTGGATCTGGTGGCTTCGGCCACTCTGGGCGACATTAACAAGCGTTTTAAGACAGCCTGTCGGGTCCCGGATGATTGATAGGTCTTTTTTGAAGGAGGATGGGTTTGATCTGGTTAGGAGTTACACCGTTGCTGGTAGTGAGGTAACCGAGCGGGCGGAACGCATCCAAAGGCAGTGCCCGAGGTGACATCAACTTTTTGATCGCTACACCGCCGGTGTACCGTGCGACCGAAGCGGCACGGGTACAACCGGAAGGGACCGACGGGCCAGCGCACGATGCGTTCACCCGGCTGCTCCACCGGCTGGAGCCGGATGCGGCGACACTCTGGCGGGAAGCCGCTATCCACGTGGAGCGACGCCGTGGCCTCCTGGTGGTCGATGACTCGACGTTGGAAAACCTTCCGCCCGAAAATCGCACGGGGGCACCGGCACTGGTCGGGCAAGCACCATGCGGTGGTCGAGGGCATCCACTGGATCACCTTGCCGTGGACCGAGGGCGACCGCCACGGGCCGGTGGACTACCGGGTTTTACGAGAAGGCCGGGGACGCGTTGACCAAAAACGATCATTGCCACGCCCTGCTCAAGACGGCTGACGAGCGCGGGTTGGTCCCAGCGTGCGCGGTGTTCGACAGTTGGCATGGGAGTCTGGAGAATTTGAAACCAGTCCGGGGGCCTGGGTGGATCTGGCTGACCCGAGTCCGTTTTGCTGGCCACGCCTGGACCATTGAGCACCACCATCGTGGCATCAGGCAGTTCCGTGGCGTGGAGCGCGCGCAAGTCCGCGCCACTCGTGCTCAACGGAATCACATCGGCTTGGCGCTGCGCGCCTTCCCGCGCCTGGAACGGTATTGCTATCATGCCGGGATCAGTTGGTTCGAAGCCAAAACAGCCATCATTCGCTCCGCCGTACAGGCCTATCTGGCTAATCCACTTTATACATTACCCCAACTGTGTAGCTCAAAAATATGTAACTCTATTGACTATAGGGTAGCTCATGGCCCATGGCCCATGGCAACGCCGAGCAACAGCGCTGCCATCGCCAACGCCTAAAGGTGCGGGGCTTGGGGCGGGTGCGCGTGGAGCGGTGGGCGGAGCGGAATCATCCCCAATCGCCATGAGGAGCCATCGTGTGATGGGTAAAGTTATCGCGGGCGTCAAAATTCCGGGTCGGGTCCGCCGGACGTTGGATCAGGGGGACTTCTCCCTCCTGCATCAACTCACCTGGTTCAACATGGCGATTCACAGCAACGCCGAATATGCCAAGGGCACCTGGTTCCAGGAGCGTTCCCTAGCCGGACCGGTTATCTTTGCCGTCGCCGACGGTTTGGTTCATCACGCTGACACTATCGCCGAGTTTCTGGCCCAGGACGGCTATGAAATCTATGCGTACATCGGCGTGGACCGGATGAAGATCACCGCGCCGGTGTTGTTTGGGGATACCCTCCGCGCGGAGGCCGAAGTGGTCGAACTGCGCCCCACCAGACACCCAGAGCGATTCCTGTTCGTCTACCAAAACCAAGCCCACAACCAGCGCGATCAGCAAGTGATCGAATACCGAACGACGATGCTGGTCGTTAAGACTGACCGAGAAGGTCAGTGATCCTTCGGGGCAATCGTTTCCACAACCTCCCCCGCGAGGCACCTGGAGCGGCACGAGCCCGCGCATTACCGGCAGCGGTTCCAGGCCATCACCGTGACCCGGACCCGGTTGGGTTCCTGAGCGATGGGGGGCGAAGGCCGGGAGACCAGAACCGCGAGAGCATGGGAGCGTTGTGATGAAAATCTGGATTGATGCCGACGCCTGTCCTGGTCCGGTCCGGGACATCGTGTTCCGGGCCGCGCAGCGGGTTGGCGTGCTGGTCACGCTGGTGGCCAATCGCCCGCTGCAGCTGCCGCGTTCCCCCCGGATCACGGCCGTCCGGGTCGGTCCAGGGCTGGATGAAGCTGATCATTATTTGGCGCGCGCTGCGGGAGCCGATGAGTTGGTCGTCACGGCGGATATTCCCCTGGCGGCGCGACTGGTGGCGCGCGGCGTGGCGGCCCTGAATCCACGCGGGGAGCTGTACACGGCGGAGAATATCCAGGAACGGCTGACCTTGCGCGATCTCAAGGAAGAATTACGGTCGGCGGGGATTGCCACCGGCGGGCCGAGCCCCTTTCACCACCGCGACAAACAGGCGTTCGCCAATGCTCTGGATCGCTGGCTGGCGCGGCAACGGGCGGGCGAACGCGCGCTGTAGCCAAACCGGCGGTGTTCCCACAATGTCACCGGTTTGGAATCTGACGGCAGTATCTCCTCACGAACGGCCAGCGTCGTAATTAAGAATATTGCCAAGCCATGATCTTTCCAAAATCAACCGGTCAGCAGAGAGATCCTTTTTTGGCCTGGGATTCGCCCTATTTGTGGGGAACACCCATCTGAGAGGCCGTATAAAAAATTAACAAATTGATTTAAATAAGTTTTTATGGTAAAATTTGACCATTATTTTGATTAAATAGGTAAACCCCCAGCTTAGCTGGGGGACTCCCCAAGGTTTGACCGTTCCGACGGTCAGTTGGATTCTCCACGGTCCCTTCAACGACCGAGGTGAGTTCACCATGGCGGAGTATCGAAGTCTGAGAGGCTGTACAAAAACTCAATTAAGTAACCCAAGTTGCCACCCTGACTGATTCAGAAGACGAAGTTAAGGCTACACGCGAGAATGAAGAGCGCCACCTTCAATTCGAAGCCGGCGGCGGTAACGGTATAGATATGCTTAGGCAGCAGGCGTTCGATCAAGCTGCCGGTGGTTTCCACCGCTTTGCGCGCCGTCGCCATCAAGTAGGTCACCACCGGTTCGAGGGGGCGTTTGGAATTTTTCTTGCGCAGGGGGATCCGGTGTAGGCCGATGTCCTTCAACCGGTCTTCGTATTCGTAATCGTTGTACGCCTTGTCCCCGGTGATCGTGGCATTCTTCGGCAAATCGAAGGCGTATTGTTTGAGCGCCTTCGTGTCGCTGTTGGCACCGGGGGTCAGAAAAAACTCCACCGGTTGGCCGTGCGCGGTGACCAGCAGATGAATTTTCAGACCGTAAAAGTAACGGCGCTTACTGGCCTGATACCCCCGCCACGCTTCGCCCCGATAACGCCGACACCGGGGAATGCGAATGTTGTCGCCGGCGGCTATCGGAAAACGGTCGATGACGTAGACGCTCTCGGGATTAAGCTGATGACCCAGCGCGGCCAACCTGTGAAACAAGGGCAGCACGAACGGGACGCAGCGATGGATGCGCCGGTTGAAGCGACTCGCGCCGAGCCGGCGCGGCAGATACCCCTGTTTGTGCAGAAACTCGTTGGCACGCTGGAAGTGGCCGCCAAAGTAGAGGGCAGCCACCAAGGCCACCGTCAGAATCTCCGCATCGCTCACCCGACACTGCCGGTCTTCCCCATGCTGGAGCGCCTTCAACAGATCATCACAGAGGCAATACACGAATACAATTTGGGTGTCCATCGGGGTTCCTCGCCAGTCGTCGTGCAGTAGCAGCACTCACGACGATAGCAGACCCCGATGGGCTCACCCCTCCAGGTGGCAACTTGGGTTACTTAAGAATTTTGTCCTGTACTTAGCCCCAACGCATACGACCCCGCCAATCAGCTATGCTGACGCCCGAATCGCGGAAGCCAGGTCCGTTCGCGGAAGAGGCGTAACCTTGCCGAAGGAAGATTTCCATGATGACCCACTGCCTAGCTGAATCCAGAACCTTCGTGAAACACTGGGGTTGGACCTTCCTGCTGTTGAATCTGCTGGCGGCGCCAACGCTGGCGGCGAACAAGTGCATTGAGCCCAACGGGCGAATCTTCTACCAGGCCGACCCGTGTCCAGGGAACACCCACGGCGGCGACATGAATTTGAATGTCAATCGGCCCTTCACTGGCCAAGTGAAACGCCCCTCCTTGGAAGGCGCGTCCACCGCCGCGACCAGCAACGCGGCACCGTCGCCCCAAAGCTCAAGCGAACAAGCCCCCGCCGCGCGGCCCAACTCGGATGCCGCGCCCTGACCGGCGCCACGGCGGGCCTCGCGAAAGACCAGTTTAGCGCAAGGCGCCAAGCGGGGTCGCCCGCACCATGCCGACTCAGGGTTCCCGCACCAGCCGGAACCCCAGATCGTCACTCAGTGGATCGGCTCCCGCCCGCCAGTGGCCGCCGCGAATCGCCACGGTTTCCGGCAGGCGCGGCGCGCAGCGCCGTTCCTGGCCTTCGTATTCCGGGCGATATTCGGAGCAGGTCCATTCCCGGCTTTGGCCGCCGGGATCGTAAACCCCCAATCCGGCCCGGGCGGCGTATTCCCATTCCGCCTCGGTGGGCAACCGATAGGCATGGCCGGTTTGGCGGGCGAGCCAGGCGGCGTAATCCATCGCCTCGCGCCAGGTCACCCGTACTGGACTGTCGCGTCCCGCGCCTGGCTCCGGCTCCGGCGCGGCGCGACCGTTGGCCTCGGCGAAGCGGCGGTAAGCTTCCAAGCTGATCTCATGGCGACTGATCGAAAAACCGGCGTCCCGCGCCACGACCGAATCTGGCTCCAGCAACGCCGCCGGTTCCCGACCGTCGGCGGCGGGCGATCCGCCACCTCCAGTGGGTGAAGGCGCGGGCAGCGCGGCGGGGGTTGGCGACGGAGCGGGGGCGCTGGCCGGAATCGGGGGGAGAAAGTAAAACTCGCCGCGCAGCGAGGACGCCACCCAGGGCACCTGACCGCCGCTGGTTTCCCGTTCCACCCCGACCAGTACCTGCTTGAACACCTGCTCCAGGCTCAAACCCGGAACGCTCATGGCCGCCAACAGATTCTGGGTGTAAGGACTGTTGCGCCCGGTTCCATCCTTCGAGATCGAACCCGGCGCGGTGGCGTAGGCGATGAAGGTGCCAACCGGGCCATCCATCCGCGCCAATCCCTGGTTGCCGAGACCGCGGGCAAAGGGATTGTTGCGGCAGGCGTCGAGAATCACGATGTTGAGACCATTGCCGGCGGATTCCATCGCCCGCAACACCGCGTCGGCGTCCACGCCTTCGTCCGGAATTTCAAATTCCTGGCGAATATCCACGCCAATGGGAATCAGGTAGTTCTGACCCTTGAGCTGGACCCCGTGGCCCGCGTAGTAGAACAGGCCGACGCCGCGTTGCTGGCGCAATTGTTGCTCAAATTCGCGCAGCGCCTGACGCATGGCCTGACGGTCGGCATCGAACCGCTCGATGACCTGAAAGCCCAGTTCGCGCAGTTTCGCTGCCACGTCGCGGGCGTCGTTGACGGGATTGCGCAACGGCGCGTCGCCGTAAGCGCCGTTGCCGATCACCAGAGCGGTTCGAGGTTCCGCCGAAACCGCGCCAGCGCCCAGCCAGGGGATCAGTCCAATCAGGGCGACGCCCAACCAGAACCTGGTGCGCCTGCTCGAAAAACGGATTGCACACGCCAAAAAATTCATGATCGCCAAGGTTTGAGGAAACGGAGATGGATCGTGGGAAACAGGGTAATGGGTTTGCCCGCTGCTGGCTGAATGGTGGCTTAACCGGTCGTCACTGCTATCATTGTACCGGTAAACGGTCGCAACCGCCGACGCCTTTAAGACGACAAGCGAACCCCTTCACTTCATGCGGGTTGGCTCGTCGCTGTGTATTCATCTTGCAGGTTTTTCCGAATTGCAAGCGGACCCCTTCACTCTCATGCAGGAGCTTTTCATGTCCATTCGTCACTCCGGTAAACCGCTTCTCGCCGCTGTCTTGGCCAGCTCGTTATTGTCCGGTTGCGCCGGCATGAATGATCAGCAAACCACCGTCGCCCAGGGCGCGGGGATCGGCGCGCTGCTCGGCGCCGGTCTCGGCTACGCCATTACCGGCGACAGTCGCGGAGCCTTGATCGGCGCGGCGGCGGGTGGTTTGGCCGGTGTCGCGGTCGGTAGTTCCATCGCCGAGCGCAAAGCCCAGTATGCCAAGGAAGAAGACTTCCTGATCGCTGAAATTCAGCGTAATCAGGAATTTATTCGCGAGGCCGACGCCGAGAATCGCCAGCTCTACGCGGAAATCGCCCGGCTGGATCGCGAGTCGCGGCGACTGGCGCGGGAATACCGGGCGGGCAAGGCCTCCCGCGATGCCTTGGTCCAGCAACGGAACAGCTTGGAAAAACAGTTGGCCAAGGCCAAACAGATCAATTCGTTGACCGAAAAACAACTGGCCGACGCCAACGCGGTCTATAGCGAAAGCAAGCAAAAACGCGGCGCCCAGGATCAATACACCCGGAAACTGGAATCCAACGTGGTCCAGTTGAAGGAAACCCAACAGAAATCCACTCAGAACGTGGCTAGCTTGCAAAAGATGTACGACAGCATGTCCATTTAGCGTTGGGCCCAAACCGCAAGCGGCATCGGCCTCTGGCCGGTTTGAGCCGGCTCCACTTGACCATTCAAGAGGTTTGCAACGATGTGGAATTCACGACTGGCCAGCGGCGTTCTCAGTGCGCTCATCCTGGGCGGTTGTACCGCCGATCCAACCAATGACCCCCGGTCTGGTGGCTTCTTCGGCGGCGTGCATGGACTGGCGGCCGGCGACTACGAGATGCGCCAGCAAGCTCTGCAAGGCCAGCGCGACGACAGCCTGAATCAGCTTCGCGCCCTGCGCGAGGAAGGCGCGGCGCTGGAAACCGAGCGGCAAATGAAAGCGAGCGAGGTCGCCGCGCAGCGCCGCCAGTTGACCGCGCTCAAAGCCCGTAATCGCGCGCTGGCTGGACGCATCAACCAATTGCAACGTTCCAAGGCCGCCACCGAGCAGCGCACCGCCGAACTGCGCCGTAAACAGCAGCAATTGACCAGCGACATCGATACGTTCGAGACCCAGCTCGAACGGGGCCAGCTTAGCGCGGCGCAGGCCGATGCCAAGCGCCTTAGCCTGGAGCGGCAGTACGACGCCATCAAGGATCTGTGAAGCGTGGCGCGCAGGAGGAGCGGCGTTCTTTTACGAGCGGTCCTGCTACTGGCGGCGTGGTGCGCCGCAGTGTCGGCGTTGGCCCAGGATAGCGAACGAAGCCGCTATTACATCCAGCAAATGATCGATCTGGCGGCTACCCACGACGAGACCGGGGTGACCACGATGCAACGGATGCTGGAGCAGGAGCCAAGACCCACGCCGCGCGATCCAGCGGCGGCGCGCGAAGCGTTGCAACGCGGCCAGGCCGCGCTGCGGGCCGCTGATCTGAACGCGGCGCTCATCGCGTTTCAGCAGGCCAGTCACAACGATCCCAGCAACATCGACGCTGTCAATCATCTGGGGCTGGTCGAGCGCAAGCTGGGTCGGTTCCCAGACGCGGAACGCGATCTCCAACGAGCGCTGGCCCTGGAACCCACCCGAGCGAGCGCCTGGTTCCAACTCGCCCAGGTTTACGGCCTCAGCGAGGATCGCCAACGCGCGCGCGGCGCGCTAGCCAATACCTACCGTTTCGCCCAAAACCCGATGCGCGCCGAGGAAATTCTGCGCAACATCGCCGAAAGCGAGACATCCGACACCCTGCGCACCGCCGCCCTGGAAACCTTGCGCCTGTATCAGTTGCCGGTGGAGGCAGCCATCGTGCCGCCGTTGCCCGCCAACCCCGGCATCGTGCCATTGGAAACCGCGCCGGGTTCCGGCCCAAAGCCATGATCCACCCTTTCGCGCCGTTGATACTGTTGGTGTTGCTGGTTGGCCCGCTGTCCGCCAACGCTGGCCAGTATGAGACCCTCGATTACTACATCCAGCAGATGATCCTCCAGGCGGACGCCAACGATGAGGCTGGCGTACAAACCTTCCGCGAGCAACTGGACAATCTGCGCCGGCCCGAAGCCGGCGACGCGGCCCAGGCCCGGCCACTGCTCCAGCAGGGCCAGGAATACCTGAATCACGACCAACTTAAGGAAGCGCTCTCGGCGTTTCGCCAAGCCTTCATCAACGATCCCGCCGATGCCGAAATTGCCGGCCAACTTGGGCTGACCTATCTGCGGTTACACCGTTTGAAGGAAGCGGAGCGCCTGTTGGTCTACACCTTGACCTTGGCGCCGGCTCGGTCCATTGCCTGGCTGCATCTGGGACAGGTATATGGTCAGAGCGGCGACGCCGCCCGAGCCGCCGGCGCGTTCGCCAACGCCTACCGTTTTGCCTCGGATCGGCCACGGCTGGCCGAGCAATTGCGGCAACTGGCTACGGCCGATGCCGCCGATGCGGTTCGCGCGGGCGCTCGGCGCGCGTTGCAACCGCTACAACACCTCCCCACGCCCGTCGCCAAACCGGCGCCCGCCACCGACCTGCCCCTACCCGCCGCGCCCGCGCCGGTTCCAAACCGACCAGCGGCAGCCAGCCCCACCTCCAGCGCCCCGCCCGCCAGCGGTGTTCCGCCCGATTCACCACGGCGGGGTCCGCCTAACCCGGCGAATCCCCCAGACGTTGCGCCTACCGCCAGTTCGCGCTCCATGCCGGTCGCGGCGGGCGATAATCCAGGACAGCAGATTTACCGGAGCAGCCTGCCGCGCACCTGCCTGATCGTCACCTTTCGCAACAGCAAAACCGCCAGCCTGGGCAGTGGTCTGCTGGTCTCGTCCGATGGATTGGTCATCACCAACCGCCATGTCATCGAGAACGCCGACAATCTGGCGGTCAAATGTGGGGGGCGCGAGTCGGTCGCCCGCGTCAGCCAGCGCGGCAAGGAACCGGACTTGGCGCTGTTGACGACCACCCTGAAGCGCGTGGACAGTTTCGTGCTCAACGACGCCTACAGCCCGGACCTGATCGGGCTGGAGGTGTTCGTGATCGGTAATCCCTACGGGCTGGAGGGCACCTTCTCCACCGGCGTGATCAGCGGACTGCGCGAGATCGACGGCGTCCGCTACCTCCAAATTTCCGCGCCGATCAGTCCGGGCAACAGCGGCGGGCCGGTCATCCTGCGGGATGGCAGCGTGATTGGCATTGCCACCATGGGCCTCAAGAAAGGCCAGAACCTCAACTTCGCCATCGCCGCCGCCGAATTGATTCGCTCCGAGCTGTTCGATCCCACCCGGATGAAAACAAACGCGGCGCGGGACAAGAACCCATGATTGCGTGGAGGCACGGACGAACGCCGGTCAGCGCAGCGCGGCGGTCAGCCGCGCATCTTGACTCCTCCGCAGTTCTTCGATCAAAGCATCCTTCTCGGCCCAAAGCTGGTTGATCCAGTGCTGGATCGCCGCGCGGAATTCAGGATCGTTGCGATAGTCGCCGCCGAGCAATGCCATGGGAATCGGCAGCGCCCGAACCCGGACGATCACCCGGCGGATGCGGCCCATCAGCAAATCCCCAAAGGTGCGGGAGCCGTCGGGGTAGAGCAGCGTCACGTCCAGCAGGGTGCGCAACCGGTCGGGCAGCGCTTCCAGGGTAAACGCCAGCCCGCCGACCTTGGGGCGCAGTAGATGGCGATAGGGGGATTGCTGGCGGGCGTGCTTGTCGGGGCGAAAGCGAGTGCCCTCCAGGAAATTGAGGATGGTGGTCGGCGTATTGCGGAACCGTTCGCACATCCGGCGGGTGGTTTCCCAATCCTGGTCGCGCGCTTCGGGATGCTGAGCCAGATAAGCCGCCGAATGTCGTTTCATGAACGGGAAATCCAGCGCCCACCAAGCTCCACCCAGCACCGGGATCCAGATCAGTGGTTGCTTGATGAAGAACTTCAGAAACGGGATACGGTGGTTGAACGCCCGCTGCAACACCACGATGTCCACCCAGGATTGATGGTTGGAGCCCACCAGATACCACTCGTCGGGCCGCAACCCCTCCAAGCCCGCCAAATCCCACTCGATACGCTGGGTCAGATCGATGATGAGGTTGTTGCAGTCGATCCAGGCGGCGGCGATGCGCGTCAGCAGGCGCGCGTGACACTCCCGCCAGCGCGGCTGAGGGATGATCAATTTCAGGACAAGTACGAGGTAGAGGGGCGTGCACCAAAACAGGGTGTTGAGAACAAACAACAGAAAGGCCAGGGTCCCGCGAACGGGGGCAGGGAGAAAGGCGAGCATGGGAATATGGCCCGTCAGGGGTTGGGGGGTTGGTCGGCTAGCCAGGCGCGGACAGCGGCATGGCTTTCCATGGGTTCCGAAGGCTGGCCGCGCCGCGCCAACCAGTCGCGGACGGCGGGGCCAGTACCCAGACTCCAGGGTTTCAACCGTTCGATCGGCACCTGCCTGAAATCGGCCAGTTCGTCGCCCAGTGTGATTTTACCCCGCGCTGGGACGTGATAAGCCAGAATCAATTGGTTCATCTCGAAAAAGGCGTAGTTGCCGATGAAATGAGCGGCGACGGCGTCCAGGCCCAACTCTTCCCGCACTTCGCGCCGGATAGCTTCATCCGGCGTTTCCCCCTTTTCCAGAAAACCGGTGATCAGGCCGTACATTTTCTCCGGCCAGCTTTTGTTGCGGGCCAGGATGATCGTTCCGTCGAATTCGACGATGGCGGCGACCACCGGCACGGGATTGTCCCAGTGGACATAACCGCAGTCGGCGGCACCGCAGCGTTGTCGGGGACGGTCACTGACGATGGCGAGTTGGAGTGGTTGGCCGCATCGTGGGCAGAAATGGACTGGCATCGTGGAGAGTTCCGAGGCAGGAGGCGCGTCGTGGCGGGCGAAACTTCGGCTTGTACGGACTTGTTGGAAAAATTAACCTATACTTTTTTTTGTGCGGCAGCTCGATTGATGCTGCCGTTTTGGTTTTGGCGAACGGCTTGCGGACTAATTTTAATGAAACCACGCCATTTTCTCAGCCTGTTCGATTTGACGCCCGCCGAATTGCAGCGCGTGCTGCGGCGCGCCAGCGCGTTGAAAGCCTTGCACCGGCGCGGGGAGCGCCATACCCCGTTTCCGGGGAAAATACTGGCCATGATCTTTGAAAAGGCCTCCACCCGCACCCGGGTTTCCTTCGAGGCCGGCATGGCGCAACTGGGTGGCAGCGCTATCTTTCTGGCGCCGCAGGATACCCAGTTAGGTCGGGGCGAGCCCATCGAGGACACCGCGCGGGTGCTGTCGAGCATGGTGGACCTGGTGATGATTCGTACCTTCGAGCACGCCAGGGTGGAGCGCTTCGCCGCGCATTCGACGGTTCCGGTCATCAACGGTTTGACCGATTACAACCATCCCTGTCAGTTGCTGGCCGATCTTCAGACCTTCAGCGAGCATTGCGGCGACATTCGTGGCCGCACCGTGGCCTGGATCGGCGATGGCAACAACATGTGCAACAGTTATCTCAAGGCCGCCATTCAATGCGACTTCGCGTTGCGGATCGCCGTGGCGCCAGGCTACGAGCCGAACGCGGAACTGCTCAAACAGGCCGCGGGCCGCGTCATCCTGTTGCGCGATCCGTTGGCCGCCGCCAGTGGCGCCGATCTGGTCGCCACCGACGTGTGGTCGAGCATGGGCAAGGAAGACCAGCAACAGCGGCGGGCGCGGGATTTCGCCGGTTATCAGGTCACCGCCGAGGTGATGGCCCAGGCCAAGCCCGATGCCATCTTTCTCCACTGCTTGCCGGCGCACCGGGGCGAGGAAGTCAGCGCCGAGGTGATCGATGGGCCACAAAGCCGGGTTTGGGACGAAGCCGAGAATCGCCTGCATGTCCAGAAGGCGCTCATGGAGTTCCTCCTGCTCGGCGAGGCCGCGCCGTCATAATCCTCCCGCGCGCGCCGACGGTCTGGCGGGGGCGCGGGCGCATCTGATAAATTAGCGATTGCTAATTGTCATTGCTTCCCGTGGTATCGTGCCTTCACCCTGTCAGCCTCCGCCGCTTGCGGTTTTTCCGGTTGGCGTCCACCGTTGGAACCGTTCGGTTCGCCCTCATTCGCATGCCCGAGCCGGGCCGCCCGGGAGCGTCGCCCATTATGAAAGAATATGCCCTGATTCTGCTCAGCACGATTCTGGTCAACAACTACGTTCTGGTGAAATTCCTGGGCTTGTGTCCATTCATGGGGGTTTCCCGCAAACTGGAAACCGCCATGGGCATGGGGCTGGCAACCACCTTCGTGCTCACCCTGTCGTCCATCTGCGCCTATCTGACCGATCACTACCTGCTGATCCCGCTGGGGCTGGAATACCTGCGCACCATCGCCTTCATCCTCGTCATCGCCGTGGTGGTGCAGTTCACCGAGATGGTCGTCCATAAAACCAGCCCGGTGTTGTATCAGGCTCTGGGGATTTATCTGCCGCTGATCACCACCAATTGCGCGGTGCTGGCGGCGGCGCTGCTGAACGTGCAGGAACGGCACGACTTCCTCGCGTCCGCGCTGTACGGCTTTGGCGCGGCGGTCGGATTTTCGCTGGTGATGGTGCTGTTCGCCGCCATGCGCGAGCGGATCGTGGCGGCGGATGTCCCCGCGCATTTTCGCGGGCCGGCCATCACCCTGATTACGGCCGGTCTGATGTCGCTGGCGTTTATGGGCTTTTCCGGTCTGGTTAGAGGTTGAAACTCATGGTTATCGCTATTCTTGCGCTGAGCGCGCTGGCGGGCGCGTCGGGTCTGTTGCTGGGGTTCGCCGCGATTCGCTTCAAGGTCGAGGGCAATCCCATGGCCGAGCAAATCGATGCCATCCTGCCGCAGACCCAGTGCGGCCAATGCGGCTATGTCGGCTGCCGGTCCTACGCCGAGGCTATCGCCGCTGGCGAGGCCGAGATCGATCTGTGTCCGCCGGGCGGCGCGAACAGCGTCGTGGCCCTGGCCGATCTGTTGGGCCGCGACCCGCCACCGCGCAACGCCGCCGACGGCGTGGAACAGCCGAAAATGGTCGCGGTCATCGACGAGCAACGTTGCATCGGCTGCACGCTCTGCATCCAGGCTTGCCCGGTGGACGCCATTCTCGGCGCGGCCAAGCACATGCACACGGTGATTGCCCGCGAATGCACCGGCTGCGAACTGTGCGTGGCGCCTTGCCCGGTGGATTGCATCCAAATGACGCCGGTCGCGGAAACCATCATGACCTGGAAATGGGCCTATCCCGGCGCTGCTGTCCGGGTCGCCGCATGAGCCGGCTGTTTCCATTTCATGGTGGAGTCAAGACCGTCCGCCATAAAACCGAGTCCAACCAGCAACCCATCGCGCCCGGCGTATTGCCGGGGCGACTGGTGGTGCCATTACACCAGCATGTTGGAGCGTCCGCCAAACCCATGGTCCAAGCTGGCGACCGGGTATTGAAGGGCCAACGGATCGGTCAGGCCGAGGGTTACATCAGCGCCGCCATCCATGCGCCAACTTCTGGAGTTGTGACGGCGGTGGATCTGCAACCGGTCCCGCATCCATCCGGTTTGTCGGATTTGTGCGTAACGATCGAAGCCGATGGCGAAGACCGCTGGCTCGACCGAGAGCCCGTGGATTACCGCCGGCTGCATCCCAGCGATCTACGCAATCTGGTTCGCCATGCTGGCGTGGTCGGTTTGGGGGGAGCGGTGTTTCCCAGCGCGGTCAAGATGAATCTGAGCGGCCATTGCGAGCGACTGGAGCAACTGATTCTTAACGGCGCGGAATGCGAGCCGTGGATGACGTGCGACGACGTGATCATGCGCGAGCGAGCGGCGGAGATCGTGGCCGGCATTCACATTCTGGCCCATCTACTGGAACCGCGCGAGGTGCTTGTTGGCATCGAGGACGATAAGCCGGAAGCGATCGCGGCCATGACCGCTGCCTGCGCCGGCACCGATTATCAGGTCCGACCGGTACCAACCTGTTACCCCAGCGGTGGGGCCAAGCAGCTCACCAAGCTGCTCACTGGCAAGGAAGCGCCTCCCAAGGGGCGTTCCACCGACATCGGCGTACAGTGTTTTAACGTCGCTACCGCCTACACGATTCATCGCGCCATCAATTTTGGAGAACCGGTGATTTCTCGCGTCGTCACCGTGACTGGCCATGTTAACCGGCCGCAAAACATTGATGCGCTGCTGGGAACCTCGTTCGCGGACCTGATCTCCCAATGCGGCGGTTATCGGGATGGGGTCGAGCGGCTGATCATGGGTGGACCGATGATGGGTTTCGCCCTGCACAGCGATGCCGTGCCGGTGACCAAGGCCACCAACTGCATTCTCGTCGGCGGCGCTGAACAACTGACGCCGGAACAGCCGGTCATGCCCTGCATCCGCTGCGGGGCGTGCGTGGACGCCTGCCCAGCCAACCTGCTGCCGCAACAGTTGTATTGGTTCGCCCGCGCCAAGGAGTTCGACAAGGCGCGCGATCATCATGTGTTCGGTTGCATCGAATGCGGTTGTTGCAGTTATGTCTGTCCCAGCCATATCCCGCTGGTGCAATACTACCGCTACGCCAAGAACGAAATCTGGGCGCGGGAAAAGGAAAGGGAGAAAGCCGAATTGGCCCGGCAACGGCATCAAGCTCGCCAGGAGCGGCTGGAGCGCGAGAAGCAGGAGCGGGAAGCCAAGCTGCGCCAGAAGGCGCCACCGCGCGCCGTGGCCGAAACCGGGGCCGAACCCACTGGACGGGAAGGGTAGGGCGATGCGTTTCCAAACGATGACTTCGCCCCATGTTTTGCTCGACACCAGCGTCGGCCAGGTCATGCGCCGGGTGCTGTACGCCATGTTGCCCGGCGTCGCCGCGCTGGTCTGGTTCTTCGGCTGGGGCGTGTTGGTCAATCTGGTGATCGCCACCGCCGTGGCGCTGGCCGCCGAGACGGCGATGCTGGCGGCGCGCGGCAAACCGGTAGCGCTGCACCTGGGGGATTGCAGCGCCGTGGTCACGGCCTGGCTGCTGGCCGTCGCGTTGCCGCCGCTGGCGCCGTGGTGGCTGACCACGATCGGTGTGTTGTCCGCCATCGTGGTCGCCAAGCATCTCTACGGCGGATTGGGTTACAACCCATTCAATCCAGCCATGATCGGTTATGTGGTGCTGCTGATCTCGTTCCCGCGCGAGATGAGCACCTGGCCAATCCCGCATGGCGTGGGACAGACGCAGGTCTTGACCCTGGCGGAAACGCTGCGGGCCATCTTCATGGGCGCGCCGGCGGTGGATGGGTTGACCGGCGCGACCCCGTTGGACATGCTGCGCACCAAAATGGGTCTAGGCTTGAGCGTGGCGGAGATTCGCAACAGCCCGATATTCGGGTTCGTGTCCGGCCACGGTTGGGAATGGGCGGCGCTGGGTTTCCTGCTCGGCGGGTTGTGGCTGATTTACACGCGCGTCGTCGACTGGCGAATCCCCGTTGGAGTGCTCGGCGGGCTGGCGATGATCTCGACGGTGTTTTATCTGACCAATCCCCAGAAATACGCGCCGCCCTGGTTCCATTTGTGGAGCGGCGCGGCGATTTTCGGCGCGTTCTTCATCGCCACCGACCCGGTGACGGCCAGCGCCACGCCGCGCGGTCGGCTGATCTACGGAGCCGGCATCGGCGTTCTGGTTTACATCATTCGGGCATTCGGCGGTTATCCCGACGGAGTGGCGTTTTCGGTGCTGCTGATGAACATCGCCGCCCCCATGATCGATCTTTACACGCAGCCCCGGGTTTTTGGAGCGCGCCGAGGATGAACACCACCGCGCGCAGCATGGGTGTCGCCGCCCTGATTCTGGCCGGCTTCGCCGTGGTGGGCACCGGGCTGGTCGCCGTAACCTATACGAGCACCAAGGACATCATCGCCGAGGCGCAACGCCAGACGCTGGAAGCGAATCTGAACCAGCTGGTGCCGGCGAACCGCTACGACAACCGCGTGACCGAGGATACGATTGCCGTGACCGCGCCGGAATGGCTGGGCACCGATCAACCGGTCACGGTCTATCGAGCGCGCAAGAATGGTCAACCGGTGGCGCTATTCGCCACGCCCTACGCGCCAGACGGTTATAGTGGGCCGATTCAACTGCTGATCGGCGTGTATGCCGACGGGACGTTGGCCGGCGCGCGGGTGCTGGCGCACAAGGAAACGCCAGGGCTGGGCGACGGCATCGAGGAAAGGCGTTCGCCGTGGATTTTAGCCTTCGCTGGCAAATCGCTGGGGAATCCCGCACCGGAACGCTGGAAGGTCAGGAAGGATGGCGGCGTGTTCGATCAATTCACCGGCGCGACCATCACCCCACGCGCCGTGGTCAAGGCCACTCGCAAGTTCCTGGAATACGTCCAGGCGCATCAGGCCCAGTTGTTCGCCCCGGCGGCGACCGCAAAGGAGCAAAAATCATGAGCGAGACCGGCTATCTGAAAATCCTCAAGGATGGCGTGTGGACCCAGAACACCGGCCTTGCGGCTCTATTGGGGCTGTGTCCACTGCTGGCCACCTCGAATTCGGTGGTCAACGGCCTGGGATTGGGTCTGGCCACGACGCTGGTGTTGCTGATGTGCAATGTCGCGGTTTCGCTGATCCGGCCCCTGGTGCGGCCAGAAGTGCGCATTCCCGTCTTTGTCCTGGTGATCGCCTGCGCGGTGACTGCCGTGGAACTGGCGATGCACGCTTTCTTGCCAGGGCTTTACACCGTGCTGGGCATTTTCATTCCGTTAATTGTGACCAATTGCTGCGTGATCGGCCGGGCCGAAGCATTCGCGTTCAAGAACGGCGTGGTGAGATCGGCGGTGGATGGCATCGCCACCGGGCTAGGCTTCCTGCTGGCGTTGGTATTGCTGGGGGCGATTCGGGAAATCCTGGGGCAAGGAACGCTGCTCGGTCAGGCTGAGTTGCTGTTCGGCGAGTCCGGCAAGCATTTGACCCTGCGCCTTGTCGAGGACTATCGCGGCTTTTTGCTGGCGATTCTGCCGCCCGGAGCGTTCATCGGGTTGGGCTGCCTGATCGCCATCAAGAACGTGCTTGACGCCCGCGCCCGCCGCCGCGCGGCGACACGGACAGCGACCACCTTACAGGAGGTAGGAATTTAAAATTTGGGTTGTGAAAATCCACCTTCTCCCATTCCGTGGGATAATTCAGGTCGGCAACATCATCCGCCCGAACCTTTCCTTTCTAAAACCATATGTTATGCGGGAAATCCTGCATAAAATCATAATATATGGTTGTTATGGTATGTCTCCGCCGTAATCCTATGAGGTAAACCTCCAATTCCGCTGGGGGGGCTATCTCAATGTATTCACTCAATCATATACCGTGTGGCGAAACTATAATCTCCTTAATCCAGGGCAATCCAGGGATTGCCCGGACAGTGGAAGCCGATCGTTCAGATGCGCGCCTTCCGCCTCCTTATTAACCCTTTGTCCTGAGGAGTCGCCATGCTGTCCAAGTTCAGTATTCAGATTAAATATTCCTTTGTTTTCTTCATTACCCTGGCACTGATCGTTGCTGGCCTGTTTATCGGCACTTACGACATGAAGCAACGTCAGTTACGCAACGAAGCCATGGCCGTGGCCGAGCAGGTGGTCGCCTTTCGCGCTTGGGTAGCTGGTACCGGCGTCGTCTGGGTGGATCATCTGGCGCCGGAATTCCGCGGTTTCCTCGGTAAGCGAATTGCCACTGGTCCCAACGCGAGCACCCTTGAGTTTTACTCCAAGAATCCAGCGCTAGCGACCCGCGAGCTGTCAGAATTAGCCAACAAAACCGCAACCCGCGCCACCTTCCGCGTCACCAGCGACGAATACCGCAATGAAGCGAACAAGCCGGATGGGTTCGAGAATGCTTCCATTCAAGTCTTCAAAAGCGACAAGGACCGCCAATACAACGATGCGGTCGAAGGCCATTTTTACCGCTACAGCCAACCGATTTTCGTGCAGCAGTCCTGCCTGAAGTGCCACGGCGACCCCAAGGACGCGCCGCCGGAAGTCATCGAAAAGTATGGCGACAAGAAAGCATTCGGTTACAAGGTCGGCGACGTGCGCGGCATCATCAGCGTCAAATTGCCCGACCTGACCGTAGCCGACATGCTGCTGAACCTGTTCAATCCCTACACCATGGGACTGATCATGCTCGCTTTCCTGCTGAACTTCTTCTACGCCCAGCAGGCGATCATCGCGCGTCTGAAGCGGCTGGCGAACACCACTGAACGTCTCGCCAATGGTGAGCTGGATCTGCCGCTTGAGGTTAAGCCAGGCAGCCGCGACGAGGTGGATTACGTGACGCACGCCGTTGACCTGTTGCGCAACAGCGTCGTGGTTGCCATGCGGCGACTTCAGAAGAATCTATCGTGATCCAGCGCCGGGGCGGATGGGAATGAATACTCTCCATGTCGCCTCGGCCCACCTTAGCGAGCTGCCGCCATGCCCCAAGAGACTTTGTCGCTTCCAGCCATCGTCGCCTATGTGCGGAAGTTGTGCCAGGAAAAACGCACGGGCACCCTATTCATCATGAGTAGCAATCACTTGCTTGGACAAATCAGCATCCAGAGCGGTGAGATCGTCTTTTTGTTTTCCCAGGGGAAACGCGATCTCAACGCGCTGCCATTGCTGGCCCATATCAAGAGCGGCAACATCACCTTTACCGAAGGAACGGTACTCATCAAGACACCGTTGCCCGCCACCGAAGATATTCTGGAATATCTCTCCAATACCACGTTGGTAAACAACGGCGAAGTGCTCTCCATGCGGCCGCTGTCATCCACCGCCAAGACCGTCCTGGAACAGACCCTCAAGGAATTCATTGGCCCCATCGCCAGCATTATTTGCGCCGATCTTTTTCGCACCACCGCCACTCTGGACGCCGCCATCGAAGCGCTGGCCGAAGAAATTCCCACGCCAACGGCGGCGGCTCAGTTTCGGGAACGGGCGCATAAGCAATTGGGTTAATCACCAACTCAGCATAGTGACTTGGACGCTCAAGGAAACCAAAAATAATCTTTTCGGATTCTGGCGGAAGACATCTCCTGCATTTTAGTTCCGTGAGGAAAAGGGTAGTCATTGAGCGATTCAGCGCTCGATGAAATTACAGCGATGATCATTAAAGTCAATGCCTGTGGGCAAATCCGTGCTCACGGGCGTCAATTTCCCGTTTGCCAGCCAAGACGCTTTCAAACTCCCAATCTTCGGAAATCAACTTCTGGAAAGAGCATCGGCGCTGGCTTAGCGGGTTGAGTGATTCCGCCTGGGGAGGATAGACACGGTGTCTCTAAGACCCATCAAAGTGCGGTTGCAGGGGTTCAATAATCTTACCAAGACGCTCAGCTTCAATCTCTACGATATCTGCTACGCCGCAACGCCCACTCAGCGGGAGCGTTACCTTGCCTATATCGATGAGACGTACAACACCGAGCGGCTGACGCAGGTTCTGACCACTGTTGCCAAGATCATCGGCGCCAACGTTCTCCATATCGCTTGCCAGGATTACGAACCGAATGGAGCCAGCGCCACCCTGCTGATTTCCGAGGAGCCGGTTGCCTCCGACCGCTTGTCCAACGCCGAATCGCCTGGCCCATTACCAGAAGCGGTGGTTTGTCATCTGGACAAGAGCCATATCACCGTGCATACCTATCCGGAAAGTCATCCCGACCATGGCATCAACACCTTTCGGGCCGACATTGACGTTTCGACCTGCGGCCGCATTTCCCCCCTCAAGGCGCTGAACTATCTGATTCATCGCTTTGAGTCGGACATCGTCATCGTGGATTACCGGGTGCGCGGCTTTACCCGGGACATAACCGGTAAAAAGCATTTCATCGACCACTCGATTAATTCCATCCAGAATTTTCTCTCCAAGGACACCGGCGACCGCTATCAGATGCTCGATGTCAACGTCCCTCAAGAGCATATCTTTCATACCAAGATGGTTTTGAAGGATTTGGAGCTTATTCATTATCTGTTCGAGGCAGACTCGGAGGAAATAGCGCCTCACGAACAAGCGGAGATCAAGCGGCGGGTACGGCGGGAGATGACCGAGATCTTCCACGGCGAAACCGCGCGCCGAGATCGATAGGGGTTACGCTGCCCGGTGGTGGAGCATACGGTCGTCAGATCCAGTAAGTCGTTTGGGTCATCAATTTCGATGCCCCCTTCATCAACACACGCACCGGGAACGGCAAGCGCGCGGCGCCCGCCGCCAGCGCGGCGGCGGCATGGCGAGCTTCATCTTCCCGCATCTGTTCCAAAACCGCCCGGCTTGGTTGGTCGGTAGCCGGCAGACGCTCCAGATGGGCATTCAGATGCTCGACCACCTGTTGCTCGGTCTCGGCGACGAAACCCAGGCTCCAACGATCCCCAGCCGCGCCGGCCAGTGCGCCGATGGCGAAGGCGCCTGCGTAAAACAGTGGATTGAATACGCTGGAGCGGCTGTCCAGTTCCCGAAGACGCGCCTCGCACCAGGCTAGATGATCGCTTTCCTCGGCGGTGGCTCGTTCCAGTCGGTCCCGCACCGTAGTCAGTCGCGCCGTTAACGCCTGGCCCCGATACAGCGCCTGAGCGCACACTTCGCCCGTATGGTTGACCCGCATCAACCGTCCCGCCAACCACCGTTCCCTCGGCGGTAACTCGACCGGTGGCGCGGCGGTGGCGGGGTTGAGTCGGCTGGTGGTCGCTGGCTGACCGAACAGGGTGCGAATCGCCTGATCCAAATTGATCAACAGATCGTCAACGAGGGTATAGTTACGAGTGGTCATCAGCGAACGTCCAAAACCGGGATGATGAGGAGTAGAAGTGTCCTATTATCGCTATCATGTCTTTTTTTGCACCAACCTGCGGCCCGACGGCTCGCCGTGTTGTCAGCAATGCGGTGCCCAGGAGGCCCGCGATTACGTCAAACAACAGGTCAAGCAATTGGGACCGGCTATCCCACATAAGGTGCGAATCAATACGGCGGGTTGCCTGGATCGCTGCGCCGAGGGACCGGTCATCGTGATCTACCCCGAAGAGACCTGGTATACCTACGTGGACCATGCCGATTTGGATGAGATCATCAGTGAGCACTTGGTCAACGGCCGTCCAGTGGAGCGCCTTCGTATCTAGCGTTTCAACCAGACTAGGGCGTGGCCTCTTAATCGATTGAGGTAATCAGCCGATACCGTCCCGCCAGCGCCGGTATTCCTTCCTCTCCGCTCCAGCTTTCTTCCGCCATGCGGTCGAAACGATTTTCGTCGCGTTGCTTGGCACGAGCCCGATCCACCCAGGACAAGCCGCCTTGCGCCAGCGCGAAACTCACCTCGTTGAGCAAATCGACAATATCGTGCCCGGTATCGACGATCACTGGTTGAATGCCGAGCGCCATCAGCCGCTTGATGGACGACGTACCGATGGACGCGGCGTAGACGGCGGCGCATTTCTTCACGAAATCCAGCTTGGCCAGCACCTTGTCTTCGGGTGGATGATCCAGTTCGCCGGGCTTGGCCGCCATCTCTTCGCCTGGAATGATGATCTGCCCTTCCGGCAGCGCCTTGTCCTTGTTTTCGCCTTTCATCGTTGCGTATTCGAACTGGCCGATTTGGATCAACTCGGCATAGCCGGGCGAAACGTCGTACACCACGAGGCGCTCGGCCGCGCCAAAATGTATATCGACATGCACGTCGTCTCGCGACGCGAACGCAACCTTGATCATGATTCGAGACGCTCCTCGGGAAAAAGTCGGATGAGCGGTTGGGGCGACACCTCAACCGGTCGCGGCGATGCGTCGGCGAACTGGCGCAGTTTCGAACGATAAGGCCGCTTCGCCGGGCGCGACAGAGTCAAGGCGTTGACCAGATCGAACAGCAATTGCCGGGTACCGCGATAGCCGACCCATTGGCGCGCTTGGGCACCAGCCAGATCGTTAAGCGGATAGCCGGCCCGTAGCAGGCCGCAGCCGAGGCGGGCGGCGATATCGACACCGTGGGAATTGGTCACGATCAGGTGGGCCTGACGAGCGTAAGCCTGACGCTCCAGATCTTCCAAATCCCCGACCATCACCGTTTGCGCCGCAAGCTGGGCCAGCGTGGGCGAGGCGGCGGCTCCGACCGCCGCGATCACTTCGGTCCCTTGCCCGACCAGCGTATCGCACAGCATCGCCAGCAGGTCGGGATCGGCCGCCACGGCCACCCGGGCGGCGCCTAGCGCGAACTGGCTATCCACCATGGCGTCGAGCAGTTGCGCGCGCTGCCGTTCGATGCCGGACGGCACGGCTTTTCCCGCCAAGCGAGCGAGCGTGAAGGTGAAATCGTCGCAAGCCCGCAAACCGGTCAAATGGGCAAAGCGAAAATCGGGCACGCCGGTGCGCGCCCGCAAGGCGTCGGCGGCGGCATCGAGCGAGTGGCCAATCACCAATGTGGCCACCGACTGGTTCAAGCTCGCCAGTTGTTCTCGCGTGGTGCCACCGTAAGTCAACGCGGAAAAACCTTCGCCGATCAAATGTCCATCCAGCGAATCGGCCAAGTCGGGCAAGACGACGGGAACCAGTCCGAACGCTTCCACCCAGGCTTTGATGGCTTCGATATCGCCCGGCGTCAGCATGGACGGTGCCAGCAAGTTCACTTGCGTCGGACGCGCTGCGGGGCGATGCGGAACGCCCGCTGGCGCCAATTCTTCAATGATGGCGCGCAGGGCGTGCGCATAGCCCGTTTCCAGGCAACCCAACGTGTCGGACGCGCTCACTGGTACGATGGCGACCCGGCTCCACTCCGGATATCGCGCCCGAAATGCCTTGAGGCTGCGCGGCACGTCGGCGCCCTGGGTTTCCGTCAGACCGGTGGTGATTAGGCCAATGATCTCCGGCGCGTGCCGGGTGCAGATAGTCTGCAACGCTTGCACGACGTTTTCGTCCGCGCCCATCACCACGGTGGCGACATCCATCGCTGTGGTTTGCAAGGCAATCGGCTCGCGGAAATGGCGCATGAAAAATAGCTTGTTGAAGGCGGTGCAGCCGCGCGCGCCGTGTTCCAGCGGCATGGCGCGCGCCAGTCCCAGAAAAGCCAGCGAAGCGCCGACCGGTTGGCTGACCTTGAGCGGGTTGACCACCAGCGCCTTGGCGCGTTGCACGACATCGGCCATGACCTCTCTCCTTCAGCACGCGGCATCGGCGGTGGCGCGTGTTTCGGTTGTCGCATGCCAGGGAGCCGGCTGCCGCACGGCGTCCCAAATTGGATTGTTCACCGACGCGGCCAGTTGCTGGGCCAGTTCCACCGCACCGGCGTAACCGGCGTAGCCGATGTCGCGGACGTGATCGACATCGAGAAACGGAATGCGCGCCTTGAGCGTGGGATAGATATAGCGGTCGCCGGCCACCAAAATGTCCGCCCCATAATCCAGGAAAGTGTTGAGGAGCGCGGTTTGGTCATTGTCGGCGATCAGCCGGGCTTTCGGTCCCATGAGAGCCCGGATGCGCGCTTTGTCTTCCTCGGTCGATTTTTCGGTGCCAGCGGCCACGACCTTCAGTCCCAGTTCCTGCATCGCGCCGACTAGCGACCAGGATTTATGCCCACCGGAAAAAATCAGCGCGCGCTTCCCTTTGAGCCGTTTGCGCGAGGATGCGGTCCACGCCCAGGCATTGGCCTCCTCGCGGGCGATCAACCGTTCCGCGCGCTGGCCGAGGTCGGGATCGGCCAGCAGGGTGGCGAACCGGCGAATGGCCTGCGACGTGTTTTCGATGCCGTAGAAACTGCCCTCGAAGAACGGAATGCCGTAACGTTCCGCCAAGGCGCGCGCGACGTTGAGCAGGGCCTTGGAGCAGACCACCATGCTGGCGCGCGCCCGATGCATGGTCTGGATTTCGGCGAAGCGCGCGTCGCCCGATAGTGTGCACAGGATGCGCAGGCCCAGTTCGTCGAACAGTGGCGCCACGTTCCAGAATTCGCCACCGACATTCCACTCGCCGATCAGGTTCACGTCGTGCACCCGCCGGAGCGCGGCGCGCGCTTTCGCCGGCAAAGCGGCGGGTTCGCGCGTGCCGATGACGTGCTTGAGCAACACCTCACCCGCGTACCGGTTGCCCAGATTCTTGCCGCCGTAAAATCCCGCGCAATCGACCGGAATCACCGGTATGCCCCAGCGCCGGGTCGCGTCGCGGGTCACCGCCTCCACATCGTCGCCGTGCAAAGCCGGAACGCAGGTGACGTAAACGAATACCGCCGCCGGCTGGAACTGCTCCACGGCACGGCGGATGGCGTGGAACAAACGCATTTCTCCCCGCCCCATGATCACGTCCATTTCCCCCAAATCCGTGGTCATCCCGATGCGGTAGAGCGTTGGACCGGACGAGCGGGAACGCGCCCATCCCAGGAACTGCCGGCGCAGCCAATAGGGCCATGCACGATGTGGGCGGCATCGGCCACGGGTAGCAGGGCATTGCGGGCGCCATCGAAGAAACAGCCGCCCTGTGTTTCACCTGGCGTGGCGCGGACACAACCGGATTTGCTTTTGCCGTTGTGCTGGCAGGTGGGTTCGTTCTGAAGTTGCCGCAACTCGTTTTGGTTCATGGCGGGTTTCCTTCATTCGCTCTTTGCGGCGGATGCAGGTTGCGCGTCGACGTAATGCGTGTCGGCCGCCCTGCGCGCCAAAGTACGCGCCATGTCCAATTCCACGGGCGTCAACAACGAGTCGCGCACACGATTGAATAGCGGATTGAGAAAGGAATTGCCCCAACGAAACAGCGCTGATCGTTCCAGCAACGCGTTCTTGCGAAACCGCAGGCAGCCGTAGCACAGGCGCGAACGAGCAACATGCTGGTAACGGCGAATGCCGTAGACCAAGGCGAATAGGCGGATGCCAGTGGCCAGTACTTCGCGGAAAGGACGAAACCACCAAGCACGGCGGTAACAAAGCTGTTCCAGCCGAATCGTGCAGATCTTGCAAGATGGATCGGCGGTAGACGCTGCGGGCAGCAGTACGGTGTCGTTCATACGAATTCCTTCTTGCGAGGATGGGGATCAATGCTTGGTATTCAGCGAAACGCTTTGTAGTGGAGTTTGTATTTCTGCATGCGCAGCCCCAGGATGCGGCGGGTCAGCCCAAGATGGTTGGCCGCTTCCGTCATGTTGCCGTCGTGCAGCTTGAGGGCCTCGACGATCATTTCGTATTCCACGACCGCCAGCCGCGCCTCCAGTCCACCTTCACACGACACCTCGGAGATTAGCGGCGTCTGGAGGGAAGGCGGCAGGTTGTAGCCGTGAATCACCCCGTTCTCCGCCGCCAGAATGACTGCCCGCTCGATCACGTTTTCCAGTTCGCGCACATTACCCGGCCAGTGATAGCGCACCAACATGTTGAGTGCGGGTGTGGAAACGCGCTTTACCTCTACCCCTATCTGGCGAGAAAACTTGCCGACGAAATAGTCGGCCAGCGCGATCACGTCGTTGCCGCGTTCGCGTAGTGGCGGAACCGTGATCGGGTACACGTTGAGGCGGTAATAGAGATCCTCGCGAAAGCCGCCCTTGGCGACCATGTCGGCCAAATCGCGGTTGGTGGCGGCCAGAATCCGCAAATCCACTCGATGCGTGACGTTGCCTCCGACGCGCTCGAATGACCGCTCCTGCAAGACCCGCAACAGCTTGGCCTGAATCGGCAGCGACAGCTCGCCCACTTCGTCCAGGAAGATCGTGCCACCGTCGGCTTCCTCGAAGCGCCCCTTGCGCTGGGCATGCGCGCCGGTGAACGAGCCTTTTTCGTGGCCGAACAGTTCGCTTTCGACCACGCTTTCGGTGAGCGCGGCGCAGTTGAACTTGACGAAGGGTCCCGCGGCGTTGACGCCGTTGTAGTGGATGGCGCTGGCGACCAGTTCCTTGCCGACTCCGCTTTCGCCCAGGATCAGCACCGTGGTCTTGGTGCGGGCGATCTTTTCGATCAGCGCGTACACCTCCCGCATCGACTTGGAGTTGCCGATGATGTTGGAGGGTTTGAACTTTTCTTTCAGTGCGTCGCGAAGGTGACAGTTTTCCTGTTCCAGCGCCGCGTGTTGCACCGATTCCATCAGAAAAAACTCGACCGACTGGGCCGTCATCGCCGCCAGGATCGAAACGATCTCCACGTCCAAATCCAGCAGGCGCCGGTTGTCGTAAATCCGTTCGGCGCTGATGGTGCCCATGATTTTCTGGCCGCGCAGGATCGGTACGCAGATGAAAGAGAGGCGGGCGTCGGAGATCGCGTCGCGCGCCCGGGTGCGGTTGAGAAAATCCGGTTCCTCGCTGATTCGCGGGACCACGATTTTCTGGCCGGTTTCCACCACTTTGCCGGTAATGCCCTCGCCTAGATCATAGATACCGCGCGCGGCCTCCTCGTCGGTGAGTCCCAAGCTCTGGTGAACGAAAATGCGCCCAGAAGCTGGGTCATAGAGGGTGACCATGCCGCGCACTACTTTCAGATAGCGCTGCATGATCTGGAGCAGGGTATGCAGGATGATCTCCAGATTGCCGCTTTCGGTGACAATCTGGCTCATCTCCCGAATCATCGGTAAAAGATTGGTGCGACACTCACCCAAATCGCATCGCGCGGTTTGCTCTTCGGAAAAACTCGCCAAATCGCGATAATCCGCAAAGTTGATCGCAGTACCAATCGGAATAAACTCGGACGTGTCGATGTCCATCGATATGCCTTGTATATCAAAGTATATAACGATTAGCAGCACATAACCTGCATTCCGACAAATCGGCGAAGCAGACCGAAGCTGGCGGTTAGGCGACCCGCTTTCAGATTACCGAATCATTTCGCCGATGAGAACGTCATTTCATCCGCTCGGCGATTCGATCCACACCACCCGGCAAGACGTCTCCGGCGGAGATTCCGATGTCCGTTCTGTCCGGGCGATGGGGCGAGTGCCCTGGAGAGCAGGGCCGTCCAGGACGAATCAGGCGGCAACCAATTTGGCTTCTTCCGCCGCAGTCTTGCCGACGATGTCCTCGTTCTCCTCGTCGAGAATGCCGAATTCCATCAGCAGGTCCTCCAGTTCGTCCATGGTTAGCGGTTTGGGGACCACGAATTTTTTATTATCGATGATCTTCTGCGCCAAGGTGCGGTATTCGTCGGCCTGCTTGGCGGTGGGATCGTACTCGATCACCGTCATCCGGCGGATTTCGGCGCGCTGCACCACATTGTCGCGCGGCACGAAATGGATCATTTGGGTACCCATTTTCGCGGCCAGCGCCTCGATCAGTTCGGCTTCGCGGTCGGTCTTGCGCGAGTTGCAGATCAAGCCGGCCAGACGCACTTTGCCGGAGGCCGCATACTTGACGATTCCCTTGGCGATGTTGTTGGCGGCATACATCGCCATCATCTCGCCCGATACCACGATGTAGATTTCCTGAGCTTTGTTTTCACGAATGGGCATGGCGAAACCGCCACACACCACGTCGCCCAGCACGTCGTAGAACACGAAATCGAGTTCTTCCTCGTAGGCGCCTTCCTCTTCCAGAAAATTGATGGCGGTGATGACGCCACGCCCGGCGCAGCCCACGCCCGGCTCGGGACCGCCCGATTCGACGCAGCGGATGCTGCCATAGCCGACTTTCAGCACGTCATCCAGTTCCAGGTCTTCGACCGTGCCGGCGTCCGCCGCCATCTGCATGATGGTGCTCTGGGCCTTGGCGTGGAGAATCAAACGAGTGGAATCGGCCTTGGGATCGCAACCAACGATCATGATCTTCTTGCCTTGCGCAGCTAGCCCCGCCACCAGGTTTTGGGTGGTGGTGGATTTACCGATGCCGCCTTTCCCATAAATCGCGCATTGACGGATTGCCATTGCAGAGTACCTCTATCGCCGAAGAATAAATCTGACTTTCGCTTCCCGGTGTTTCAAGCTTCGTGCCAAGAGAACACCGCCTCGGCCGGTGATCGTTTAATGAAGTGGCTATTATTCATGGAAGTCAACAGGCTATAAGCGAATTCTCCGGCCATGGGAATCGTTGCCGTTTCCACGCGCGGCAACCGTATTCAATTCAATCGGCAAAACTGTACGTTCTGGTACGAAACCACGACAAAAAGTACGTTCGAGAACGGGCCGCAATTCGGAACACGACAATCGTTATATATTTTTGTTTATCTCGACTAAGACGATAAAAGTGAGAAATTGCGTAAGCCGGTTTTTTTTAAGAAAAAATATCCATCCTCATCTCGCATCCAGAAAAATCTTGGCACAACTCGTGCGATCTCCACGATGACGGTCCGATGGTAATGAGTCGCCGTACATTCGAGACCGAATCGTCAATGCGAGGAGTACCAGACCATGCCCATGATCCTGTTGGATTGCGACAAAGACATTCCCGAACGTCAACGCCACATTTACCTGAAAGCCCCCGGAGAAAGCACCAAGGAATTCCTGCCTATCGCCAATGTCGCCACGATTCCAGGCACGCTCTCGGAACGCGGTTGCGCCTTCTGCGGCGCCAAGCTGGTGATCGGCGGCGTCGTGAAAGACGCCATTCAGATGATTCACGGCCCAGTTGGCTGCGCCTACGACACTTGGCACACCAAGCGTTATCCCAGTGACAACGGCCATGTTCCGCTCAAATACGTGTGGTCGACTGACATGAAGGAAAGCCACATCGTGTTCGGCGGCGAGAAGCGGCTGGAACAGTCGATCCACGAAGCCTTCGACGCCATGCCGCACATGAAGCGGATGTTCCTCTACACCACCTGCCCGACGGCGCTGATCGGCGATGACGTGAAAGCCGTGGCCAAGAAGGTGATGCAGGATCGGCCCGACGTCGACATCTTCACCGTGGAATGCCCCGGCTTCTCCGGCGTCAGCCAGTCCAAGGGCCACCACGTCCTGAACATCGGCTGGGTGGATCAGAAGGTCGGCTCGGTGGAACCGGAGATCAAGAGTCCGTACACGATCAACTTCATCGGCGACTACAACATCCAGGGCGACACCCAACTGCTGCAAACCTACTGGGATCGCTTGGGGATTCAAGTCATCGCCCACTTCACCGGCAATGCCAATTACGACGAGCTGCGCTCCATGCACCGCGCCCAGCTCAGCGTGGTCAACTGCGCCCGCTCCGCCGGCTACATCGCCAACGAGTTAAAGAAGCGCTACGGCATTCCACGGCTGGACATCGATACCTGGGGCTTCAACTACATGGCCGAGGGCATTCGCAAGGTTTGCTCTTTCTTCGGGATCGAGGAGAAAGGCGAAGCCTTGATCGCGGAAGAGTACGCGCAGTGGAAGCCCAAGCTGGATTGGTACAAGGAGCGGCTGAAGGGCAAGAAGATGGCGATCTGGACCGGCGGCCCGCGGCTGTGGCACTGGACCAAGTCGGTGGAAGACGACATGGGCATCGAAGTGGTCGCCATGTCCTCCAAGTTCGGCCATGAGGAGGACTTCGAAAAAGTAGTGGCGCGCGGTCGGGAAGGCACCTACTACATCGACGACGCCAACGAGCTGGAATTCTTCGAAATTCTGGAAAACATCAAGCCGGACATCATCTTCACCGGCCCGCGCGTCGGCGAACTGGTGAAGAAGCTGCACATTCCCTACATCAACGGCCACGCCTATCACAATGGCCCGTACATGGACTTCCAGGGTTTCGTGAACATGGCGCGCGACATCTACAACGCCACTCATAGCCCCTTGCTCGGTCTGGCGGCCACCGACATTCGCCGGACCGTCAAGGCCAAGATTGCGCTGAAGGAGGTCGCGTGATGGATGCTCGCGCCGAAGAACTGTTCGATTATGTCCAGGAACGTTGCCTGTGGCAGTTCCACTCGCGCAGTTGGGACCGGCAGGAAAACATTGAGGGCATCATCGCCAAGGGCATCGAATTGCTCCAAGGCAAGACGCCCGCGGCCGACACGCCCAAGGATCGTTGTTTTCTGGCGGACGCCCGGATCATGGTGGCCGATTTCCGCTCGGGCTTCCCCTGGATCAAAGACGCCGATGCCGAGGAAATTCGCCAAGTGATGGAGCAACTGAGCCAGTTGCTCGTCGCCGTCACCATCACCCACTCCAAGAACCGCGAGCTTTCACATCATTTGTATTGAGAACCCGTCGCCCTGCTCTAGTGAAGTTCAAGAGGGACATCGTATGTCTTGTGAAATGACCGAAGTTCATGCGCCCGAAGTCAAGGCGCACGCCAAGGAGCGCGCCGGGACCATCAACCCGATGCTCGACTGCCAACCGGCCGGCGCTCAGTTCGCCGGCATCGGCATCCAGGATTGCATTCCGCTAGTTCACGGCGGCCAAGGCTGCTGCATGTTCGTGCGGCTGCTGTTCGCCCAGCACTTCAAGGAGAATTTCGACATCGCCTCGACCTCGCTGCATGAGGAATCCGCCGTGTTCGGCGGCACCAAGCGCATCGAGGAAGGCGTCATGGTATTGGCCAAGCGCTATCCGCAACTGCGCGTCATCCCGATCATCACCACCTGCTCGACCGAGGTGATCGGCGATGATATCGAAGGCACGATCCGGCTCTGTAATCAAGCGCTCCAGCGCGAATTTCCAGAGCGGGAAATCCATCTGGTGCCAGTGCACACGCCCAGCTTCAAGGGCAGCCACGTCAGCGGTTATGACGAAGCACTGAAGGCGCTGGTCAAGACGCTGGCCAAAAAAGGCGAACCGACCGGCAAGCTCAACCTGTTCCCCGGCTGGATCAATCCCGGCGACGTGGTTCTGCTGAAATCCTATCTGAGCCAAATGGGCGTGGACGGCGCCATCTTCATGGACACCGAGGATTTCGATTCGCCGATGCTGCCGGATAAGTCCATCAACACTCATGGCCGCACCACGGTCGAGGATTTGCAAAACAGCGCCAACGCCTGCGGTTCGATCGCGATGGCCCGCTATGAAGGCGCAGCAGCGGCCAAGCATTTGGAGAGCACATTTGGCGTGCCGCAGGTGCTCACCGCCAGCCCGTACGGCATCCGCAACACCGACCTGCTGCTGCAACACATCAGCGACCTGACCGGTCAGCCGATTCCCGATTCACTGGTCAAGGAACGCGGCATCGCGCTCGATGCGATGGCCGACTTGGCGCATATGTTCTTCGCCAACAAGAAGGTGGCGATCTACGGTCACGCCGATCTGGTGTTCGGGCTGGCGCAATTCTGCATGGAGCTGGAAATGGAACCGGTGTTGCTGCTGATCGGCGATGACAACACCCGCTACAAGAAAGACCCACGCATCAAGGAGCTGAAAGAAACCGCCACCTTCGACATGGAAATCGTCCTCAACGCCGACCTGTGGGATCTAGAGAAGCGCATCAAGGACAAGAGCGTCGAGCTGGATCTGATCCTGGGCCATTCCAAAGGCCGCTACATCGCTATTGACGCCAACATTCCAATGGTGCGGGTCGGATTCCCGACCTTCGATCGCGCCGGTCTGTACCGCAAACCGATCATCGGCTACCGGGGCGCGATGGAACTGGCGGAAACCATCGCCAACACCCTGTTCACGCACATGGAATACACCAAGAACCGCGAGTGGATTTTGAACACCTGGTGAGCTGAGCGCCCAGGCCCGGCGGCGCGCGTCGCCGGGTCATCCCTGAACTCTCTGGAGAATTCCCACTGCTTGAGGAGAACGCTATGTCCGCTATCGGTCACATCAAGATCGCTCTCGCCACCAACAGCCTGACGCATGTGGACACTTCATTCACGTTTGCGCGGCATTTCGTATTTTACGATGTCAGCTACGACACCCGCGAATTTCTGGACATGGTGCGCCTCGCCAGTCCGCGTCCGCCGCAGGAGGCCAGCAGCGACACCGAATCCGACGCCAACGCCGAGACCAGCAAACCACGCCCCGGCAGCGGCCGCAACGGCGGTTGCTGTTTCGCCGAGGCTGCTTTGACCGAAGGCAGCGACCGCCTCGCCGCGCGCGTGGACGCCGTGCGGGGTTGCGCCATTCTGTTCTGCAAGGAACTCAATGATCTGGCGGCGGTGCGCTTGTTGCATGAAGCCGGCGTCTTTCCCCTCAAGATCGAACAACGCCGCGATATCGACACCGTCATCGATGCCTTGCAGCGGACCATGAATACTCATCCGCCGCTTTGGCTGCGCAAGGCGCTGGGTTATGGCGTGCGCAATCCCGAATTTCAACTGGTCAACGCCCATTGAGGCGGGCGATGGGCGCTGTCGACGATCCTCTGCACCATATCGCCAAGATGCGCAGCTCTCTGCGCGACATCGCCGCCCATTTGCGCAGCGACATCGCCAAGGCGCCAGATCCGCTGTTTCAGAATATGTTTGGGCAGGCGGCGACCGTGTTGGATCGCCTGATTCTGGCGTTCGACGCCTACGAGCAAGGACGCCGGGAGCACCAGCCGTGATCCGGCTGGAGAACGTCAGCATCCGGCGCGGCGCTACCGAGATCCTGCATGGCGTGTCCGCCGAAATTCCCGTGGCATCGGTCACGGCGGTCGTGGGACGCTCCGGCGTCGGCAAGACTACGTTGCTGGGCGCGCTCAACGGGCTGTTGCGTCCCAGCGCCGGCCAAATCTCGGTCAGCGGTCTGGGGCCGCTCGATGATGCGTGCCTGGATACGCACCGCCGCCGCACCGCCACCGTGTTTCAAAATCACGCTTTGATCGACCGCTTGAGCGCGCTGCGCAACGTGTTGTTGGGCTTGGCCGACGCCCGCCATCCATTGTCGCTGCTGCCCTGGTCGCAGGCGCAACAGCGACAGGCCGCCGAAGCGCTGGACGAAGTGGGTTTGTTGCAGTACGCCCGCACCCGCGTCGACTGGCTCTCCGGTGGCGAACGGCAACGGGTGGGACTGGCCCGCGCCCTAGTGCGTGCGCCGCGCCTGCTGTTGGGCGACGAACCGTTCGCCGCCGTCGATCCCAATCAAGCCCGCCAACTGGGCGATGCCATCCGTACGCTCGCGACTCAACACGGCATGACCGTGATTTTGGTCATGCACCAGATCGACATGGCTCTGGCTTTGGCCGACCGGGTCATCGGCCTCGCCAATGGCCAAATCGCCTTCGATGGCCCGGTCGCCCACTTTGATTGCGCTGCCCAGGCGCGGGTCTTTTCTTCTTCTGTCTCGAAAGGAATTTGAATCATGCGAAAGTTTTTTCAATTCGCGCTCGGCCTGCTATGGGCAAACTTGGTTTTGAGCAACGACGCTTGGGCCGAAGAGCGGCCCACGAAGCTGATTATCGGTCTGCTGCCCGGCGAATCCGCGCCCACGGTGATGCGTCTGAACGAACCCTTGCGCACCTATCTGGGACAGCGTCTGAAAATGCCAGTCGAGCTGGTGGTCGGGGCCAACTACGCCGCCACCGGCGCAGCCCTGCGCTTCGGGCGCTTGGACATGGCTTATCTCGGGCCGGTGACTTACATCCTGCAAGGTCGCAAGGTCAAGCTGGAATCGATCGCGCGGCCCTCGCATCCCGGCGGCGGCCCCACCTTCAAGGCTATTATCATCGTTCCAGTCGACAGTCCAGCCAAGAATCTGGCCGATCTGCGCGGCAAGGAAATCGCGTTCGGCGATCCGGCCTCGACCTCGGGCACCTGGGTGCCACAATACATGCTGTGGGACGCGGGTCTCGCGCCCGGCCGCGATTATGTGCCGCAGAGTTTAGGCGCGCATGACGCCGTAGCGTTGGCCGTGCAGAATGACCGGGTCGCCGGCGGCGGCTTGTCGCAGCCCATCTACCAGCGCTTGCTCAAGGAAGGCAAGCTCGATCCCGCCAAGGTGCGGGTATTGCAGGAATCGCCGCCAATTCCCGAATATATGTGGACCTTGCGCCAAGGGATTCCTCCGACCTTTCGCAAGGAACTCCAACAAGCCTTGTTGGACATGCACGATCCCGCCGCCCTCCAGGTCTTTCGGGCCGACGCCTTCGTGACAGCCCAGGACAGCGATGTCGATGTGGTGCGCCGCTGGGTCGAAGCGGTGGAAAAAGCGGCCGCTTTGTAGTTGCGGGTTCTCATGCGTTTGACTTCAGACCCGATCTCCCTGCTGCTGGCGCAAGAGCGCCGGCAGTTCCAGAAAACGCTGGGCGTGCATCTGCTATTTTGGGTGGCGCTCGGCGTTGTCATCGCCAGCGCGGGCGTGTTCGATTTCAGCCGCTACTCCGATATGCCGCGCACGCTGAGCGCCTTGCTGCAAGACTGCTGGCCGCCGGATTTCAGTCGCTGGCGGCACTGGCTGCGGCCCTTGCTGGAAACCCTGGCCATGAGTCTGGCCGGCACGGCCCTGGCGACGCTGGCCGCCTTGCCGTTGAGCGTACTGGCGGCCCGCCGTCTAGGATCTGCTTGGCTAAGCTGGCCGGCACGGTTGATCCTCAATATCGCCCGGGCAATTCCTTGCCTGGTCTGGGGCATCATCTTCGTCGCCGCAGTCGGTTTCGGCTCTCTGCCCGGCGCGTTGGCGCTGGCCTGTCACTCTACCGGCATGTTGGGCAAGTTCTTTGCCGAAATCCTGGAACATGCCGACCCTGCGCCCACTCACGCCTTGTCCAGCTTGGGGGTCAAGCCATTGGGCGTGTTGCGCTTCGGCTTGTTGCCGCAATGTTTGCCGCGAATGCTCGACGTGGTGTTGTACCGGGCTGAACACAACGTGCGTGAAGCGACTACAGTTGGCATCGTCGGCGCGGGCGGCATCGGTCTGGAAATCGTGACGGCCTTCCACCTGTTCGCCTATCGCGAGGCGTTGGCGTTGCTGATCGTGCTGCTGGCGCTGGTCACCGTCATCGATCAACTGAGCAGCTTATTGCGCCACTCTCTGCTGGGGGCACAAAGCGATTGATCTTTGCCAAGATGGTGAATCCATGAAAATCATCGTGATCCTGCGAACGGCAGCGGACAGTGCCAGCCCGGTTCGCATCGAACAAGGCCGCATCGTCCCTGACAGCTTGCGTCCAGTGCTCAATCCGTTCGATGAGGTCGCTTTGGCCAAAGCCGTTGCGTTGCGGACTGAAGATCAAGATCGGGAAGTGGTTGCTCTCCTGTCCGCCCCACCAGGCCATGAGACTCTGCTGCACCGCGCCTTTGCGCTGGGGGCGCAGCGCGTCCTGCACCTGCGAACCGCTCCCGAATGGGAACCGATTGAGCAGGCGCGCCAACTGGCGTCCGTGCTGCGGCGCGAACGACCCGATTTGATCCTGATCGGTCGTGAGGTGTTGGGCGACGATCGCGCCGACGTCGGCGCAATGCTCTCAGAGCCTGTTCATAATCTTTTGATGAGGATAGCGAGGAAAGCGAGAACGACCATG
>JAVMKI010000052.1:0-25427 GCA_031732755.1 Candidatus Contendibacter sp.
AAAGAAGCCGCTTGAACCGGCCATTTCATCGATGCATCACTTTGAATCACACCCTCCGCCATTGGGGCGCAGCAGATGGTGTTCTTCCAAATAGCGGCCCCGCTCGGCAATCGCCGCGACCCAAGCCGAAGCCGATGGCGCGCGTTGCGCCGATAATTGCCGCTCGTGCGCGGCCCGTACTTCCGGTGGCAATAGCAAGTCCACCGCAATCCCCAGCAGCGCGTCCGATGCACAGCCCAGTTCCCGATACGCCGCTGTGTTAGCTTGCACGATGATGCCATTTGGATCGGTCACCACCAGCACATCCTGGATGCTCCCCAGCACCTGCCCCACGAATCTGGATAGATCCCGTTCGCGCTTCATCGCCTGGTCGAGCTGCATCCGATCCGCCCGCGCCGTATCGAGAATCTGATCGACGCGCTGGATCAGCGACAGGAACGTCTGATCCTCTTTTGCCACCACGCGCCGCAACGCCTCAAGGTCTTCTCGCAAGCGCGCGGTTTCAGGGATCGCCAGAATATGCCCAGGCTGTTTGGAATCAGTATCGGTCATGGGGGTCTCGGCTTCGAAGCGGGCGAGCGATGGTGGTTGCGGCCATGGGCGCTACACGGTCCACCAGGGACGAAAGTCCGACGTGGAAAGCTCTGGAGCGTCGTCGCCGCCACCAGGCAAGTTGGGTAGCCCCGAACACCGTCGCTGGCGCGTGGGTTACTCAAGAAAACCGACCATCATGAATCCATCATCATCCGGCTTAATGCAGTAATTATTCTACTGGAAATTTTCCTGGCCGATGCAGCGCCGGATTGCGAGAATTATCGATTGTCCGTCATTTTGACCAGGCTGGCGCGTGAATCATGGCAGCGCAACCTGTTCGTGGAAAGCGTTTCCCAGCCATGACGCATCCCCATGAAGGTGAAGCTTATTGTGACCGAATCCCCTCCCCTCCTTGAGATCCACGATCTGTCCGTTTCCTTCGGAACGCTGCCCGCGGTAAAACAGGTCTCGTTCGCTCTCCATCGCGGCGAGACGCTGGCGTTGGTGGGCGAAAGCGGTTCTGGCAAGTCGGTGTCGGCGCTCTCCATCCTGCGATTGTTGCCCTATCCCCACGCCCGCCATCCGAGCGGTAGCATCCGTCTGCGCGGCGAGGAGTTGCTAAACGCGGCCCCGGCCCGTTTGCGCGAGGTGCGTGGTAACCAAATCGCCATGATTTTCCAGGAACCGATGACCTCGCTCAACCCACTGCATTCCATCGAGAAGCAGATTGGCGAGACCTTATCGCTGCACAAGGGATTGAGCGGCGCACGGCGGCGCGCGCGGATTCGGGAGTTGCTGGAACTGGTCGGTTTGCCTGACGCCGCGCATCGCCTGAACGCCTTGCCGCATGAATTGTCCGGTGGCCAACGCCAGCGGGTGATGATCGCCATGGCCCTAGCCAATGAGCCTGACATTCTTATCGCCGACGAGCCGACCACCGCGCTCGATGTCACGATCCAGGCACAGATCCTCAAACTGCTCAAGGAGTTGCAGGCGCGGTTCGGCATGGCGATCCTGTTCATCACTCACGACCTGAGCATCGTTCGCAAAATGGCGGATCGCGTATGCGTGATGCGCGCCGGCGAGGTGGTGGAAACGGGGGCGGTCGGCGACCTGTTCGCTAACCCGCGGCATCCGTACACCCAGCAGTTGCTGGCGGCGGAACCGAAAGGCGAGCCGCCGCCAGCACCGGACGATGCGCCGGAGGTGATCGCCAGTGACGGATTGAAAGTCTGGTTTCCGCTCAAGCACGGGGTGTTGCAGCGAGTGGTGAATCACGTCAAGGCAGTGGACGGCGTCAGCGTGCGCGTGCGCGAAGGCCAGACCCTGGGCGTGGTGGGAGAGAGCGGCTCCGGCAAAACCACGCTGGGGCTGGCGCTGCTGCGGCTGTTGGCCAGCGAAGGCGCGATCCGGTTCGAGGGCCAGCGCATCGATGACAGACCCGGCAAGGCCTTGCGCCCGCTGCGCAAGGCGATGCAGATGGTGTTTCAGGACCCATTCGGCTCGCTCAGCCCCCGGTTGTCGGTCGGTGAGATCGTCGAGGAGGGATTGCTGGTACATGGCCTGGCCAATGATCATGCCGCCCGCCGCGCCCGCGTGGGTCAGGCGCTGGAAGAGGTCGGGTTGGACCCAGCGACCCAGGACCGTTACCCGCACGAATTTTCCGGCGGTCAACGCCAGCGCATCGCCATCGCCCGCGCCTTGGCCTTACAGCCGCGCCTGCTGGTTCTGGACGAACCGACCAGTGCGCTGGACGTGTCGGTGCAGGCGCAGATCGTGGATTTGCTGCGCGAGTTGCAACGCCGCCACCGACTGGCCTATGTGTTCATTAGTCACGATCTACGGGTGGTGCGCGCGCTGGCCAACTACCTGCTCGTGATGAAGAACGGCCGGGTGGTGGAAGCGGGTCCGGCGCGGCGGGTATTCGGCGCGCCTCAACATCCGTACACCCAAGCCTTGCTGGCGGCGGCGTTGAACCTGGAGACGGCCAGCGACGGCGCGGTGTCGAGCTGATTCGGCGGCAGCCGTGGCTGGCGGCAGGAAATTTCGCTAACCCACCAAATCATAAAGCCGGCTTACGCCGGCTTTATGATGTCTTGCTTCCTTCCCAAAGCGCGGTTCTCGCGAACCGCGCGCTCGGCCAAGGCTTAGGCCGCAACCACCTTCCAAACTTCGGGCGCTTTTTCGACGCGCTTGCCGAACTCTTGGCGCTGTGCTTCGAGTTCTGGCGGCAACTTCTGGCCAAACTTGTCGAAGAAGCCCTTGATTTCCTCGACTTCGCTGGCCGCCTCGGCGCGGTTGATGTTGGTGATGGCCGCGAATTGCTCCTTGGAGAAATCCAGACCTTGCAGATCCAGATCCTCGTAGCGCGGCATCAACCCGAACGGGCTTTCCACGGCGCCGACCTGGCCGTTGACCCGTTCCACGATCCACTTGAGGACGCGCATGTTCTGGCCGTAGCCCGGCCACGCGAATTTGCCATTGGCATCCTTGCGGAACCAGTTGGTGCGGAAGATCTGGGGCAGCTTAAGGCCAGACTTCTTGCCCATGTTGATCCAGTGGCCCCAGTACGCCGCCATGTTGTAGCCGCAGAACGGCAGCATGGCGAACGGATCGCGCCGGATGCCGGTCACGCCGATGGCCGCTGCCGTGGCTTCCGAACCCATGGTGGCCGCCATGAACACCCCGTGGTTCCAGTCGTAGGCTTGGTAGACCAGCGGGAAGGTCTTGGACAGACGCCCACCGAAGATAAAGGCAGAAATCGGCACACCGGCGGGGTCTTCCCAGGCCGGATCGATGGTCGGGCACTGCGAGGCGGGCGCGGTGAAACGGGAGTTGGCGTGCGCGCCCACCCGGCCGCTATCCGGCGTCCAGTCGTTACCCTGCCAATCGATGCCGTGCGCGGGCGCCGCGACACCCATGCCCTCCCACCACACGTCGCCGTCGTCGGTCAGCACGACGTTGGTGAAGATGGTGTTGGCCTTGATCGATTCCATCGCCATCGGATTAGAATCGTAAGAGGTGCCGGGCGCGACGCCAAAGAAGCCCGCTTCGGGGTTGATGGCGCGCAGCGTGCCATCGGGACGCGGCTTGATCCAGGCGATGTCGTCGCCGACGGTCAGCGCCTTCCAGTTGCCAAAGCCCTTGGGCGGCACGATCATGGCCAGGTTGGTCTTGCCGCAGGCGCTGGGGAACGCCGCCGCGACATAGGTCTTGTCGCCCTTGGGCGATTCGAGGCCCAGGATCAGCATGTGTTCGGCCAGCCAGCCTTCGTCGCGCGCCATCGCGGAGGCGATGCGCAAGGCCAGGCACTTCTTGCCAAGCAGGGCGTTGCCGCCGTAGCCGGACCCGTAGGACCAAATCTCGCGGGTTTCGGGATAATGGACGATGGCCTTGCGGCTGATGTCCGGCTCGCACGGCCACGGCACGTCCTTCTGGCCGGGGGCCAGCGGGGCACCGACCGAATGCACGCACGGAATGAAGAAACCGTCGCTGCCCAGCGCGTCGAGCACCTTCTGGCCCATGCGGGTCATGATCCGCATGTTGACCACGACGTAGGCCGAGTCGGTGATCTCGATGCCGATCTGCGCGATCGGGCTGCCGATCGGCCCCATGCTAAAGGGAATGACGTACATGGTGCGGCCGCGCATGCAGCCGGCAAACTGTTCCTTAAGCTGCGCCCGCATTTCGGCGGGGGGTGCCCAATTGTTGGTCGGACCAGCGTCCTCCTTCGATTCCGAGCAGATGAAGGTGCGATCCTCGACCCGCGCCACGTCAGACGGATGCGAGCGAGCAAGATAGGAATTGGGCCGTTTTTCTTGATTCAGCTTGACGAAGGTGCCGGAGGCAACCATCTCGTCGCATAATTGTTGATTTTCCGCGTCCGAACCGTCGACCCAGTGAATGCGGTCGGGTTGGGTCAGGGCGGCGATTTCATCCACCCATTGCAACAGCTTTTGGTTGTTGGTCCGATTTTTACCGTCATGAACGATTGCCATCTTGTGGACTCTCCTGTTGGTTACCGAGTGTGATGGAGTTGAAGCGCCTGCGAACGGAGCGGACAAGCCACCGTCCGCGCTGAAGATTGGTCGGGCGCGCCCCTGGGGGCCGGTTTCGCCATGGACGCTAAGGTTATCATCAAGCCATGCGGGATGCCACCGGAACGGCGTGGTTGAGCCATGGAAAGAGACTATGACCGTCATAGCCCCCTCGCATAGGGACAGCTAAAATCTTGATCATCTCCACACGGAACGCTCGCTGACGAGGAATCTTGTGAACGACCGAAATGACCAGGCGGAACCCGTCGCTGGACACGACCGTGTGTTCCTGTTTACCGATGGGGCCTGTTCCGGCAATCCCGGCCCCGGTGGCTGGGGCGTGCTATTGCGCTATCGGGGGAGGGAAAAAGAGCTGTCGGGTGCCGAACCGACCACCACCAACAACCGAATGGAGTTGCTGGCGGTTATCCGGGGGTTGGAGGCGCTGAAACGGCCGATGCGTGTGCATATTTGCACCGACAGCCAGTACGTCATGAAGGGCATCACGGAATGGCTGGCGGCCTGGAAACGGCGTGGCTGGAAAACCGCCGACCGCCAGCCGGTCAAGAACGTGGACCTTTGGCGGCGGCTGGAGGCGGCCTTGGCCCCGCACCAGGCTGAATGGCAGTGGGTGCGCGGCCACAACGGCCATCCCGAGAACGAGCGGGTGGACCAACTGGCCACGGCCGCGTGCCATCGGTTGAAGACAAAAGAAATCCACAGCGACCCATAGCCCATGAACGCTCGCCAGATCGTCCTCGACACCGAAACCACGGGCCTTGAGCCCGCGCAGGGACATCGGATCATTGAAATTGGCTGCATCGAGTTGCTGAACCGGCGGCTGACCCGTCGTCAATTTCACGCTTATCTGCAACCCGACCGCGCCATTGACGCCGACGCCATCCGAGTGCACGGCATCACCAACGCGTTTCTCGCCAGCCAGCCGCGCTTTCCGGATATCGCCGACGAATTGCTGAATTTCATCCGGGGCGCCGAACTGATCATTCACAACGCGCCGTTCGATCTAGGGTTTCTCAGCCACGAATTGCGGCTATGCGGGCGCGGCCAGACTGTGCTGGAGCAGATTTGCACGGTCGAGGATACCTTGCTCATGGCCCGGCAGCGCCATCCTGGCCAGCGCAACAGCCTGGATGCACTGTGCAAACGCTATGGGATCGACAATTCCCAGCGCACCCTGCACGGCGCGTTGCTGGACGCGGAAATCCTGGCCGATGTTTATCTGGCGATGACCCGCCAGCAGGATTCGCTGTTCGTGCCGCCAACCGCCGCTAACGCGATACCGGGCCGTGGCCCAACCCAACGGGCGGCGGCGCGTCAACATCGGCCATCGCTGGCGGTCATCCGCGCCGACGCGGGGGAATGCGCCGCTCATGCGTCCTATCTGGATCTGCTGGACAAAAGCAGTGGCGGTTCTTGCGTATGGCGGCGGCTGGATGCGGCGGAGTCGGTCTAGACCCGGTAATACTCCCGATACCAGGCCACGAAGCGGGCCACGCCGACTTCAATCGGCGTGCTGGGTTGGTAGCCGACATTCTGAACCAGCGCCTCGACATCGGCGTAGGTATCCGGCACATCGCCCGGTTGCATCGGCAGCAGGTTCTTGATCGCCTTGCGGCCCAGGCAGTCCTCCAGGACTTCGATGTAGCGCATCAACTCGACGGGCCGGTGACTGCCGATGTTATACAGTCGATAAGGCGCGCGACTGGTCGCCGAATCCGGAGTTTCGCTCGACCATTCGGGATTTGGCGTCGCCACTTGATCGAGCACTCGGATCACGCCTTCGACGATGTCATCAATGTAGGTGAAATCGCGCCGATGATGCCCGTAATTGAATACTTCAATCGGTTCGCCGGCCAGAATGGCGCGGGTGAACAGAAACAGCGCCATGTCCGGTCGGCCCCAAGGACCGTAAACGGTAAAGAAGCGCAAGCCAGTGGTCGGCAGGCCGTAAAGATGGCTGTAGGTATGCGCCATCAACTCGTTGGCCTTTTTGGTGGCTGCGTACAGGCTGAGCGGATGATCGACGTTGTCGTGGACCGAGAACGGCATCCGGGTGTTGGCGCCGTATACCGAACTGGTTGAGGCGTATACCAGATGTTCGACTTCGTGATGGCGGCAGGCTTCCAGCACGTTGACGAAACCGACCAGATTGGAATCCACGTAGGCATGGGGATTCTGGATCGAATAGCGCACCCCGGCCTGCGCCGCCAGGTTCACCACCCGCTGCGGCCGGTGGCGGGCGAAAGCCCCCACGAGCGCTGCTCGATCCTCCAAACCCGCCCTCACCTCGGTAAATCCAGAGTGCGCCTGTAGCCGGGCCAGCCGCGCCCGCTTCAGGTTCACGTCGTAATAATCGTTCAGGTTATCGTAACCGACGACTTCATCGCCGCGCTCCAGCAAGCGTAAAGCTAGCGTGGAGCCGATGAAACCCGCGCTCCCCGTGACCAGAATTTTCATAGACGGCCATCCACGGCGGTAGCGGGAAAGAGATATTTCACATCGAACAACACGGCTCCAGGCTTGCCCAGTGCGCGAATACGCTCGACACCCAGTTCTCGAAACTGGCGGTGCGCCACCGCTAGAATGATGGCGTCGTAATGACCGGGTTTGGGTTCCGCCATCGGTTCGACGCCATATTCATGCACCGCCTCTTGTGGATTCACCCATGGGTCATGCACATCAACGTGGGCGTTGTAGTCGCGGAATTCCTGGATGATGTCCACCACTCGGGTATTACGCAAATCCGGGCAATTTTCCTTGAAGGTCAGCCCCATGATCAGCACCTTGGCGTCCATCACTGGAATGCGCTTCTGGGTCAGAAGCTTGACCACGCGTTGGGCCACGTAGGCGCCCATGCCATCGTTGGTGCGCCGACCGGCCAGGATCATTTCCGGGTGGAAGCCGATCTCCTGGGCCTTGTGGGTCAAATAGTAGGGATCCACGCCGATACAGTGGCCACCAACCAGGCCCGGTCGAAACGGCAAGAAATTCCACTTGGAACCAGCGGCCAGCAACACTTCCTCGGTGTCGATGCCCAAGCGGTTGAACAATAACGCCAGTTCGTTGATCAGGGCGATGTTGACGTCGCGCTGGGTGTTCTCGATCACCTTGGCGGCTTCCGCCACCCGGATGCTGGACGCCCGGTGCGTGCCGGCGGTGATGATGCGCCGGTACAGCGCGTCCACGAAATCGGCCACTTCGGGGGTGGAGCCGGAAGTGACCTTGCGGATGGTGGTGACGCGGTGTTCCTTGTCGCCGGGGTTGATGCGCTCCGGGCTGTAGCCGGCGAAAAAATCCACGTTGAAGCGCAGGCCCGATTCCCGTTCCAGGATCGGTACGCAGACCTCCTCGGTGGCGCCGGGGTAGACCGTGGATTCGTAAATCGCCACGTCCCCTGGTTTCAACAACCGGCCCACCGTGGTGCTGGCCCCGATCAGTGGCCGAAAATCCGGGCGCTTGTGTTCGTCCACCGGGGTAGGCACCGTGATGACGTAGACGGTGCAGTCGGCCAAATCTTCAGGGCGGAAAGTGCAGTGCAAATGTTTAGCCTGCTGCAGTTCTTCCGGAGTGACTTCCAGCGTACTGTCGGTTCCGGCTTGCAATTCCCGAATACGCACCTCGTTGATGTCCAGGCCCAGCGTGGGAAACTGCTTGCCGAATTCGACCGCCAGCGGCAATCCGACGTAGCCGAGACCCACGATGCCGAGGCGGGCGGTGGCGAGATCAAGCATCGGTCAGGCTCCTTTCTTTCAGGTTGTGATCGCGTGGGTTATTTCACCCGCATTCCCGGCTCCGCGCCCGCGTCGGGGGCGAGCAGGTAAATTCCACCGCCTCCACCCGCCGCCAGCACCATGCCTTCGGAAACGCCGAAGCGCATCTTGCGCGGCGCCAGATTGGCGACCATCACCGTCAGCCGGCCTTGCAAATCGTCCGGCGCGTAGGCCGACTTGATCCCGGCGAACACCTGGCGGGTCTCGCCGCCGAGGTCCAGTTCCAGCCGCACCAACTTGTCGGCGCCAGCCACCGCTTCGGCCTTGACGATGCGCGCCACTCGCAAATCCACCTTGGCGAAATCGTCGATGGTGACGATCGGGCCGATCGGATCGTCCACCAGTGGTCCACTGGGTTTGGCGGCCCCCTCGGCGGGGGGATAACTTTCCTTCGAGTCCTCGACCATGGCGGCAATCTGGGCCATTTCCACTCGCTGCATCAACGGTTTGAATTCGGCGATGACGTGATCGAGCAGCGGGGCGTCGAGATCGGCCCAACACAAGGGTGGGATTCGCAGAAACTGCTCGACCTGGGCGGCCATGCCAGGCAGCACCGGCTTGAGATAAATCATCAGCGCCCGGAACAGGTTCAGGCCCATGCCGCACACGGCTTGGACCTCGGTCTCGGCGCCAGGCTGCTTGGCCAGCGCCCAGGGTTTTTTCTCGTCGATATACTGATTGGCGCGGTCGGCCAGCGCCATGATTTCGCGCATGGCCCGCCCGAATTCGCGCCCTTCGTAAGCCTGGGCGATGGAAGCGCCGGCGGCGACAAACTCCGTGTACAGCGTCGGCTCGGCAAGTTGCGTGGCCAACCGACCATCGAAACGGCGAGTGATGAAACCGGCGCAGCGACTGGCGATGTTGACCAGCTTGCCCACCAGGTCGCTGTTGACCCGCTGCGCGAAATCCTCGAAATTCAGGTCCAGGTCGTCGATGCCGTCGCTGAGCTTGCTGGCGAAGTAGTAGCGCAAATATTCTGGCCGCAGATGGTTGAGATAGGTGCGGGCCTTGATGAAGGTGCCGCGCGATTTCGACATCTTCTGGCCGTCCACGGTCAGGAAACCGTGGCAATGCACCGCCGTGGGCTTGCGAAAGCCGGCCCCGGTCAGTTCGGCTGGCCAGAACAGGATGTGAAAATAGGCGATGTCCTTGCCGATGAAGTGATAAACCTCGGCCCCACTCTCGGGATTCCAAAAATCCTCGAATCGCAGACCGACGCGGTCGCAGTAATTTTGGAAACTGGCCATGTAACCGATGGGCGCGTCCAGCCAAACATAAAAATACTTACCCGGCGCATCGGGGATTTCAAAGCCCCAGTACGGCGCGTCGCGGGAGATGTCCCATTCCTGCAGTCCGGCGGTGAACCATTCATCCAGCTTGTTGACCATCTGTGGCTGGATGGGACCGCTGGCGATCCAGTCTTTCAATAGGGCCTCGAAATTCTGGAGCCTGAAAAAGAAGTGCAGCGATTCCTTAAGGATGGGCGTCGCGCCGGATACCACCGAGCGGGGGTTCTTCAGATCGGTGGGCGCGTAGGTTGCTCCGCAGTTTTCGCAACTATCGCCGTACTGATCCGCCGTGCCGCAACGCGGACACTCGCCCTTGATGAAGCGATCCGGCAGGAACATTTGCTTTTCCGGGTCGTAGGCCTGGGCGATGACCCGGCGGCTGATATAGCCACCCTTGTCCAGCCGATGATAGATCAATTCAGCATAATGGCGGCATTCGGGGGAATGCGTCGAATAATAGTTGTCAAACTCGATCAGGAAATCGGCGAAATCGGCGCGATGTTCCTGCCAAACTCGCGCGATAAGCTGCTCCGGAGTGATGCCGTCCTGTTCGGCGCGCAGCATGATCGGCGTGCCGTGGGCGTCGTCGGCGCAGACATAATGGCACTCGTGACCACGCAGTTTCTGAAAACGGACCCAGATATCGGTCTGAATGTACTCGACCAGATGGCCGATATGGATCGGGCCGTTGGCGTACGGCAGGGCGCTGGTGACGAGGATGCGGCGGGTCGAGTGGCTCATGGCGCGAAAAATTGCGATTGGTAGGGAAAATTATTACGTTAGCAGCATTCGGGCGTGGCTGTCACCCGTCGACTGGAACGCCCGTGATGCCCGTTTCTCGACGAGGGTAAAATCTCCATGAAGATCAATAGGTTTTTCAGCAGTATGGTAATGGTCGCGGGGTTGGCCGCCTCGGGTACCGTTCGCGCCCAAGGAGCCCTAGCGGAGGAGATCTGGAGCACGAGTTTTTGCCAGGAGGCGGTGTCCCTAGCGAAACAGCACGGAGAGTCGCCAGAGACGCTTAACCAGGTTAATTGCCAGGGAATGAGCAGTAACTATCAGCCTTCCTACTGGCAATGCGTGATCGCGGCGTTGAAGGCGAATGCCAGCATGAAGCTGGACGCCGCGCGCCAGCGGTGCATGGCTGGCTATTGATCAACCGGGCCGCGAAAGTCCGTTTTCCGAATCAACCCACCTTTGGGAGAAAGTTTACTCATGACCGTCGTGTCGCGCGCTGATGTGGAAAATGCCCTTAGAGGCTATGTGGACCCTTATCTGGAGAAAGACCTGGTCGCCGCCAAGAGCATCACGGCGATTAGAATCGAGGGCAACCGGGTCGAGGTCGAGGTGGAACTGGGATTTCCAGCGGCGGGCTATTGGGAGACGCTGGGCATCGCGCTCCGCGAACGGCTGGCAACATTGCCAGGGGTTGGCGAGGTGGCGGTTCAGGTGGAGAGTAGGATTATCGCCCACGAAGTGCAAAAGGGGCTAAAGCCGTTGCCGGGGGTCAAGAACATCATCGCCGTGGCGTCCGGCAAGGGCGGGGTCGGCAAATCCACCGTGGCGGTCAATCTGGCGCTGGCGCTGGGCGTCGAGGGCGCAACCGTCGGTCTGCTCGACGCCGACATCTACGGTCCCAGCCAACCGCGAATGTTGGGCGCCAGCGAGCAGCCGGAATCGCGGGACGGCAAGACGATGGAACCGGTCGTCAGTCACGGCCTTCAGTCCATGTCCATCGGTTATCTGATCGAAGAGGAAACGCCGATGGTTTGGCGCGGGCCGATGGTGACCCAGGCGCTGGAGCAGTTATTGCGCGACACGCGCTGGCAAGACCTTGACTATCTGGTGATCGACCTGCCGCCAGGCACGGGCGACACGCAACTGACCCTGGCGCAGAAGGTGCCGGTCAGCGGCGCGCTCATCGTGACCACCCCGCAGGACATTGCCCTGCTGGATGCCCGCAAGGGGCTGAAAATGTTCGAAAAGGTGGAAGTGCCGGTGCTTGGTGTCGTCGAAAACATGAGCACCCACATCTGCTCCAAGTGCGGCCACGAGGAGCACATTTTCGGTCAAGGGGGCGGGCAACGCATGGCCGCGCAACACCGCGTGCCCTTCCTGGGCGCGTTGCCGCTGGACATCCGCATCCGCGAGGAAACCGACAGCGGCCAGCCGACCGTGGCGGCCGAACCGGACAGCCGCATCGCCGGCCTGTTTCGGGACATCGCCCGCCGCGCCGCCGCCCGGTTGTCGTTGCAGGCGAGGAATTACAGCCACAAGTTCCCCAACATCGTGATTCAGAACACCTGAGGCTCGTCATCATGCGGCTGTGTGATCGTGACATCGAACGCTGTCTGGGCGAGGGCCGAATCCGTATCGAGCCGCACCCCATGCCCGGCAAGATCAACGGCGTTAGCGTGGATCTGCATCTGGGCAATCGGTTTCGCGTGTTCAACGATCACGCCGCCTCCCACATTGACCTCAGCGGCCCGCGCGAGGAAGTGGATCATGCGATCAACCGGATCATGAGCAAGGAGATTCGGATCGCGCCCGACGACGCGTTTTTCCTCCACCCCGGCGAACTGGCGCTGGCGGTAACCGCCGAGACGATCACCGTGCCCGCCGACCTGGTCGGCTGGCTGGACGGTCGCTCCAGCCTGGCGCGGTTGGGATTGATGGTGCATGTCACCGCCCACCGTATTGATCCCGGTTGGAGCGGGGCTATCGTGCTGGAGTGCTTCAACAGCGGCAAATTGCCGCTGGCGCTGCGGCCCGGCATGGCGATTTGCGCCATCAGTTTCGAGACGCTTACTGGTCCCGCCATTCGCTCCTATGACAAACGCCAGGATGCCAAGTACAAGCGGCAGACCGGCCCGACGCCAAGTCGGATCGGTGATGACGAACCACTCGACAAAGGCCATTGAGCGAGGAGTAAATCCCTGGCCTCTCTTCTATAGCAGCTTGACGAACTCGTCCGCCGAGACCGGGGGGCTAAATAAATAGCCTTGAATCTCATCACAGCCAAGCTTGGAAAGATAATCCAGTTGTTCGTTGTTCTCGACGCCCTCGGCAACGACGCTGAACTTGAGGCTATGCGCCAAGGTAATGATCGATTTCACGATGGCCGCGTCTTCGAAACTGGTGCTCAGATTACGAATGAAGGATTGATCGATCTTCAGGGTGTGAATCGGAAAACGTTTTAAATAGTTCAGCGAGGAGTAGCCGGTCCCGAAATCATCGATGCTGAGATGAAGCCCCATGTCGTTGAATATGCCAAGCGTTGCGATGGTTTTATCGATGTCTTCCATCGCGACGCTTTCCGTGATTTCAAGCTCCAACTTGCTGGAGTCAAGCTCAAACACATCAAGCGCATTCCTTACCTGCTTGATCAGATCAGGTTGACGAAACTGTAGGGGTGAGAGGTTGACGGCGATGCGTAGCGATGAGAAACCCTGATCCTGCCAACGCTTAACCTGACCACACACCGTATGAATGATCCATTCCCCAATCGGGATGATCAAGCCAATCTCTTCGCAGAGAGGAATAAACCGTGCTGGTGAAATTCGCCCTTTTTGTGGGTGATTCCAGCGCAACAGCGCCTCGGCTCCATGGATTCGCCTGGTTTGGGTTTCGACTTTCGGTTGATAATGCAACTCGAATTCATGCCGTTCCAGCGCATGGCGAAGGCTGTTTTCCATATCCAACCTTTCTAGAGCCGCGTCGTTCAATATCCTCGAATAAAACTGATAATTGTTTTTGCCAATCGATTTGGCATGGTACATGGCGGAATCCGCGTTCTTCAGGAGATCGTTGGTTGTTTGCCCGTCATTTGGGTAGCAAGCGATGCCAATGCTGGCTGTTGAATAAATTTCACGATCATTGATATGGAATGGCTTCGATAATTCAGCCATGACTTTCTTGGCAATCATAGTCGTTGCCAGCAATGACTCCTGAATATTATTGAAGTGTGGGATGATGATGACGAACTCGTCACCCCCGAGTCTTGAAATGGTATCCTCGCTCCGTAAGTTCTTATTAAGCCGCCGCGCCACTTCACACAATAACAAATCACCGGCTATATGACCCAAGGAGTCATTGACATACTTGAAACGGTCCAGGTCGATGAATAGAACAGCCACAAAAGATCTTTGCCGTTCCGCGCTGGCCATTGCTTGCTGTAGTCGGTCCTTGAGCAGCAACCGGTTGGGCAGTTTCGTCAAAGCATCATAATGCGCCATATGGTAGAGTTGCTCTTCCCAGCTTGCATTAGATAACGCAACGGCCACACGGTTCGCAAAATCACGAGCGAGAAGGATATCTTCCTCCGCAAGAGTTAATACCGCCTGATACCCAAGGCAAATCACTGCGGATGCCTCCTCCTTTAGCACAATGGGAAGCACCAGAAACGAGGAAGCACCCAGTTTTTTCAATGACGAGAGATAGGCAGGCGGGCTTTCCTGATGATTGATGAATATATGATCCTGATTTCCCAAGAGCGCCTGGTATTCCAATGCCGTCATTTGCAGCATATTGGTGGTTATTTTTTCCCTGGATAGATCGCTTCGGGTATAAACACGACAGACGTGATCACGATTATGATCAACCATCGCTATGCTGATATAATCGCAAGAAATAATTTCATGTATTCGGATCAATACTATCCTGATGATATCTTCGATTTTCGAGGTCGACAAGATCAGTTGATCGATATCCGCCATTGTGGACAAGATATGAAACTGCTTATTTATTCGGGCGGTCATATTGTTAAAGGAAGTCGCCAACTCTTCAAACTCATCGTTGCTGCTAACTTCCACAGGCTTGTTAAATCTCTTATTGGCAATATGTTGGATTCCCTCCATGATTTTTTCAAGAGGAATCAGGCTCCTACGGATTTGATGAATGCTTAGGAACACCACGACAGCAATTGTCAATGTGATAACAAACGCAAAAATACTTTTAAAATCGGCGATTGGCGCCAATATATCGGTTTTCAACTGACTGGTGATAATCGTCCACTTTGGTACAAGAAAATTTGGTTTGAGAAAGATAGACCAATAGTTTATCAACAGTTCTTCACCGTCGTGGTTATGCCATAGAAATTGGCCCGAAGGAGACTTATTCAGTTCAGTCAATAGTCGCTCGGGGCTAAATCCATACTCCTGATGCGAACAAAACAGTATCCTGTTGGACTCGTCAACAACACACGATTGCGTTTCAAAACCAAACGACTCGATATCACCCCACAAGTAGGATCGATCAATCTCCCCAGCTAACATACCCCGCTCTGGATTTTGTGGGTCAATCATCCGAAGCAGTATGATTTTTGACGAAAAATGAGGTTGATATTCAGTTATGAGGATACTATTTCCCGATTCGAGGTAGGCTTTCTCTTCCTGAACCAGTGCCGCTATTTTTTCGGCATTCACAATGGGGGTGGCGAACTGATTATGACTGTCGATTACTATGATCTTTCTGAATCCTCGACTGGTTTTTAAATTGACTCCATCGGCTACCGTCGAGTTAATTGGCAAATTAAATTGGCGGGGATCCTGGGCAATCCAGTCAATTTGCATTTTCAACAACAACAAGCGATCCAGCAGCGCCATACCATAATTTTTGCTTTTCTGCCTGAGTTGCTCGTATTGCTGCTTGATCAGTAAATTATTTACTTGGTCAAACGATAGAACTGTCAACAATATGACTGGGAACAGGGATAAGGCAACAAACAGCGTGAATACCCTTCGTGCTACCTTGCTGCGAAGAAAAGTGATTTCAATTTTCATGTGTTACAGCGGTTCCCCTTGATCGGGGGCCTTAATATTCCGAGGCCAGCCCGACGAACGCTCCATTATTAGCCCGAACAATGTCATCCCGACTCGCCTTGGCCGTTAGTGGGGATACGCTTTCTCCATCCTTGCCCATGCTGTACAAATCATAGTCGGAATTCAATGGAACCAGGTTATGGTCCTTGCGCACCTTACCTTTGCCCTTGGTGGTGGTAATGTTCAGGTATTGATAGGGATTTCCCCAAGGATCCGATAGAGGGATCTGTCCCTTCAATTCATCAAGGGAATCTGGATACTTGAAATTGGTCTCATAGAAAGCTTCGATCTTCGATTCAATGATATGAATATCACTCTTCGCTTGGGCAACTTTCGAACGATCGATATATTCGCTATATGTGCTTACCGCAATGGCTGCCAACGTTCCGACGATAATCAGCGTCAACAACAATTCGATCAGTGTGAAGCCATAATGATTTCTCATCTTTTCGCTCCACGATGAATTGCCTGCAAATATCCGATAAAGAACGCCGTTCTTTCCCCGTTGCTCTGTGTTCGCGGCATGCGCGCGGACTTTGCTTTCATAAGAGCCGACAATTTCTTCCACGAGAACCTCCGTTCACCCACTCAAAATACCTTTCGACAAGAACCCTTGCAAACCAATTTCGATAAGGACAGAATTATGCTTACAGCTAAAATTGGTTGTTTTCTAGTCAATTGGGTGGTTAACAGAGGTATCCATTTCATTTATTCTGGAAAGTGGATAACCAGTGGACAACGCGGATAAAGGAGAAGGGATTGGGATTGAACCTGCACCTAACCCATTTTTTATGGTGGGCCCTGTAGGATTCGAACCTACAACCAAGGGATTATGAGTCCCCTGCTCTGACCGTTGAGCTAAGGGCCCGAAACGATACTGATTTTAACCACTAGCCTGGTTTCTTGCTACTGGCTTATTCCAAATCCAGAAAACTACGCAACTGCTCCGAACGGTTCGGATGTCGCAACTTGCGTAACGCCTTGGCCTCGATTTGCCGAATCCGCTCGCGCGTGACATCGAACTGCTTGCCCACTTCCTCCAGGGTGTGATCGGTCGGCATATCGATCCCAAACCGCATCCGCAACACCTTGGCCTCACGCGGGGTGAGCGTCGCCAGCACCTCGCGGGTCGCCTCGCGCAACCCCTCGACCGTGGCGGCGTCCACCGGCGACAACACACTGAGGTCCTCGATAAAATCGCCCAAATGCGAATCCTCGTCGTCACCGATTGGCGTCTCCATCGAAATCGGCTCTTTGGCGATCTTCATCACCTTGCGGACCTTGTCTTCCGGCATCTCCATGCGTTGAGCTAACTCGTCCGGGGTCGGCTCGCGGCCCATCTCTTGCAGCATCTGCCGGGAAATCCGGTTCAGCTTGTTGATGGTCTCGATCATATGCACCGGAATGCGAATGGTGCGGGCCTGATCGGCGATTGAGCGGGTAATCGCTTGACGAATCCACCATGTGGCATAGGTCGAAAACTTGTAGCCGCGTCGATATTCAAATTTGTCCACGGCCTTCATCAGGCCGATATTGCCCTCCTGGATCAAATCCAGAAATTGCAGGCCACGATTGGTGTACTTCTTGGCGATGGAAATCACCAGTCGCAGATTGGCCTCGACCATCTCTTTCTTGGCGCGGCGGGCCTTGGCCTCACCGATGGACATATGGCGGTTGATGTCCTTGATTTCATGAATGGTCAGGCGCGTCTCCTGTTCGATGGTCTGTAACCGCCACTGCGCCGCTTGCACTATTTCGCGCTGCGTCGCCAACAGGGAAGAATACTTCCGGCCCGCTTGAACGTGTTCGTCCACCCAATCCAGCCGCGTCTCATTCTGTGGAAACGAACTGATGAAGGTTTTACGTGGCATTTGCGCCCCGTGAACGCACGCGTTCATAATTTCCTTTTCATGCGCGCGAATGCGTTCGGCCCGCTCGCGCAATCCCGCGATCAGTTGATCCAGGGTCTTGGGCACCAGGCGAAATTGCAGGAACCGGTCACCGACCTGCTGGCGCAACAGTCGAGTTTGCTCGTACCGAAGACCGAACTCATCCACGCTGGCCAGCATTTCTTCATACAGAGCGCGCAACTCCGCGAAGCGGTGCGCGGTTTCCTCGGGATCAGGGCCACTTTCGACCACGGTTGCGCCCTCCCCTTCCTCGTCCTCCTCGTCGGTCACTGCCACCACCACTTCGTCCACGACCACCACCGCGTCCGGATCGTCAGCCGCTAACAGCAGCGCCTCGTCCGGTAATGGCGGAACGACTTCCTCGACATCGTTGAACCCACTGATGATGTCGGACAGCCGGGTGCCATTCTCGCTGATCGAGTCGTAAATCCGCAGCAGGTCACCGATGGTCGGCGGATAGCTGGCCAGCGCCGACAACACCTGGGTCATGCCCTCCTCGATTCGCTTGGCGATCTGGATCTCGCCCTCGCGGGTCAACAGTTCGACTGTCCCCATCTCGCGCATGTACATCCGCACCGGGTCCGTGGTGCGGCCAAATTCGCTATCCACAGCCGCCAGGGCGGCGGCGGCTTCCTCGGCCACCACATCATCGTCAGCGCTAACCGGGTTCTCGTTGAGCAACAGGGTCTCGGTGTCAGGCACGAATTCATGCACTTCAATACCCATGTCGTTGATCATCGAGATGATATCCTCGATCTGTTCAGGATCGACGATATCATCCGGTAGATGATCGTTCACCTCGGCATAGGTCAAAAACCCCTTTTCCTTGCCGCGGGCGATCAACTTCTTCAATTGCGACTGTTGCTGCTCGCTCATGACCTTGTCACAGACTGAGGTGGGAAAATGCGAACTGATAATAATATCATGAATGCCACGTTTAACTACCGGCAAAAACGCTTAGATTTTTTGCGGCTTGCCCAAGTTCCGTAACGCCTCGCGTTCCTCGGCGCTCAGCGCGCTGGGTGTACCCCGCCGCAGCAGGATATCCGGCAACTGCTCGCGCGGATCATCGCGTCGCCGCAGGTAAGTCAGGATATCGGCGAATTCCGTGTCGTATCGAAAGCCATCTGTTGGCGCTTCCGGTTCCCATGCCGCCAACCGTTCCAAAATGACCCCTTCCGGTGTATCCCGGTAGCGTTCCAGTACCGCAGCCGTACTAAGTTGAGGATAGTCACGCCACGTCTCCAGCAACTCCATCAGCAGTTTGACCCCCGGCTCGTTGCGATCCAGCGCAATGGAGTCGGCGATCATCGCCTGTTGCGCCAGTTCCGGCCGATGAAGTAGCAAGGCAATCGCCTTACGCAGTGGCGTGCGCACCAACCGCAGGTTGCGGTCGGCGCGACTCGGAGCAGTGGGAGAAGGGCGCAGCCGAGTGACGGTCACTCCCGCTTCTTGTCGCAACCGTTCATTCATCAGATCGCGAAAATGTCCCTCGGGCAGCTTTTCCAGTAGCGGCCGGACTCGTTCAGCCAGCCTGGCGCGGCCAGCCAAGGTATTCGGATCGGCTTGGCGGCCCAATTCGGCGAACAGGTAATCCGCCAGCGGCGTCGCCCGCGCCAACCGCTGCTCGAACGCTGCCTGACCCTCGCGGCGAACCAGGCTATCCGGGTCCTCACCCTCGGGAAGGAACAGAAAGCCGATTTGCCGGCCATCGCGCAAGAACGGCAACGCCACGGTCAGCGCCCGCCAGCCTGCCGCCCGCCCAGCGCGGTCGCCGTCGAAACAGAACACCAGGTCGTTGACCACCCGGAACAATCGCTCGACATGTTCGGCGGTGGTGGCGGTGCCCAATGTGGCGACCGCATAACCGACGCCATGTTGGGTCAACGCCACCACGTCCATATAACCCTCGACCACGACCAACCTCGGTAACGACTGATTATGGGCGCGCGCCTCGTACAGGCCGTACAGTTCCGATCCCTTGTGAAATAGTGACGTTTCTGGGGAATTCAGATACTTGGGCGCAACGTCGTCATCCAGCGCTCGGCCGCCGAAGGCGATGACCCGACCACGCCGGTCACGGATCGGAAAAATGATGCGGTCGCGGAAGCGGTCGCGCAGTCGGCCTTGCTCATCGCGACTGGCCAACCCGGCGGCGAGTAATTCCTCGGCTGGAATACCCGCGTCGCGCAATGCCTGGCACAGATTATCCCACCCAGGCGGCCCGTAACCGATGCCGAAGACGCTAGCGATCCGACCGGTCAGACCACGCTGGCGCAGATAATCCACCGCCCGCCGCCGGGCTGGATGGGCGCGTAACTGCTGGCGGAAAAATCGGTCGGCCTGAGCGACCCGCTCCAACAACGTTCGGGAAGAATCTCCACCACCGCCCCTTTGGGGCAACTCCAGCCCAGTGTATCGGGCCAGTTCCTCCACGGCGTCCAGAAACTCCAATCGTTCGTAGGCCATCAGAAAGCCGATGGCATTGCCGTGAGCGCCGCAGCCGAAGCAATGGTAAAATTGCTTGTTTGGGCTGACCGAGAAGGAGGGGGTTTTTTCGGCGTGAAACGGGCAGCAGGCCGTGAATTCGCGGCCTGCCCGGCGCAATGGCACCCGGCTGTTGACGATCTCGACCAAATCAACCCGGCTCAGCAGTTGATCGAGAAATTCCTGGGGTATGCGGCCAGCCATAACCCCATAGCCTAGCGGATATACGCCAAGACGTCAGCGGTCGAGCGCGAGATAAATGATGCGGAGGCAAAGCGCGGCGAGTAGTTCAACCGCCAAAGCGGATCTTGATCTGGGCGCTGACCTCGGCCATATCGACCCGGCCTTGGGCCTGATCCTTGATCGCTGCCATGACCTTGCCCATGTCGCGCACCGACTGGGCACCGGTCGCGGCGATGGCGTGGGCGATCAGGGCATCGAGTTCAGCCTCGCTCAGTGGCGCCGGCAGGTAGGACTGGATCAGTTCGATCTCGAACGCTTCCTGGGCGGCCAAATCCTCGCGGCCCGCGCTCTGGTATTGAGCCAGCGATTCCCGGCGCTGCTTGATCATTCTTTCCAGCACGGCCAGCGTCTGGCTCTCGTTCAAGTCGATGCGCTCGTCCACCTCGCGCTGCTTGATGGCGGCCAGGATTAGACGGATCGCGCCGAGGCGTTGCTTGTCCTTGGCGCGCATGGCGGCTTTCATGTCATCCTGAATGCGGTCTTTGAGCGACATGACGGCGAACTCGCGGGCAGTGATGACGGAAATGGGGCGACTCAGAACAACCGGGTACGGCGGGAGCTTTCCCGGGAAAGCTTCTTGAGATGACGTTTGACGGCGGCGGCCCGCTTGCGCTTACGTTCCTGGGTTGGTTTCTCATAGGACTCGCGGCGGCGGACCTCGGACAGGACGCCGGCCTTTTCGCAGGAGCGTTTGAAGCGGCGCAGCGCAACATCGAACGGTTCATTCTCTTTGACTTTCACGGAAGGCATTAACCCATCACCTCATTCATGGTCGAGTACAATAATCAGGTTGAAATTTGATAAACGGTGGATTGTAGTCACGCCCGCGGCCAAATGCAAAATCAGCGAGTTCCCCATGGTCATCCTCGGCATCGAAACCTCCTGCGATGAAACCGGCTTGGCGCTGTACCACAGCGAACACGGCCTGCTAGCGCATATCCTGCACAGCCAGATCGCGCTGCACGCCGAATATGGCGGCGTGGTACCGGAACTAGCCTCGCGCGATCACGTCCGCAAAACGCTGCCGCTGCTGCGCGGGTTGTTCCGGCAAGCGAACGTGGAACCGCGCCAAATCGATGGTGTGGCCTATACCCGGGGGCCGGGCCTGATCGGGGCGTTGCTGGTGGGCGCGGCCATCGGGCGCGGCTTGGCCTGGGCCTGGCGGATTCCCGCCCTTGGCGTGCATCACATGGAAGGTCATCTGCTGGCTCCAATGCTGGAACCGGACCCGCCAGTGTTCCCGTTCGTGGCGTTGCTGGTGTCCGGCGGTCACACCCTACTGGTACGGGTGGACGGCATCGGCCAGTACCATATCCTGGGTGAATCCGTGGACGATGCCGCCGGCGAGGCGTTCGACAAGACCGCTAAACTGCTCGGTCTGCCCTACCCCGGCGGTCCGGCGCTGGCTCGGCTGGCGGAACAGGGTACGCCAGAGCGGTTTCTGTTTCCACGCCCGATGACCGACCGCCCTGGCTGTGATTTCAGTTTCAGCGGTCTGAAAACCGCCGCCATTAACACTTGGCGAACGCTGGAGCCGACAGCGGCGAATCGGGCTGACGTGGCGCGCGCCTTTGAAGAAGCCGTGGTGGAGACGCTGGCGATCAAATGCCGACGGGCGCTCAAAGCGACTCGCTTAAAGCGGCTGATCATCGCGGGCGGCGTGGGTGCCAACCGGCGGTTGCGGGAGCGGTTGCGGGAGGTGACCGCAGAATTGGGCGGGCACGTTCACTATCCCCGACTGGAATTTTGCACGGACAACGGCGCGATGATCGCCTACGCCGGCTGGCGGCGGCTGGCGGCTGGCCAGCGCGAGGATGCGACTATTGGAGTGCTGCCGCGCTGGCCACTGGACAGTCTACCGGCGGTAAATTGAGGTCATACGGTTGTGGATAACCCGCTTTCCAGGAGTAAACAACCGATGGACAACGGGCAAAGAGAAAGGGGTTAGGCTTTCACCTAACCCCTTGTTTTATCTGGTGGGCCGTGTGCGATTCGAACGCACGACCAACAGATTAAAAGTCTGCTGCTCTACCGACTGAGCTAACGGCCCACGAAAGGGCGGTCATGTTACAGCAATCCGGTAAAATCGCAAGACTCGATCAGCATCAGCGCAAGGATTGTAACCGCCGCTCAGCCAAGCTAGCCGCCTGGGTATTGGGATAAACCTGCACCAGCTTTTGCAGCACGTCGCGCGCTCGGGCGGTATCTCCTTGTTCTCCATAGATGTAGCCCAGCTTCAGCAGTGCATCGGGCAACCGCGCGTTTTGTGGATGGTTCAAACCGAGCGCGATGAACGCCTCCTTGGCTGCGTTGTAATCCCGACTCAGGTAGCAAGCCTCACCCAACCAGTATTGGGCATCACCCGCCAAGTCACCAGATGGATGAGCGCCGAGAAATCGCCGCCATGCCGCAACCGCTTCGGGGTAGCGACCCTCCCGTAATTCGCCCAGAGCCGCATCAAATTCCGCACGTTCCGTGTTCACTGCGGAAGGCGGCGGCGCACTGCTGGCGGTGGGTTGAACTGGCGCTGGTTGGCTACGGGCATCCGCGGACGGCTTTGGTATCGACGGCGCGGTGGGTGGCGCGACGGGTGGCGCGGCGGGTGGCGCGACGGGTGGCGCGGCGGGCGGGGGGTACGCTGAATAGCCAGGCGCGGCCCGCTCGCGGGTGAATGTTTCAAGTTGATGGCGCTGAAGTTCCAGCTCGCCACGGATTTGGCGAACCTCGGTTTCCAGTTGTTCGACACGTTCGAGCAACTCCAGGGTCAACTCGTTGGCCGGCGGATCCTGGGCATGAACTACACCAGATAGCAGTACGCCGCCCAGCAGCGCCATCAACCATGAAAAACCGTACTTGACCATGATGATAGGAAAACCCGTCAGTAAACGATTTCCACGCGCCGGTTCAGCGCGTAGCTTTGTTCGTCATGGCCAGCGGCGGCCGGGCGCTCCTCGCCATAGCTGACCACCCGAATCTGCTGAGGCGGTACGCCTAAGGCGATCATGGCCTGGCGCACGGCGTTGGCGCGGCGTTCGCCCAATGCGATGTTGTATTCGCGACTGCCGCGCTCGTCGGTGTGCCCTTCCAATTGGGTGATGATGCGCGTATTGCCGGTCAGGACCCGGGCGTTCTTCGTGACGACAGACTGGCTTTCGGGCAGGATTTCGGAACTATCGAAAGCGAAATAGACGATGCGATCCGCTGAAACGGTGTTGCCACCGCCAGCGACTGCCTGACCAGGATACCCGCCACCGCCAGACGGGCCACCACCCGTCTGACTCCCTCCCGTAGTGTCGTAGGCGTCTTGCTGGAGGGGAGCCTGACCATAGGGATAGCTGTAGGCGTCCTGTCCTGGTTGCGCGGTGATGCCCTGTTCGGTCGCGGTATCCTGCGGCGTGGTGGTTTGTTGCTCGCCGGTGGTATCACCGGTCGAGGCGCAGCCGGCCACCAGCGCGAACGTGGCGGCGGCGATCAGGTTGCGAACAAATTGTTGCATGGCGATGTTCCCCTAACTGTGGTGAATAAGGAAATTAACGGCCGTAAGGCGCCCAAACGGGATCACGGCCGTTACCGCGCAGGGTGAAATCCTGTTTGATGCTGCCGTCCAAGGACACCGCTGTCAGGCGTTGACCGTTAGAGTAGATGATCATCTTGCCGTTGGGCGCGAAGCTGGGCGATTCGTCCAGCCCGCCGGAAGTCAGCACTCGAAACTGACGGGTTTGCAAATCCAGCACGGCGATGTGGAAGCGGCCACCACGCCGATGCACCATGGCGATGTAACGCCCATCCGGCGACACGGTTGGCCGCGCGTTGTAATCACCCTCGAAGGTGAGCCGTTGCGCCGCGCCGCCACCGGGACCGATGCGGTACAACTGTGGCGAACCGCCCCGATCCGAAGTGAAAACGATGCTGCCGTCCGGTAGCCAAACCGGCTCGGTATCGATGGCGCTGCCATTGGTAAGGCGAACGGGGCTTTGCGTCGCCAGGTCAAGTGCGTAGATCTCCGGGTTACCATCCTTGGACAGGGTGAACGCCAAGCGTTGGCCGTTCGGAGACCAGGAGGGCGCGCCATTGATGCCTGGGGCAGCGGATACCACGCGCCTGGCGCCGCTGTAAACATCCTGAACGACGATTTGTGGATGGCGTCCCTCGAAGGAGACATAAGCCAGTTTACCGCCGTCGGGTGACCAGGCCGGCGACATGAGTGGCTGGCCGGAACGCAAGATCACTCGGGGATTTTGACCATCGGCGTCGGCGACCACCAGATACCAGGAACCGCCACTGCTCGCGATATAGGCGATGCGCGTTCCCGCCAAGCCTTTTTCGCCCGTGAGTTTTTCGTAGATCAGGTCGCTGATCTTGTGCGCTACCGGCCGCAACTGATTCGGCGCCACATCGAAGGACAAATTCAACAACGGCGCGCCCTGGGCGCCCGCCAGTTGGAATTGCACGAGGTAACCGCGGGCACCGCCCGGCTGGGCCTGTCCGGTGACGGAATAATCCGCCCGCGATCCCGCCGGCTGTGGCGCGATCTTACCGGTTCGTTGCAAATCAGAGGCAACGATGCTGGCGATGTCTTCGGGCGCTCCGCCACCAAAAGACGCGATGGTGATGGGAATGCCGCTACCTTCGATGCCTTTGGTAATGTCGATGGTCAATGGTTGGGCAAGAACGCAGCGACCAGCAAGTAGCACAGCGATCAGCCCAAACAGTTTAATTGCCGCGAGTCTCAATGCTTAACCTCCAGGTTTGAAGCGGAAATTGAAGTTACGGAATTTGGTGAGAACTTCAGGATCGCCAGGCACGGGCAATGGTGAGGCTTTCTGCACGGCGGCAACCGCAGAATTGTCGAAGGCGGTATCGCCGCTGCTTTGCGCGATTTGAACGCCGGTTACCGCGCCCGATGGCATCATCGTAATTCGTAACGTACAGGAAAGAGCATCGCTGCTATCGGGAGGTAGCGACCAGTAACGTTCGACACGCTGCTTGATCAAGGTAGCGTGTCGCGCTATGGCTTCTCTAAGAAATTGCTCGCGGGCCGCTAATTCCTGCGCCAGTTTACGAGCTTCCTCCACCTTACGTTTGGCCTCTTCCTCAGCCTTACGTTTCGCCTCGGCGGCGGCCTGGCGTTTAGCCTCTTCCTCAGCCTTACGTTTCGCCTCTGCCGCTTCGCGTTTGGCTTCCTCGGCGGCTTGCCGTTTCGCCTCGGCGGCGGCCTGACGTTTAGCTTCCTCGGCGGCTTGCCGTTTGGCTTCCTCGGCGGCTTGCCGTTTCGCCTCGGCGGCGGCCTGACGTTTCGCCTCGGTCGCTTCGCGTT
>JAVMKI010000052.1:25527-61379 GCA_031732755.1 Candidatus Contendibacter sp.
CGGCCTGACGTTTCGCCTCGGTCGCTTCGCGTTTGGCTTCCTCAGCCGCTTCGCGCTTGGCTTCTTCCGCCGCTTGCCGTTTCGCCTCAATCGCCGCTTGCCGTTTCGCCTCGGCGGCGGCCTGACGTTTGGCTTCCTCGGCCGCTTGCCGTTTCGCCTCGGTCGCTTCGCGTTTAGCTTCCTCAGCCGCTTCGCGCTTGGCTTCTTCCGCCGCTTGCCGTTTCGCCTCGGCGGCGGCCTGACGTTTCGCCTCGGTCGCTTCGCGTTTAGCTTCCTCAGCCGCTTCGCGCTTGGCTTCTTCCGCCGCTTGCCGTTTCGCCTCGGCGGCGGCCTGACGTTTCGCCTCGGTCGCTTCGCGTTTGGCTTCCTCAGCCGCTTCGCGTTTGGCTTCTTCCGCCGCTTGCCGTTTCGCCTCGGCGGCCTGACGTTTCGCCTCAGCCGCTTCGCGTTTGGCTTCCTCAGCGGCTTGCCGTTTCGCCTCGGCGGCGGCCTGACGTTTCGCCTCGGCGACCTCGCGTTTGGCTTCCTCAGCCGCCTCGCGCTTCGCTTCTTCCGCCGCTTGCCGTTTCGCCTCGGCGGCCTGACGCTTCGCCTCTTCCGCCGCTTCGCGTTTGGCCTCTTCAGCCGCTTCGCGCTTCGCTTCTTCCGCCGCTCGCCGTTTCGCCTCGGCGGCAGCTTCGCGTTTAGCTTCCTCGGCAGCTTCACGTTTAGCTTCCTCGGCAGCTTCACGGCGATCTTCTTCCTCGCGCTGGCGACGAAGTTCCGCTTGGCGTCTTGCTTCCGCCTCCCGTTCAGCCCGCGCTATCTTGGCCTGCCGTTCTGCTTCCTCGCGCTGACGGCGCTGCTCCTCCCGCGCCTGTCGTTCCAATTCTTCCCGAACGCCGACTTCGTCCACCATTTCAGACTGGATCGGCTCCATCTTCTGCTGTTCGGGATGAAACGCGCTTGACTGGTTCAAATTGAGCAGCAAAAAGACGCCGACCACGGCATGCAATAGAAGAGTGACTACCGTGGCTATAACATCTTGATAGGCCGTCCCACGCTTGGGGTGCATGGACCTCGACTACCGACCGTTTGGCGATGTATCCGGCGGCGCGGTGGATAATCCCACTTTAGCCGCGCCCACCGCTTTCAAAGCCGCCATCGCCTGAATGACCTGTTCATAGCGCACCTCTTTATCGGCGCGAACCAGAACCGGAGGTTGTGGCGCGCGCCGCAGCCGTTCCTCGATTTCCACCCGACGTGGCGCAAGCTGTTGGCAATCCACCGGCTGCGCTTTTTCCGAGCCGACGTTGAAATAGCAGATACCGTTCCGCTGCACCGACAACACCAGCACCTCGGCTTCGGACATCCGGTCGTCCAATGATTCCGCGGGCGCCTTGGGCAAATCCACCTCGACGCCTTGGTTGAGCAGGGGGGCGGTCACCATGAAAATGACCAGCAACACCAGCATCACGTCAATGTAGGGGACGATATTGATTTCCGCTTTGAGGCGGCTGTGCGAGCTACGTCGGGCCATGCGTCAGTCCTGAGCGGCGGGGGCGCGGGCGGCGACCTCGACGCGGCCTTTGCGCAGACTGTAGGATTGGCGCTGGAGGATATTGGAGAACTCTTCCATGAACGTCTCGTAGCGATTGGCCAGCCGGTCCACTTCATGCGCATAGCGGTTGTAGGCGATCACCGCTGGAATGGCGGCGAACAGGCCCATCGCGGTGGCGATCAACGCCTCGGCGATCCCCGGCGCCACCTGCGCCAATGTTGCCTGCTGTGTTTTGCCCAGCGCCACGAAGGCGTTCATGATGCCCCAGACCGTGCCGAACAACCCGATGTAGGGACTGGTGGAGCCGGTGGTGGCCAGCAGCGACAGGTACATTTCCAGATGATCCAACTCCCGCGATCCGGCGGCGCGCATTGCCCGTTGCGCGCCGCTGACCACCGATTCGGGATCCACGGTCGGCTGCGAGCGCAGGCGCAGGAATTCCTGAAAGCCCGCTAGAAAGATGGCTTCCATCCCCGACACTTCCTCTTTCTGACGGCTGATGCGCGCGTACAGCGAGGCCAGATCGATGCCCGACCAGAAATCATCCTCGAACTGATTGGCCGCTCGCTTGGCGGAGATCAGGACCAGCGCCTTCTTGACGATCACCCACCACGAAGCCAGCGAAATCAGGAATAGCCCCAGCATGACCAACTGCACGATCCAACTGGCGTTGGCGATCAGGCTCCAGAACGATAAATCATGCGTCACCAATAATCCCCTTCATCAAATCCCGAGGTATCCGGCAAGCCTGGAAACTCTCCGCGCCAATGCAGGCCACCTTGACTCGCGCGTCGCACAGCACTTCGGCGGAACCAACCCGCTGAATGGTCTGCGCGAACGTCAGACTAGCGTGGCCCGCGCGCGCAACCTGACTGATTACTTCCAACCAGTCGTTGAAGCGGGCTGGTCGATGATAATCCATCTCCAGCCGCCGCACCGCGAACAGCAGTCGCCGGTCGCGCAGCAACGCGTCCTGCTCGAAGCCACGAGCACGTAACCACTCGGTGCGGGCGCGTTCCAGAAACTTCAGATAATTCGCGTAATAAACCACGCCACCGCTATCGGTATCTTCGTAATAAACCCGGACGGGCCAGACAAAGGTTTCCATCTTCCATTAAAATCCCATCTCAGGAATCACATCACCACATTGAGGAGTTTCCAATGCGCGCTCTTCTTCTATCGATCCTGCTGTTGGCCACGTTCACCACCCTTGCGGCGGCGCCACTGACCTTCGAGGAAGTCGACACTGACGGCGATGGCCTGATCAGCGCCGATGAAGCCGCCAACGTCGAAGGTCTGGATTTCAACGCCGCCGATAGCGACAACGATGGTACGCTCAGCGTGGACGAATATGATATCGCCGTGGAAAAGTTATCGCCGCCCACCGGGACCACGCCCCCGACCGGTACCGGCACCGCGAAGCCTACGGCATCCACCCCACCCGCGCCCGTCACGCCACCGCCGTCGGATACCAAGGCGAACCCCGGAAAGCCTACCACACCCGCCAAGCCCGTTACGTCCCCGGCGGACTCGAAACCATAGCGTCCGTTTTCAAGGCGGGCCGCCGAACAAATCGTCGCCAGCCGCCGAGCCGATGGTCGTCAATCCGAAATGGCGGTAGGCGTGCGCCGTCGCCACCCGCCCGCGTGGGGTACGCATCAAAAAACCCTGTTGGATCAGGTATGGTTCTAGTACATCCTCAATGGTGCCGCGTTCCTCGCCCAATGCCGCCGCCAACGTATCCAACCCCACCGGCCCGCCGCCAAACTTGTCGATCATCAGCCACAACAGCCGCCGATCCTGTTCGTCGAAGCCGCGCTCGTCCACCTTCAGCAGATCGAGCGCCCGTTGCGCCACCTCGACGGTGATCCGCCCATCGCCCTTCACCTGGGCGAAATCGCGCACCCGCCGCAGGAGTCGGTTGGCGATGCGTGGGGTGCCGCGCGAACGCCGGCCGATTTCCGCCGCTCCATTCGGATAATCGGTCTCGACGCCGAGAATCCGCGCCGAGCGGGTCACGATCTCGGTCAGCTCCTCCGGGGTATAAAACTCCAGCCGATGGACGATACCGAAGCGGTCCCGCAGCGGCGAGGTCAACAACCCGGCGCGCGTCGTCGCCCCAACCAGGGTGAACGGCGGCAAATCCAGCTTGATCGACCGCGCCGCTGGACCCTCCCCGATCAGGATGTCGATCTGGTAATCCTCCATCGCCGGATACAGCACTTCCTCCACCACGGGACTCAGCCGGTGAATCTCGTCGATGAACAGCACATCGCGCGGTTCCAGATTGGTCAGCAGGGCGGCGACATCGCCGGCCCGCTCCAGCACCGGCCCCGAGGTTTGCCGCAGGTTGACGCCCATCTCGGCGGCGACGATGTGCGCCAGAGTGGTTTTACCCAGCCCCGGTGGCCCGAACAACAGCACGTGATCCAGCGCCTCGCTCCGGGCGCGAGCGGCGTGAATGAAAATCTCCAGTTGTTCGCGCATCGCCTGCTGACCGATGTACTCCGCCAGCCGCCGGGGCCGCACCGCTCGGTCCAGCGTGGCGTCTTCGCCGCTGGCGATGGGGGCAATCAAACGGTCGGGGGAGTTCATGCGGGGTAGCGACACGGTCTTGGAAGTTTTTAGGGGCGAAGTGTGCGAACCGAACCCTGAAGTTTTGCTTAACGCCGCACGCTGGCCTGCAACGCCAGCCGGATGATCGCCTCGCTGGTTAAGCCAGCGGTATCGAGCGACTGCACCATGCGCGAAGCTTCGGGCAATTTGTAACCCAACGCCACCAGAGCGCTGATGGCGTCGTCCACCGGGTGGATGGCCGGTGTGGCGGTAACCGCGCGACTACCCGGCGGCACGACCGCCGTGGGGTCCAGACCCAGTTCGCCGATCCGATCGCGCAACTCGATGATCAACCGTTCGGCGGTCTTCTTGCCGATGCCGGGCAACCGGGTCAACGACGTGGTGTCGCCCTCGCGCACGCAGCGCCCGAACAGCTCCACGCTCATCCCGGACAGGATCAGCAGCGCCAGGCGGGGGCCGATGCCCGTCACCCGGATCAGGTCACGGAACAGACTGCGTTCCGCCGGGCTGGCGAAACCATAAAGCGTATGCGCGTCCTCGCGCACCACCAGGTGGGTCAGCAGCGTCACCTCCGCGCCGACCGCCGGCAGGGTCTGAAACGTGGTCAGCGAGGCTTCCAGTTCGTAGCCAACTCCGTGCGCGTCGATCAGCAGACAGGGCGGCTGTTTCCAGGCCAGCAGGCCGCGCAACCGGCCGATCATCGCCGCCGCCCCGCCGCCAGCGCGGCGGTCACGCCCAAGCGCTGCAAGGTCTGACGCGTGTGGCCGTGGCAGATCGCCACCGCCAGCGCGTCGGCGGCGTCGGCTGGCGGTGGTTCCGACAGATTCAGCAATAGGGCCACCATGCGCTGTACCTGCGACTTGTCCGCCGCCCCGCCGCCAACCACGGCTTGTTTGATGGCGCGCGGCGCGTATTCGCTGACCGGCAGCCCCGCTATGACCACCGCGCACAGCGCCGCACCGCGAGCTTGTCCCAGCTTGAGCGCCGAATCGGGATTGCGATGCATGAACACCTGCTCGGCCGCGACTTCCGCTGGTTGATAGGTGCGGATCACGCCGGTCACGCCCTCAAAAATCGTCTTCAACCGTTCCGGCACTGGCCGGTTGCTGTCGGTCTGGATACAACCGCTGGCGACGTAGCGACTGCGCGGCCCATCCATATCCAGGATGCCGTAACCGGTCACGCGCGAGCCGGGGTCGATGCCCAGCAATCGCACCGTCGCCATGCTCAAAGTTTCGCCAGGATGGCATCGGGGATGTCCGCATTGGAATAGACGTTTTGGGTGTCGTCCAAATCCTCCAGCAGATCCAGCAATTTGACCATTTTCTGGGCATCCTCGAAATTCAAGGTCACCGGCGACGCGGCGCGCTGGGTCACTTCGGCTTCCTCCGACGCCAGACCAGCGGCGACCATCGCCGCCTTGACCGTCTGAAACGCCGCTGGATCGGTGAGCACATCCACTGAGCCATCGTCGTTGCTTATCACGTCATCGGCGCCGGCTTCGATGGCCACCTCCATGATTTGGTCTTCGTCGCTGCCCGCCGGGTAGCTCAACACGCCCCGTTCGGTGAACTGGAACGCCACCGAGCCGCTGGTACCGAGATTGCCGCCGCATTTGGTGAACGCGTGGCGAACTTCCGCGACCGTGCGGTTACGGTTGTCCGTCATGGCGTCCACCATCACCGCCACGCCGCCGGGGCCGTAACCCTCGTAACGGATTTCCTCGTATTCCACCCCGTCCAGCGTGCCCGCGCCGCGCTTGATCGCCCGATCAATGGTGTCTCGGGGCATATTGGCCACCAGCGCCTTGTCCATGGCCAGCCGCAGCCGGGGATTAGCGCCGGGGTCGCCACCACTCATCCGGGCCGCCACCGTGATTTCCCGGATCAGCCGGGTGAACAGTTTGCCGCGTTTGGCGTCCTGGGTGTTTTTCCGATGTTGAATGTTCGCCCATTTGCTATGTCCAGCCATGCGAAGCCTCGTGCCTGAATACTGTGCGGGGGGAATGAGGTACGTTCAATCGGTCATCTTGCCATCCCGACGCGGGTGGCGAAACCGGCCGGTGGCAAAGAACGCGCAGGCTTGAGAGACCGCCGTTGGGTCCACCAGCATCTGCATGTGCGAGACCGGCAGGCAGAGGTGGTCGGTCATGCCGGGCAACTGCGTTTCGACCACGGCGATCATGCCGTCCGCCGGGGCTGGCATTCCGGGGAACAACAGCCCCAGCCCCAAGTTCAGGGTGCCGGCGATGGAGCCCAGTTGATGCGAGTGAGTCCAGGCTGGGGCATTGCCCAGCAACCCTTCTTCCAGCCCCCGGCCGACGAAATACCCCAACCCACTTTGGTGCATGATTCGGGCGGCGTAGCTCCCCTGGTGCGGCGTCCCCAGCGTCACCACCCGGCCTGGCCGGCGCTGGGTGTGGTGGTGGAACAGATGACGCACCACCAGCCCGCCCATGCTGTGCGCCAGAAAATGCACGACCGGCGTATCCACGTGCTCCAGCAGCGCATGCAAATCCTCGGCGTTTTCCGAGGGCGTGCGGGTGATGGAGGGGTAGGAGTAATTCACCGTCTGATAGCCGGCCTCCTCCAACCAGTATTCAAGCAATTGCATCCATAGTCCATGCACGTACAAACCATGCACCAGCACCACCGTTTCCCGCTGGGCCGTCATTGCGCTGTTCTCCTCAGGATGGGGGTTTCAAAATGGGATTCTAGCGAAATTCGCCACCCTCCGGGCAGGTTCCGCAAAAATCACCACATCACCTTGCAATAGTTTCAAAATGAAACTAAGATAAAATCCAAAGGGTGATTTCAATCCATCGGGCCATCGCCGCCGCCGTCGGAGAACGTCATGAGCGCAGTCATTGCCAAGAACATCTTTCAGGATCGCCACCTGACGCCGATGCAGGTGCCGCCCACCGTGGTCGAGACGCTGGACGCCGCCGAACGGGCAGCGTTGACCGAGCGTATCCAACGGCTGCTGGTCGAGCGAGATGCTACCCTGGTGGCGCATTACTATACCTCGCCCGAGTTGCAGGAACTGGCCGACGCGACGGGCGGCTATGTATCGGATTCGCTGGATATGGCCCGTTTCGGGACGGAGTGTAAGTCCAGCACCTTGGTGGTGGCCGGCGTGCGGTTCATGGGCGAAACCGCCAAGATTCTCAACCCGGAAAAACGGGTGCTGATGCCGGATTTGCATGCCGAATGCTCGTTGGATTTGGGATGTCCCACCGACGAATTCACCGCCTTTTGCGACCAGCATCCCGACCGGACGGTGGTGGTCTACGCCAACACCAGCGCGGCGGTGAAGGCACGCTCCGACTGGGTGGTCACGTCCGGCATCGCCCTGGATCTGGTGCGCCATCTGGCGGAGCGCGGCGAGAAGCTGATCTGGGCGCCGGACCGGCATCTGGGCGCTTATGTCCAACGCGAAACCGGGGTGGACATGCTGTTGTGGAGCGCCGCCTGCGTGGTGCACGAGGCGTTCAAGGCCGACGGATTGCGCAAGCTGCGCGCCAGACATCCCGACGCCAAGGTGCTGGTCCACCCGGAATCGCCGCTGGACGTGATCGCTCAGGCCGACGTGGTGGGTTCGACCACGGCGCTGGTCGAGGCGGTGCGCAAGCTGGCGACAAAAAAGTTCATCGTCGCCACCGACAACGGCTTGTTTCACAAGATGAGGCAGGCCGCGCCCGACAAAATCCTGCTGGAAGCACCCATCGCCGGCAAGGGCGCGACCTGCGTCAGTTGCGCCCACTGCCCGTGGATGGCGATGAACGGCCTGCGCAATCTGGCCCAAGTGCTGGAGACCGGCGGCAACGAGATCACGATTGACGAAGCGGTGCGCGCGCGAGCGGCGCTGCCGATTCGTCGCCTGTTGGAATTCGCCCAGCAGCGCAAGCGGGTGGTGTTGGGCAACAACGACGCCTGAGGTCGGAGCGATGGGTTGGTCAACCGCAAGGCGGCATCCGTAATGGCTCCACCAGCGGTTTTCCATCAAACCACACCCGTTCCTCCCTCAACCGCAACCGGCCTTCCGCGAACCAGCGAATCGCCAGCGGATACAGTCGGTGTTCCTGCTCCAACACCCGCGCCGCCAAGGTGTCGGGGTCTTCGCCCGGCAATACCGGCACCCGCGCCTGGACGATGAGCGGCCCGCCGTCCAGCTCGGCGGTGACGAAGTGAATGCTGGCCCCATGCTCGGTTTCCCCGGCGGCCAACGCCCGTTCGTGGGTGTGCAGACCGCGAAACTTGGGTAGCAGCGAGGGGTGAATGTTGAGCAACCGCCCCTGGTAATGCTCGGTGAAGTCGGCGGTCAGCAACCGCATGAAGCCCGCCAGCGCCACCAAATCGGGGCGATGGCGGTCGATCAGTTCGATCAGCGCCGCTTCGAACGCGGGCCGGTCGGGGAAGTTTTGGTGATCCAGCTCCAGGGCCGGAACGCCGGAACGCCGCGCCCGTTCCAGACCGGCGACGCCGGGCCGGTTGCTGATGACCGCCGCCACCTCGACCGGCAGTTCCCCGCTCGCCGCTTGATCGAGAATCGCCTGCAAGTTGCTGCCGCGCCCGGAAATCAATACCACCAGCCGGATGTTCCGCGCCCCGTTCACGGTTGAAACTCCACCAACGGCTCGCCTTCGCCAGCGGCGATCCGGCCCAGCCGCCACACGGTTTCGCCCGCCTCTTGCAAGATCGCTTGCGCCCGCTCCGCATCTTCCGCCGCGACGCAGACCACCAGCCCAACCCCGCAATTGAAGGTGCGCCGCATTTCCGTCTCGGCCACGCCACCCTGTTGCTGGAGCCATTGGAAAATGGCCGGTCGTGGCCAGCTTTGCATGGCGATCACCGCTTTCGTATGCGCTGGCAGGACGCGCGGAATATTCTCGGTCAGGCCGCCGCCGGTAATGTGGGCGATGGCGTGCGCCTCGATCTGTTCCAGCAGCTTCAAAATCGATTTGACATAGATGCGGGTCGGGGCCAGCAAAGTCTCGCCAAGCGTGCGGCCATCCGCGAACGGTTGATCCAGCGTCGCGCCGCTGACCGCCAGAATCTTGCGGATCAGCGAATAGCCGTTGGAATGTGGCCCGGAAGCGGCTAGGCCCAGCAGCGCGTCGCCAGGCCGGACTCTGGAGCCGTCGATGATCCGCGCTTTCTCGGCCACGCCAACGCAGAACCCGGCCAGGTCGTAATCGCCGGTTTGGTACATCCCTGGCATTTCGGCGGTTTCGCCGCCCACCAGCGCCGCGCCGGCCTGCGCGCAACCGTCGGCGATGCCCTTGATCACCGCCGCCGCCACGTCCACGTTCAGCTTACCGGTGGCGTAATAGTCCAGGAAGAACAGCGGTTCCGCGCCGACCACCAGCACGTCGTTGACGCACATCGCCACCAGGTCAACGCCGATGGTGTCGTGCCGGTTCAGTTCCAGCGCCAGCTTGAGCTTGGTGCCCACGCCATCGGTGCCGGACACCAGCACCGGCTGGCGGTAACGATCCAGCGGCAGCTCGAACAGCGCGCCGAAACCGCCCAGTCCGCCGAGCACGCCGGGCCGTAAAGTGCGTTGGGCGTGCGGCTTGATGCGGTCCACCAATCGGTTGCCAGCGTCGATGTCCACCCCCGCATCGCGGTAACTGAGAGAGGGGGATTGTCGAGAGGGAGAATTCACGGATGCGTTGCCTCGTTTGCGGTTGCGTTCCCGCTAGCGGAATTTAAAGTTGTGCTATCTTACCGCACTTCGTTTCAAAGCCAGCCAATGCCAGGGAATCGCCGTGATCGCCGAGTCTTACAACCCGCAAGTTATTGAAGCGGAAGCACAACGTCATTGGGACGAGCAGCGCGCCTTCGCCGCGCGCGAGGAGCCGGGCCGCGAAAAATATTACTGCCTGTCCATGTTTCCCTACCCCAGCGGGCGGTTGCACATGGGGCATGTGCGCAACTACACCATCGGCGACGTGATCGCCCGCTATCAGCGCATGTTGGGCAAGAACGTGTTGCAGCCGATGGGCTGGGACGCCTTCGGTCTGCCGGCGGAAAACGCGGCCATGGCCTCCGGCGTGGCTCCGGCCCAGTGGACCTTCGACAACATCGCCTACATGAAGCGGCAACTCAAGTCGTTGGGCTTCGCGGTGGACTGGGCGCGCGAAGTGGCGACCTGCGCGCCGGAATATTACCGCTGGAACCAGTGGCTGTTTCTGCGGATGCTGGAGCAGGGCGTCGTGTATTTGAAGACCGGGGTGGTCAACTGGGATCCGGTGGATCAGACCGTGCTGGCCAACGAGCAGGTGATCGACGGGCGCGGCTGGCGCACCGGCGCACTGGTCGAGAAGCGCGAGATTCCCATGTACTACATGGCGATCACCCGCTACGCCGAGGAGTTGTTGGCGGAACTCGACCATCTGCCCGGCTGGCCGGAGCAAGTCAAGCTGATGCAGAAAAACTGGATCGGCAAAAGCCATGGGGTACGCATCGGCTTTCCTTACCGCCTCCCCTCGTCGGCGGGGAGTGGAGCTGGAAGCGCGGGCGAATCCGGCATCCTCTGGGTCTTCACCACCCGCGCCGACACCCTGTTGGGCGCAACTTACGTCGCGGTGGCCGCCGAGCATCCGCTGGCGCTGCATGCCGCGAAGAACAATCCCGCGCTGGCCATTTTCATCGACGAATGCCGACACGGCGGTGTGACCGAGGCCGAACTGGCGACCCAGGAAAAGAAGGGAATGCCCACCGGCCTGACCGTCACCCACCCACTCACCAACGAGCCGCTCCCGCTGTGGGTGGCCAACTACGTGCTGATGGGTTACGGCGAAGGCGCGGTGATGGCCGTACCCGCCCACGACGAGCGCGATTTCGCGTTTGCCCACAAGTACAACCTGCCGATCAAACCGGTCATTCGCACCAGCGCCGGTGATGAAACACCCGCGCCGTGGCGCGACGCCTACGCCGATTACGGGGCCTGCATCAATTCTGGTCCGTACGATGGACTGAACTTCGAGCAGGCGGTGGATGCCATCGCCGCCGATCTGAGCGACAAGGCGTTGGGCGAGAAGAAAGTGACCTGGCGCTTGCGCGATTGGGGTATTTCCCGCCAGCGCTATTGGGGCACGCCGATTCCGATCATTCACTGCGCCGATTGCGGCGCGGTGCCGGTGCCGGACGCGCAGTTGCCGGTGGTGCTGCCCCCCCATCTGGTGCCGGACGGCTCCGGCAATCCGCTGAACAAACACCCGGAATTTCTCCACTGCGCCTGCCCGCAATGCGGAAAGCCGGCCCGGCGTGAGACCGATACCATGGACACCTTCGTCGATTCGTCCTGGTACTTCTTCCGCTACTGCGCGCCGGACGCGGACATGATGGTGGATGGGCGAGCCAATTACTGGATGCCGGTCGATCAATACGTCGGCGGCATCGAGCACGCCATCCTGCACTTGTTGTATTCCCGATTCTGGACCAAGGTCATGCGCGACCTCGGCCTGACCACGGTGAAGGAACCGTTCGCCAACCTGCTCACGCAGGGCATGGTGGTGGCGCCCACTTTTTACCGGGAGGGCGTGGACGGTCGCAAGCAATGGATCAACCCCGCCGATGTCGCGGTGCAAACCGACGACAAGGGCCGGCCGGTTGCCGCGACGCTGCGCGGCGATAACCAGCCAGTGACGATTGGCGCCATCGAGAAGATGGCCAAATCCAAGAACAACGGCGTGGACCCGCAGACGTTGATCGAACAGTACGGGGCCGATACCGCCCGGCTGTTCATGATGTTCGCCGCCCCACCGGATCAGGCGCTGGAATGGTCGGACTCCGGCGTGGCCGGCGCTTACCGGTTCCTGCGCCGGCTGTGGGCTTACGCCGCCGAGCATCAGGACGCGATTCGCGCCGCGGGCGAGGTGAACGCCGCCATTTTGAGCGAGCCGTTGCGCGCCGCGCGCCGCGAGGTGCATGAGGCGCTGCGGCAAGCCCTGTTCGACTTTAGCCGTCACCAGTTCAATACCGTGGTCTCCGGCGGCATGAAAATCCTGAACGCCCTGAGCCGGATCGAAGCCGACGTGGACGCCCATGCCGCCGCCGCGCGCCGCGAGGGATTGGGCATCCTGCTGCGGTTGTTGTCGCCGATTGCCCCGCATATCACCCACGCGCTGTGGCGGGAACTGGGCTATGGCGAGGACGTGCTGAACGCGGCCTGGCCGGAACCGGACACGGCGGCGCTGACCCGGTCGCTGGTGACGCTGGTGGTGCAAGTCAACGGCAAACTGCGCGGCCAGATCGAGGTGCCGGTGGATGCTGACCGAGTCGCCATCGAACGGGCGGCCCAAGCCGAACCCAACGTCCAGCGATTCGTCGAGGGTCGGCCGATCCGCAAGATCGTGGTGGTGCCGGGCAAGCTGGTGAATGTGGTGTGCTAGGCCAGCGTCCACGGAAGACCCGGCAGACCCGGAGGAGTTATGGAAGGCATGAACATTTAGGGGGCTAGGATGAACGTGGTCAGGCGCGGAATTGGTTGGAGCGGAATGGGATTGCTGGCGTTGCTGTCGGCTGGTTGCGGCTTCCAGTTGCGCGGCCAGGCCCAATTGCCGCCAGAGTTGCGCGTGACCTACGTGCAAAGCCAGCAGGCGGTCGGCGTCCCACCGGGTATCCTGAGTCGCCGGCTCCAGTCGCTGCTGGCGAGCAATGGCGTGACCGTGACCCGCGATCCAGCCCAGGCGACCGCCACCATCACTATCCTGAACGAAAACAGTGGCCGACGCACGATGGCCGCTGATCGCTTCGATATCAAGCGGGAATATTGGGTGGCGTATAGCGCCGCTTACCAGGTCACGCTGGCCAACGGTAAAACCCTGATCCCCTTGGAAGGTCTGAACGCCAACCGAGCGTTGCTGTTCGATGAGAACCGGGTACTGGGATTCGAAGCCGCGCAGGAGTCGCTGGTGGATAACATGGCCGATGAATTGGCCTGGCAGATCATTCGCCGCTTGCAGGCCGTCAAATCTTGAGATTGCGTCCCGACCAGCTCACCGCGCACCTGCGTAAGACGCTGGCGCCACTGTATCTGGTGTTCGGCGAGGAACCGCTGCAAGCGCGGGAAGCCGCCGACGCCATTCGCGCCGCCGCCCGCGAACGCGGTTACGGCGAGCGAGATTGCCTGACCGTGGAAACCGGCTTCGACTGGGCGACGCTGCGGCAACGGGCGGCCAGCCAGTCCCTGTTCGCCAACCGCCGGTTGCTGGAATTGCGGCTGGGCAACGCCAAGCTGGGTGATGCCGGCGCCAGGGCGCTAAACGACTACGCAACGCGACCGGCGGATGACACGGTACTGCTGATCACCACCGGCAAACTCGACTGGCAAACCCAGAAAGGCCGCTGGTTCGCCGCGCTGGATAGCGCGGGTGTCGTGGTTCAGGCCGCGCCGCTGGAGCCCAGTCAACTGCCCGGCTGGATCGAACGCCGCCTGCGCGGCCAAGGTCTGAATCCCACCCCGGACGCGGTAGCCCTGCTCGGCGAGCGCGTCGAGGGGAATTTGCTGGCCGCCGCTCAGGAAATCGAGAAACTGGCGCTGCTGGTGGAGAGCCGGGAGTTGACCATCGAGGCTATCTTGGCGGCGGTGGGCGACAGCGCTCGTTACAGCATCTATGATTGGGTGGACGCCGCCCTGTTGGGTAAAGCCGGCCGGGTAACCCGGATCTTGGCGAGCCTGCGCGGCGAAGGCGTCGAACCGGTGCTGATTAACTGGGCGCTGCATCAGGAAGTCCGCCGGTTGACAGTCCTCGCGTTCGCCCGGGACCATGGTCAGACGCTGGAAGCCGCGCTGGCCGAACAAAAAGTTTGGGAAAAACGTAAGCTCCTGCTGCGGCAAGCCCTACAGCGGTTGACGCCAGGCGATTGCCGGAAATTGCTGCGCGCCTGCGCCCAAACGGACCGGATCATCAAAGGGGCCGAAGTCGGCTCTCCCTGGGATGCATTGCTGGCAAATGGTTTGCGGCTGGCTGGCTTCGAAGTTCTGCCCGACGAAATTCTACTATTGCAGCCTGGCGCGCAAGGCGTCAGCTAAAGGGTCATAAGGTGCCTTCGCGATGAACACGAACGTGGATACCGCCAACGCCATCCATCAATACATGACCGCGGTCGGTCAACGCGCCCGCGCCGCGTCCCGGATCGTCGGTCGCGCCGAAACCCGGCTCAAGGACGCCGCCCTGCTGGCCATTGCCGAGGCGCTGGAAGCGGCCGAAGCGCAATTGCTGGCGGAAAACCGCAAGGACATGGAAGCGGGACGCGCCTCCGGCCTGGAGCCCGCGCTGCTGGATCGGCTGGAGCTCACGCCCAAGGGCGTGCGGGCGATGGCCCAGGGGTTGCGCGAAGTCGCCGCTCAGTCCGACCCCGTCGGCGAAATCACCGATCTCAAATACCGTCCATCGGGCATCCAGGTCGGCAAAATGCGCGTGCCGCTGGGCGTCATCGGCATCATCTACGAATCGCGCCCCAACGTGACCGCCGACGCCGCCGCGCTGTGCCTGAAAGCCGGCAACGCCGCCATCCTGCGCGGCGGTTCCGAAGCGTTGCATTCCAACCGGGCCATCGCCGCCTGCATCCAACAGGGATTGGCCGCCGCCAGTCTGCCCGCCGATGCGGTGCAGGTGATCGACACCGCCGACCGCGCCGCCGTCGGCGCGCTGATCACCATGGCCGAGTACGTGGACGTCATCGTGCCCCGTGGCGGCAAGGGTTTGATCGAACGGATCAGCCGCGAGGCGCGGGTGCCGGTGATCAAGCATCTGGACGGCGTTTGCCATGTCTACGTTGACGACCGCGCCGATCTCGACAAGGCGGTGACGGTCGCCTACAACGCCAAAACCCAGCGTTATGGCACCTGCAATACCATGGAAACCCTGCTGGTGGCGGAGGGCATCGCCGACCGGATATTGCCCGTGCTGGGTCGGATGTACCAGGAGGCCGGAGTGGAGCTGCGGGGTTGCCCGCGCACCCGCGACCTGCTACCCAGCGCCAAGAGCGCCACCGAAGAAGATTGGTATGCGGAATATCTAGCGCCGATTCTGGCGGTGCGGGTGGTGCGGGACATGGACGAAGCCATGGACCATATCGCCACTTATGGCTCGGCCCACACCGACGCCATCGTCACCGAGGACTACAGCCGGGCGCGGCGCTTTCTGCGCGAGGTGGATTCCAGTTCGGTGATGGTGAACGCCTCGACCCGCTTCGCCGACGGCGGCGAATACGGGCTGGGCGCGGAGATCGGCATCAGCACCGACAAGTTGCACGCCCGCGGCCCGGTCGGCGTGGAAGGCTTGACGACCCAGAAGTTCGTGGTGCTGGGCGATGGGCACATCCGCCGGTAGAGCCGGGATGCGCGCGATCCGCATTCGGTCCAGGCGAAGGACCGCCTGACGCATGACGCCTCCCCCCATTGGTATTCTGGGCGGCACCTTCGACCCCATTCATTACGGCCATCTGCGACCGGCGCTGGAGTTGCTGCAGGCGTTGGAACTGGCGGAAATCCGGTTCGTGCCCTGCCGGATTCCCGCCCATCGCGGTACTCCGTCGGTCATGGCCGATCAGCGGCTGGCACTGGTGCGGCTGGCCACGGCCGGGCAGTCGAGTTTCGTCGCCGATGACCGGGAATTGCGCCGCGAGGGGCCATCCTACATGTTCGACACCTTGGCCTCGCTGCGCGAGGATGTCGGCGACGAAGCCCCATTGGTTCTGATCGTCGGCACCGACGCCTTTCGGGATTTACACACCTGGCATCGCTGGCGGGAGTTAACCGATCTGGCCCACCTCGTGGTGATGCAACGCCCCGGCGCGGCGCACTCCCTGCCGCCGGCGCTGGCGGAGTTCGTCATCTCGCGCGTGGTTCACGATCCGGCGGCGCTGCGCCAGCAACCCGCCGGCGGCATCCTGTTTCAGCCGGTGACGCAGCTCGATATTTCCGCCACCCAGATCCGCGCCCTGTTGGCGCGTGGTCAGTCACCCCGCTATCTGTTGCCAGACGCGGTATTGGCCTGCATTCACGACCGGGCGTTGTATCGGTCTCCGCCCGTCGGATGGCCATAGAGAGAAAACAACACGTTGCTTCATAAGATCATTAACAACTCCTGTCCTCGCGCGAGGAGGTAAACCCGAACCCATGCAACTCGAAGCCCTGCGAAAGATCGTCATCGACGCCCTGGAAGAACTGAAGGCCCAGAACCTGACCGTTCTGGACGTGCGCGGCATTGCCAGTTTTACCGATTTGATGGTGGTGGCCAGCGGTACGTCCACCCGTCAGGTCAAGGCGTTGGCCGACAAGGTGACCGAAAAATGCCGGCTGGCCGGCGTTCGCCCACTGGGCGTCGAAGGAGAGCAGGAAGCCGAATGGGTACTGGTGGACTTGGGCGACATCGTAGTGCATGTCATGCTGCCCCAGACTCGCGATTTCTATAATCTGGAAAAGCTTTGGTCGGTGGATCACCGCGCTGGCGCGCACCGTGGCGCCAGCGGCTGAACCAACGAGCGGGAATGATGAAAATCCATCTGCTCGCCGTCGGTACCCGAATGCCGGAATGGGTTGAAAAAGGTTACGCGGAGTATGCCGGACGGCTGCCACGGGAATGTACGCTGCATCTGCTCGAAATTCCCGCTGGCAAGCGCGGTTCCCATACCGACTTGGCGCGCCTGGTCCGCGTGGAGGGCGAACGACTGCTAGCAGCGATCCCGGTCGGTTCGCGGTTGATCGCCCTGGATGAACGGGGTCAGCCATGGAGTACGGTGGAACTAGCCGCGCAACTGGCCGGCTGGCAACGCGAAGGGCGCGACGTCAGCCTATTGGTCGGCGGGCCAGATGGGCTGGATGCCGCCTGCCGGAAACGCGCCGAACGGCTTTGGTCGCTGTCGCGGTTGACCCTGCCGCATCCGCTGGTGCGGGTGGTGGTCGCCGAACAGATCTACCGCGCCTGGAGCCTGTTGCACAACCACCCCTACCACCGCGCCTGACATGCCGGCTCTCGACATCTACCTTGCCTCCGCCTCCTCCCGTCGCCGCGCATTGCTGCGCCAGATCGGCATATCCTATCGCCTGTTGCGGGTGGCGGTGGATGAAACACCCCTACCGGATGAAACCCCCAGCGACTACGTCATCCGGCTGGCGCTGGCCAAGGCGCGAACCGGTCGGGCGGCGTTGGGCCGCCGGCAACCCGCTCCCGTGCTGGGCGCGGACACGGTGGTCGTGGTGGAGAACAGGCTCCTCGGCAAGCCCCGCGACCGTGACGAGGGGCTGGCGATGCTGACCCTCCTGTCCGGCCGCGAGCATCGGGTGCTTAGCGCGGTGGCGCTGGCCGTCCCGACACGGGACGCAGTCAAGATCCAGGAAAGCCGGGTTCGCTTCCGCGCCTTGACCTTGGTGGAGCGCACGGCCTATTGGGACAGTGGCGAACCGCTGGACAAGGCCGGCGGCTACGCGATTCAGGGCCGAGCAGCGGCGTTCGTGGCCGAATTGCATGGCAGTTATTCCGGCGTGATGGGGTTACCGCTGTTCGAAACCGCCGAATTGCTGCGAGCGTTCGATATCCACCCTTAGCACCCTTTCTCCCTCTTCCGATGAACTGAGATCCCATGGTGACACGCACCGAAGGCGGCACGGGCGACGAAATCCTGATCAATGTCACGCCCCGCGAAACCCGGGTCGCCGTGGTCGAAAACGGCGTCCTGCAGGAAATCCTGATCGAGCGGGCCGGCAAGCGCGGCCTGGTCGGCAATATCTACAAGGGCCGGGTCGCCCGGGTTCTGCCTGGCATGGAAGCGGCGTTCGTGGACATTGGCCTGGAACGCGCCGCGTTCTTGCATGTCTCCGATATCCGGCCCGAATCCGTGCCCCTGAGCGAGACGGCGGCCAGTGGCGACCGCACGGCGCTGGCTATCACCGATCTGACGCGCGAGGGGCAGGAATTGGTGGTGCAGGTCATCAAGGATCCCATCGGCACCAAGGGCGCGCGGCTGACCACTCACATTACTCTGCCGTCGCGGTTTCTGGTGTTCCTGGCCGACTCCGACGTGGCGGGGGTGTCGGTCAAGATCGACGGCGAGCGCGAACGGCAACGTCTGAAGGAAATGGTCAACGCTTTTCGCACCGAATTCGGCGGAGGTTACATCGTCCGCACGGCGGCGGAAGGAGCGGAAGCCTGGGCGCTGCGAGCCGACATGCAATTCTTGCAGCGGCTATGGGGTTCGATTCGTGAGCGGATTCGGGAAACCCCCGGTGTCGGCACTCTGTACGAGGATTTGCCGCTGGTATTGCGGGTGCTGCGCGACTTTGTCGGCGACAGCGTGGAGAAAGTCCGCATCGATTCGCGCGAGACCTGTCAGCGGATGCTGGCCTTCGCCGATAAATTCGTGCCGGAGATGATGCCGCGGCTGGAGCATTATCCCGGCGAACGGCCGGTTTTCGAGCTGTACGGCATCGAAGACGAGATTCAGCGGGCGCTGGGCAAGAAGGTTTTACTCAAATCCGGGGGCTATTTGATCGTGGATCAGACCGAGGCGATGACCACGATCGATGTCAATACCGGAGCCTACGTCGGGCATCGCAATCTGGAGGAAACCATTTTCAAGACCAATCTGGAGGCCGCCGCCGCCATCGCCCGCCAACTGCGGCTGCGCAATCTGGGGGGGATCATCATTCTCGATTTCATCGACATGGTGAGCGAGGAACATCGCCAGGCCGTACTCAGGGCGCTGGAAAAGCATTTGGAAAAGGATCGGGCCAAGAGCCACATTTCGCAGGTGTCACCCCTGGGACTGGTGGAAATGACCCGCAAGCGCACCCGCGAGAGTCTGGAGCAGATTCTGTGCGAGCCCTGTCCGTTGTGCGACGGTCGCGGCTCGATCAAGACCGCCGAGACGGTATGTTACGAAATCTTTCGCGAACTGCTGCGCGAGACCCGCCAGTATTCGCCGCGCCAGTTCGTGGTGCTGGCCGCGCCGGACGTGGTGGACGCCATGCTGGATCAGGAATCCACCAGCGTGGCGCAACTGGAAGCCTTCATCGGCATCCCCATCAAGTTTCAGGCCGAAGCCCTGTATCCACGCGAACAATACGACGTGGTATTGATGTGAAACGCCGCTGGCTGAGCGCTGCCCGCCGAACCTTTCGCTGGACCCGCTGGCTGGCGCTGGCGGTGCTGTTGCCGGCGCTGCTGGTGGCCGGGTTCGGGCAGTGGTGGCTGTTGCCACGCCTGAACGATTATCGCGCGACGCTGGCGGTGGCGTTGGGGGATTATCTGCGCGCGCCAGCACGGATCGAGGCGGTCGTCGCCGAACGCGACGGTTGGCGGTTGGGACTGCGGCTGCGGGGGGTCAGCCTGCGCGATCCCGCCACCGGCGCGGTGCTGGTCTGGTTCGACCGGGCGGCGGCGACCCTGGACCTGTGGCGCTCGTTGCGGGAACAGCGGCCCGTGTTCGGTCACATCCGGCTAGAGGGCGTGAGCCTGACCTTGGAGCAAGGCGCCGATGGGATACCGCGATTGCGGGCCGAAACCGGTTCCGCCGAATCCGCCCCTTCCCTGCCAGAAATCGCCCGCTGGCTGTTCGCCGTGGGACGGCTGGATATTCTGGGCGACCGGCTCACCGTGCGTCGTCACGATGGCGATACGTTGACTATTTCACATCCCTATTTTCAGGTGCGGGATGCCGGGCCCGGCCAGCGCCTGGCCTTCAGCGCCGATTTGCCCGCCGAACTGGGCAACCGATTTCAATTGAGCGTCGAGCGCCTCCGCGCCGACCCGGAATTCTGGCGGGGAGCGTTCGAGTTGCGCGCCGGCCGGTCGCATCCCTTCGAATGGAGCCAGCGGGGCGATCAGTGGCAAGGACATATTCGCGGTCTGCGCGTTCGGGATGTAGCGGCCTGGGCGCTGCCGTGGCTGGACGAACCGACCCGCCAGTGGCTCGCCACGCTCGAACCTCGGGGCGAGTTGCCAGAACTCACCGTCCAGGCTGGTGCCACCGGTTCCTACGCCGTAACCGCAGCGCTGCGCGAGGTGGCATTCCAGCCAGCTCGCGGTCTGCCAGGGTTTGCATCGCTGACCGGGACGCTGGAATTCACCGCCGATCAGGGTCATCTTGCACTCGACAGCCGTAAGGCGCGGGTGGATACCGCCGGTCTGCTGCGCGCGCCGGTCACGCTCGATACCCTGGCCGGAACCGTGGACTGGGCGCGGGCGGCGGAGGGATGGCGGCTGACCAGCACTGGACTGGAAATCGCCAACGCCGACCTGAAGGCGCGGATCGAGGGCGATGTCACTCTCCCCGCCAACGCCGCGCCGGTGTTGAATTTACAGGGCCGCTACCACGACGTCAAAGTCAGCGCGGCGCGGCGCTATTTACCCGTGACGGTGATTCCGCCGGACGGCGTCGCCTGGTTGGATCGGGCACTGATGGGTGGCCGAATCACGACGGGGGAAGGGGTATTGCGGGGTCCGGCGACCGCGTTTCCGTTCGACCAAGGCGAGGGTTTGTTTGAAACCCACTTCCAGGTCGAAGGCGCGGTGGTGGATTACACGCCCGGCTGGCCACGACTGGAGGCGGCGCGTGGAACGGTGCATTTTCGCAATCGCGGCTTGCAAGTGGAAATCAGTGCTGGCCGTCTGCTCGACGCGGAAGTGGAAGAAGCGACCGCTCGAATCAGCGATCTCGAAAAGCCGGTCGTGCAGGTCAAGGGTCGCGCCAAGGGACCGGGCGCCAGTTTGTGGCAAGCGCTCCAGACGAGCCCGGTCGGTCAGGTCCTGACCGAGGATTTACCGGAATTGCGCATCAGTGGGGCGAGCCGCCTGAATCTGGAGCTGACGATTCCGACCGATGCCCGCCCTTCCCAAGCACGGGGGCGGGTAGAGTTGCTGGATAATCACATCGCGCTACCCGCCTGGAATCTGGAGCTTGACCGGCTGCGCGGCGAGGTAAGTTTCACCGAAGCCGGCTTGGAAGCTCGGGAGTTGCAAACCCGGCTGCGCGGCGAACCGGTTCGGCTCGATCTGGACCTGGTGGGCCGTGAAGGCCGCCGCGATCTCCGCGCACGGTTGCGGGGCCGCCCAGGATGGCGCGCGCTCTTGGGAGAATCCATGGCGAAGGCGCTGGAACGCACGGTCGGCGGTAAAAGCCTCTGGGACGCGGTGTTGACGGTTCCCATCCATCGCCGCGAACGGCGGGACGATTCACCCCCGTTCAGGCTGGACTTGAACTCGGATCTGCGCGGCACGGCTGTCCGGTTGCCCGCGCCGTTGGGTAAGACCGCCAGCGAATCCCGTCCGCTGAAGATCAGTCTGTATCCCCACGAGCGCGCCACGCTGGCTTTGACGCTGGACTATGGCAAGGAAGTACGAGCAGCGCTGGAACTGGCGGATTTTCCCCGTGATCCCCGGCTGACGCGCGGCGAGTGGCGCATCAACGCTGGCGCGGCGCAACTGCCGGAAACGCCGGGACTGGTGATCGTCGCGGACTTGCCCCGGTGGGAAGTGGTTGCATTTCCCGCGATTTCGGAGAATGCCGCCGGTCCGTGGCGCGGTTGGCGCCGCCTCGACGCCCGGATCGGAGAATTGGCGCTCGGTCAACAAGCGGTTACCGGCGTCACGTTGAACGCCGTGCGCCAGGACGACGAATGGCGGCTGGATTTCGAAGGCGAGACGCTGGCCGGGCGCGTAACCATACCGGATCAGCCCAGCCCCGAGCGACCGGTCAACGCGGCGTTGCAACGGCTCCACCTGCGCCGCGCGGTGGAACCCACACCCGCCAGCGCCACCGATGCCGTTGCCCAGATGACAGACCCGCGCTGGTTACCACCGCTGGTGTTGACCGCCACCGACCTGCGCTGGGATGACGCGGAACTGGGCCGATTACGGCTGGCGGCCATGCCGCGCCCGGACGGCATCCGGCTGAGTGAGTTCAGCTTGGAGTCCGCGCAACAGCGCATTGACGCTACCGGCGACTGGCGGCAAACCGGCGACGGTTCGTCGTCCCGCCTGCAAGCGACGCTGCGCAGTCCAGCACTGGGGGAGACCTTGGCGACCTTTGGTTACGCGGGCGCCGGCATCGCCGGGGGCGAGACCGAGGCGGAACTGGCGGTCGAGTGGCCGGGGGCACTATCCGAATTCGCCCTGGAACGGCTGGAAGGCACGCTGAAGCTCCGGGTCGGTCCTGGTCAGTTGCTGGACGTTGACCCCGGCATGGGGCGCATGGTGGGCCTGTTCAACGTGCAAAATTTCCTGCGCCGCCTCACGCTCGACTTTAGCGATCTGGTGCAACCTGGCATGAGCTTCGACCGGATCACTGGCGCATTCGCCTTTAGACATGGGCAAGCTTATACCGACGATCTGACTATCGAAGCCCCGGCGGCGCGAATCGAGATCAGAGGCCGAACCCACCTGAAGGAACGCGACTACGACCAGCGCATCACGGTCATTCCCCGGTTCGGCGGCGCGCTGCCGGTCGCGGGAGCGCTGGCGGGCGGACCGGCGGTTGGCGCGGCGGTTTTGTTGGCCGAACGGCTGCTGCAAAAAGGCATCGAGCGCGCGACCCAATACCATTATGCGCTGACCGGTTCCTGGAATCGTCCAGTGATGAAATTGCTGGAAGAGCCATCATCCACAGCTCTCGGCAAAGGGCCAGCGGGCGACCAATAAATTAGGAGGTATCAAACCATGTTGGTTATGGCTGCGATTCAGATGGTGTCCGGTCCCAGCATCACCGAAAATCTGGCCGCCGCCGCCGAACTCCTGGCCCAAGCCGCCGCGCGCGGCGCGCGGCTGGCGGTGCTGCCGGAAAATTTCGCGCTGATGGGCCAGCGGGAGAGCGACAAGCTGGCGGTTCGGGAAACCGAAGGCGACGGACCGATTCAGGCGTTTCTGGCCGAACAGGCGGCGCAACACCGGTTGTGGCTGGTCGGCGGCACGATTCCGCTGCGCGTCGCCGACGATGACCGTCGGGTACACGCCGCCTGCCTGTTGTACGACGATCAGGGCCGGCGGGTGGCCCGTTACGACAAGGTGCATCTGTTCGATGTGCGGGTCGTGGGCAGCGCGGAACGCTACGCCGAATCCGCCACCATCGCGCCCGGCGACCGCTACGTCATTGCCGACACCCCGCTGGGTCGACTCGGCTTGGCGGTGTGCTACGATCTGCGCTTCCCGGAACAGTTTCGCGCGCTGGTGGACCGGGGCATGGAAATCCTGGCCTTGCCAGCGGCCTTCACCGCGCCGACCGGCTTGGCGCACTGGGAAACGCTGCTGCGCGCCCGCGCCATCGAGAACCAGTGTTATGTCATCGCCTCGGCCCAAGGTGGAAAGCACGCCAACGGCCGGGAAACCTACGGCGACAGTCTGATCATCGATCCCTGGGGGGTGGTGTTGAACCGGTTGTCACAGGGACCGGGCGTGGTGCTGGCGGAGTTCAGCCGCGAACGGCTGGAAGACGTGCGGCGACAATTTCCAGCCCTGCACCATCGCGTGCCATGCGAGGTTTATGAACGATGACCACCGATACCCTCGCGCTGGTCCGCCAGCAACTATTGGCTCCCGCCGGTCTCGGCGAGGACGATTTGCATCGCGCCCTGTCCTGCCTGCTGGGCCATGCCGTGGACGGCGGCGACCTGTATTTTCAACGTCGCCGCGCCGAATCCTGGGCGTTGGAAGAAAGCCAGGTCAAAAGCGCCAGTCACGCTATCCGGCAGGGCGTCGGCGCGCGCGCGGTCAGCGGCGAAAAAACCGGCTTTGCCTATTCGGACGAAATCATCCTGCCAGCGCTGCTGGAAGCCGCGACCGCCGCGCGCGCCATTGCCTGCCACGGTGGCGACGGGCGAATTCAGGTTGGGCCAATCACTTCCCCCGCCCGCTGGTATGAACCGCTCGATCCGCTGGAAACCCTGTCGGCCGCCGCCAAGGTGGACTTGCTGGAACGGGTGGACGCCGAGGCTCGCCGGCAAGATCCCCGCGTCAGCCAGGTGATGGTCAGTCTGGCCGCCACCCAGGACACCATGCTGGTGGTCGGCGGTGACGGGACGCTGGCCGGCGATGTACGACCGCTGGTGCGGTTGAGCGTCACGGTGATCGTCGAGCAGAACGGCCGCCGCGAGCAGGGCAGCTCGGGCGGCGGTGGCCGGGTTGGCTACGGCTGGTTCCTGGACGGGGATCGCGCTCTGGGGTACGCGCGGGAAGCGGTGCGATTGGCGCTGGTCAATCTGGACGCGATCCCCGCGCCGGCGGGAATGATGACCGTGGTGCTGGGTCCGGGCTGGCCGGGGATTCTGTTGCACGAGGCCATCGGTCATGGTTTGGAGGGCGATTTCAACCGCAAGGGCACTTCGGCGTTCAGCGGGCGGATCGGCGAGCGGGTGGCTTCCCCATTGTGCACGGTGGTGGACAACGGCACGCTGGCGCATCGACGCGGCTCGCTCAACGTGGACGACGAGGGCACGCCGACCCAGTGCACGACACTGATCGAGCGCGGCGTGCTCAAAGGCTATTTGCAGGACAAGCTGAACGCCCGGCTGATGCACACGGTGTCCACCGGCAACGGTCGGCGCGAATCCTACGCCCATTTGCCGCTGCCCCGCATGACCAATACCTACCTGCTGCCGGGCGAGCACGATCCGGCGGAGATCATCGCCTCGGTGGAACGGGGGCTGTACGCCGTCAACTTTGGCGGCGGCCAGGTGGACATCACTTCCGGCAAGTTCGTGTTTTCCGCCAGCGAGGCGTATTGGATCGAGAATGGCCGCGTTACCCGCCCAGTCAAGGGCGCGACTCTGATCGGCAACGGCCCGGATGTGCTCACCCAGGTCTCGATGATCGGCAATGACCTGCAACTCGACGCCGGGGTCGGCACCTGCGGCAAGGAGGGCCAGAGCGTGCCGGTCGGCGTCGGGCAGCCGACCCTGAAAATCGAGGCGCTGACCGTGGGCGGGACGCAAGCCTGATTCTGCTACCCTGATACCGGAAGACCGACATGCCCGAAGCCGTTGCTCCCACCACTGCGCCCCTGCCAGCGCGGGAATCATTGGAAACCCTGGTGATCGACATCCTGGCCGAAGCGCGCGCCCAAGGCGCCAGCGCCGCCGAGGCGGCGGTCAGTTTCAGCAGCGCCTTGTCCGTTACCGTCCGCATGGGCGAGGTCGAGACTCTGGAGCATCATCGCCAGCGCGGTCTCGGCGTCACGGTCTACTTCGGACAGCGCCAGGGTTCCGCCAGCACCGCCGACTGGCGGTCGGAGGCGATTCGCGACACTGTCCAAAGCGCCTGCGCCATCGCCCGCCACACCGCCGCCGATCCCTGCGCCGGCCTGGCCGATTCTGACCGATTGGCGCGAGAAATCCCCGATCTCGATCTTTATCATCCCTGGCCATTGACCGCCGAGGAAGCCATTGAACAGGCCCGCGAGTGTGAAGCGGCGGCATTGACGCTGGATTCGCGTATTCGTAATTCCGAGGGTGGCAGCGTCGCGACTCATACCGGATTGATGGTTTACGGCAACTCGCACGGCTTTTGCGGTGGTTATCCCACGACCCGGCATTCCGTCGGTTGCTCGGTGATTGCCCAGGATGAGAGCGGAATGCAGCGCAATCATTGGCACACGGCGGCGCGTGATCGCAACGACCTGGAGGAACCGATCGCGGTCGGGCGGAAGGCGGCGGAACGGGCGCTACGCCGATTGGGCAGTCGCCGGCTGGGAACTCGGCAAGTACCGGTCCTGTTCGCGCCGGAACTGGCGCGGGGTCTGATCGGCCATGGCATCGCCGCCATTCGGGGTGGCGCGCTGTATCGCAAGGCTTCGTTCCTGCTGGATCGGCTGGGCACGCCGGTGTTTCCGGCGTTCGTGACCATTCGCGAACGGCCGCACCTGCGCAAGGCCCTGGGCAGCGCCCCCTTCGACCGCGAGGGCGTGGCAACCACCGACCGCGATCTGGTCAGCGAAGGCGTATTGCGCGGTTATCTCCTGGACAGTTACTCGGCCCGCCGGCTGGGCATGGAAACGACCGGCAACGCGGGCGGCGCCCATAACCTGATCGTCGAACCCGGCCCGCTCGGTCACGCGGAGTTGTTGCGGCAACTGGATACCGGGTTGTGGGTGACCGAGTTGCTTGGCCATGGCGTGAATGGAGTGACCGGCGACTACTCGCGCGGAGCGGCCGGCTTCTGGGTGGAGAAAGGTGAAATCCAGTATCCCGTCCACGAAATCACCATCGCCGGCAATCTGACCGAAATGTTCCGGGGCATCGTGGCGGTGGGCAACGATGTGGATGCGCGCGGCGGCATCCGCTGCGGCTCGCTGCTGCTGGAGCGAATGACGGTGGCGGGAGAGTAAAGGCAGCGGTCAGTCCTGTCGCTTGCGCAGCAGAAAATAGAACCGCCCACTCTCCTCGCGCGCTTCCAATAAAGTATGCCCCATCTGTTGGGTGAAGACTTCGAAATCCCGAACCGATTCGGGATCGGTAGCGACAACCCGCAACACCTGACCACCGCGCAGGCCGGCCAACGCCTTTTTGGTCTTGAGAATCGGCAGAGGGCAATTCAACCCGGAGGCGTCGAGTTCGACGTCGACGACGGTCATGGGCAGGAAGCCGTCGACCCGGCTTGGCAAACGGCCGTTTCCCGGTCGGTTTGATAGCCGTTTCGCAGCATGTCGTTCAACCCACCCTTGTTTTCAACCTGGTGGTAGCCCATCTGCCGCAACGCCTGCTCGGCAATGCCGGCACGGTGGCCGCTGCGGCAATAGAGGACGATACGGCTGTCATAGTCCGGCGCGAGAGCGGCGATACGACTGGCGATTTCATCGTAGGGAATGTTGATGGCTGCTTGTACGTGCCCAGCACGGTACTCGTCAGCGGTGCGCACATCGATAATCAATGGTTGGCCAGTGGCGGGTGAGTTGCTCGGTTCAGCCAGTATCGGGATGGAAAACAATAGCGCGGCGAGCAATCCGGTTGGTTTCTTCATGTCGGCATCTCCTGGAGTATGGATAAAGGCGAATTGGAATCTTTAGCCGTTATAACGAATTTCGCGGTCATTGCTCAACCCGGAGAAAACCGTTGTGGCGCATTGGAAGATTCTCTCCAGACCGTGGTTGGCGGGGGCCTCTGGGGCGTGGTCCGGCGGGCGATGCGCTAGAATTGGGTTGGTCAATCTCCATGGCCTGTTGGCTTCTCAACCAGCGGGCGCTTCCTCGTAAAACGTCCCAAGACCTTCCGAGAACATGAAAATCACTCTATTTGGCTCTGGTTACGTCGGGCTGGTCACCGGCGCCTGTTTCGCCGAGGTCGGCAACGACGTGCTGTGCGTGGATGTGGACCCGCGCAAGGTAGCCATGCTACAGCGCGGCGAAATTCCCATCCACGAACCGGGCCTCGACGACGTGGTGCGGCGCAATGGCGCCAGCGGCCGGTTGCGTTTCACCACCGACATGGCTGAAGGCGTCGCCCACGGATTGTTTCAGTTCATCGCCGTCGGCACTCCACCGGACGAGGATGGTTCCGCCGATCTCCAGCACGTGCGCGCCGTGGCCCGCTCCATCGGTCAGCACCTCGACGATTACCGCGTGGTGGTCAACAAATCCACCGTGCCGGTGGGTACCGCCGACGTGGTGCGCGAAACCATTGCCGCCGCGCTCGCCGAACGCGGCCTGAACATCCCGTTCTCGGTGGTTTCCAACCCGGAATTCCTCAAGGAAGGCGTCGCGGTGCAAGACTTCATGCGGCCCGACCGGATCATCGTTGGCAGCGACGATCACCGCGCCACCCTGTTGTTGCGCAACCTGTACGCGCCGTTCAATCGTAACCGCGACCGGCTGATCGAGATGGACGTGCGCTCGGCGGAGCTGACCAAATACGCCGCCAACGCCATGCTGGCCACCAAGATCAGCTTCATGAACGAGATGGCCAACCTGGCCGAGCGACTGGGGGCCGACATCGAAAAGGTGCGGATCGGTATCGGCGCCGACCCGCGCATCGGTTATCACTTTATCTATCCGGGCGCGGGATACGGCGGCTCCTGTTTCCCCAAGGACGTCAAGGCGCTGGAATACACTGCTCGCTCCGTGACCTACGATGCCGCCTTGTTGAAAGCGGTTGAAGCGGTCAACCAACAGCAAAAAACCGTGCTGTTCGCCAAGATTCGCCACCATTTCAGGGGCGATTTACGCGGGCGCACCTTCGCCCTATGGGGACTGGCGTTCAAGCCTGGCACCGACGACATGCGCGAGGCACCCAGCCGCAACCTGCTGGAAGCCCTTTGGGAAGCCGGTTGCACGGTGCGGGCCCACGATCCGGCGGCGATGAACGAAGCCCGCCGTCTGTATGGCGAACGGCCCGATTTTCAGTTATGCGATAACCCGATGGAAGCGCTCACCGGCGCCGACGCGTTGGTGATCGTGACGGAGTGGATCTTGTTCCGCAGCCCCGATTTCGACGCGATCCGCCAACGGCTTCGGCAACCCGTGATTTTCGACGGCCGCAACCTTTACGATCCCGAATACCTGCGCGAGCAAGGCCTTACCTATTACGCCATCGGCCGTGGCGAAAAGGCATGAGCCATCCCCGTTAGCTTTGCTGGTTCTCCCCGCCGGTCCCATTCCCGTCGTTGGGGCGCCGAACCAACGAATCGCGGGTCTTTTACTGGAAATGGCTGCCCAGGTGTTGGCAAAGCGCGGCAATGCGGTACAATGATCGTTCTTTCGCGTTCGTTGCATATCAATCCTCCCGGAGAGGTACCGAAGCGGTCACAACGGCGCCGACTCGAAATCGGATGGGGGCTTAGCCGCCCCACGTGGGTTCGAATCCCACCCTCTCCGCCAAATCCACGGCCTACGCCACGTTGTCGTAGTCTCCTCAAGGTTCACGATTCGGACTGTAGCGATAGCGTGGTTGGAATGCGATCAGCCGCACTCCATGGGTGCTCCACGTTGAGCCAACCCACTAGCGTTTTCAGATGCCGCGAATCGACCCCACCCCAGGGCGCGTCATCAATAAGTACCGAACCCTAGGCACCAACAAGATGCTCAAACGGATGCTTGCCATCGCTCACGCCGCTTAGCATGGCATTGGACCATTCCCACGTCTCGGTGCCTCCATGAAGGTTCAATTCAAGTTCTTCTTGCTTGGGCTTCTTACTGCGGGACTGCTCTTCGTCTGCGCTTTTTTCTCTCTCCTCCTCGTGGTTGACGATCAACCAACCATTTTCAGGGAACAGCGTTTGCCATCCGGCAAGACCATTAAAGTCATGTCTTTTCATCTCGCGTGGGGTGATGACCACGGTAATCGGCTTCCTGACGAGGACACCCTCGCGCTTGAGTACGTCTCGTCAATTCCAGGCGCGGACCAAGTGTTGAAAAACCAAGAGGCCATGGAAGTCTTTGCATTGGTTCATGCTGCCTCCGAGCAATGGGGATTCAAAAGCGCCACGCTATCGGCATTTCCCACAACCGCTCGTAAAGGCCAGTACGACATTTTCGTTTTTAAGCAGGCTTCGAATGGGTCATGGTCTTTTCAGCGTTCACCCGCAAAAGTTCACATCAATGACTAGCCAGTTCGCTGGAGACACACAACGGTCTTATCTCTCGGTTATCAACCGGACTGCCCGTTAGCGGCATTGGCGGGCTACTTCCACGCATCGCATTTCGGCGGCCATGACTTTACTTTGGACGGGGGCTAAGTAGCTCATCAAAAGAAATCAGGTAATATTTTTGTCGAATTGACGGGAGGGGATCGGGGGCGATGAAGCGAATTCGGCCGTTGAGCGAAGCGGAGTGCGAAGCGCTGCGGGCAGTCTGGAAAGACGGGCTGAACAGCCGAGTACGGCAGCGGGCGCAGGCGGTGTATCTGGCCCATCGGGGGTATGGGCGGATCGCCCTGTCTTTGTTGTTCGAAGTGGATGTGGACACGATCAGCGCCTGGCTGGACGGGTGGGAGCGGGACGGTCTATGCGGGCTGGACGACGAGCCGCGTTCGGGACGGCCCCGGATTTATACGCCCGCCGAGGAAGGGCAGTTGTGCCAGTGGCTGGATGAGAAGCCGCGCCAGCTCAAACAGGCGCAAGCGCAGCTAGCGCAAGCGACGGGCAAACCGGCCAGTTGGCAAACTGGTGTATCGGATCGTCAAAAAAAGCCTATCGCTGGAAGCGGTGCCGGCGACGGGCTAAAGGCCCCCGCGACGCAGCCGCTTTTCGCACAGCGCACACGCGCTTGAATAAACTCCGACAAGGCCATGCCCAAGGGGTGATCGAGTTGTTTTATTTCGACCAAAGCGGTTTCAGTCTTACCCCGGCCATTCCCTATGCCTGGCAGCGGCGTGGAAAGACCATGGCCCTTCCCAGCGCCGCCAACCTGCGCGTGAATGTCTTGGGATTTATGAGTCCCACGAACCAAAGCCAGTTTCAGACCGTCACCGGCACGGTGATCTCCGCCACGGTCATCGCCGCCTTGGACGCCTTCGCCGCGTAAACCGCCCAGGCCATGAAGCTCCGCTTGGTCGTCCTCGACAATGCCCCCATCCATACCAGCCACGCCTTTCAGGTCCGCATCCTGGACTGGTTTCGACAGGGCGTCGGCTTGCACTGGTTGCCGCCCTACAGCCCCGAACTCAACCTCATCGAAATCCTCTGGCGCAAAATCAAGTACGAATGGCTCCCACCCAGGGCCTATCTCGGCTTCGATCACCTCAAATCCGAACTCCAAACCATCCTCAATCAGTTCGAATCAAAATACCAGATAACTTTTGGATAAGTACTTAGGTTTAACTTTGGCTCTCGGGTGGAAGGTCAACATCATGTCTGAGAGCAACACCATTTTGTGGGATATGGTAATTTAGTAAAACTCCACTGGATAAGCTCCTGACAGTACATCGGCCACCTTGATCTTCCGACGCCCAAACAGATTGGTGTATAAAATTTTAATATTCCTGACTGGGCCCCACGGTATATCCCACCAGCCAAATAGAAGATTAAACAACATTGAAAAGGTTCCATGGAGTTCTGAGCTAATGGATCCGCGAATATGCCATTTTCCAGGTAACTCCACGGGGCCGAAGACCCAATAATATCGAACCAGCAGGGTTTCTTTGCCGATAGGGTCATTCTCGTAGCCATACCGGAGATTGATACCGACAGCCAACATATTCCTATTGGCAAGTATCCAACCCAATAGAGGGTCTTTGGATTTCCCTTTCCGCGCCCGATCTATGAAAAGGTAAGCCAAAGTGGCGATTAACAGAGCGGTACCACAGAATCCCTTTTGCAAGGCATCGGTGGAATCACCCGCTTGGTAACTCGTAAATGATACGCCAAAACATACGGCCATCATTGCAAGCGATAGAAAGTATCCCATTCGTCATACCTTTACATGAAATATTCCTGAAGGATGGTGTCGGATAGCATTGCATCAGCAACCAGCGTTGAGGCTACCGCGACTGCGGAAACCCACCACCCACCGGCAGAGCCATGGCCAAGGCGGCATTAAAGACCGCCTGTTCCACGCCGGTCCAACCCGCCGAGGGTCTTCAGGCACGACCATTCTTAGTTCCGATGCGCTCAATCATCATTTTCGCCATCGCTCCGCATCCAAATAACGTGCGCCGACGCATAGTTAAAAGGGAGGTTGCGATTAGCGACCACCACCCTAAACTCCATGCTTGAGGAACGAGACCATGAACGAGTCCGCGAACATTGCAACAGTGCAACGCCTTTATGCCGACTTCGGGCGCGGCGACATCCCGGCCCTGCTGGCGGCCCTTGATCCGGAAGTCGACTGGATCAACGCCGGGCCGAGCATCATCGCGTATGCCGGCACACGTCACGGTCTGGCGCAAGTGCGCGAGTTTTTTGCCACGCTTGCGGCGAGCATCGAGGTGCGGACCTTCGAACCACGCGAATTCATCGCCCAAGGCGATCGCGTCGTCACGTTGGGCCGTTGGACCGGCCAGGTCAAAGTCACCGGACGGGAATACGCCAGCGATTGGGCCATGACGTGGACGGTCGTCAACGACCGAGTGACCGCGTTCCAGTCCTACGAAGACACCGCTGCCATCGCCGCCGCCTTTGCTGGATAGATTGCAGCGTCCCCATGTTTCGCATTCATGGTAATTTTGAGAGGTGCTGATGAACCCGACCCTGCATGTCGTCGCCCGCATTACCGCGCGCCCGGATACGGTGGCCGAGACGCAAACCCTGTTGCAAGGCTTGCTCGAACCCACCCGCCGAGAACCGGGCTGCCTGCGTTATACCCTACTGCGCAATCCCGCCGATCCGACCGATTTCACCTTCGTGGAAGAATGGGCCGATCAGGCGGCATTGGATGTCCATCTTGCCTCGCCACACGTACAGGTAGCCCTGGCCGAGGGATCCCGCCTGCTGGCGGCGGCACCCGATATCCGCGCCTATACCGTAATCGACGCATAGGAATACGGTGAGAAACAAGCCATGGCGGCATATGTACTGGCCAGTGGAAACAGGGGACGCTGATTGGCGTGTGGGACGCGCCCGCGCTCGCTTTCGCTGGCATGGCTTCAAACACTGAATCTTAAGAGATCGGCCCATGACTCCAGAAACAGCGCGTGATGTGGCCCTGCGACTGATCCAGTTCCTGGAAACTGGCGACGTGTCGCTGGGTTTGTTTACCGACGACGTATTTTGCGATTTCACCCTGCCGCTGTGGCGACTGCAAGCGCAAGGTTTGGAGCCAGTGGTGGCGTTGCGCCGCCACGGTCATCCCGGCCCGAGCCGGGTTCCGCGTTGGCGTTGCGATCCTACCCCCACCGGGTTCGTCCTGGAAGTCGAAGAACGGTGGGAACAAGCCGGCGAATCCTGGTATTGCCGGGAGCTGATCCGCGCCGGGGTGACCGGCGAGTCCATCGCCGAGATCGCCGTCTATTGTACCGGCGACTGGAATGCCGCCCGCCAGGCCGAGCACCAGCGGGCGGTGCGTCTGTTGCGGCCGTAGCTCACTCAGGCGGATGCGGCCAGACACCCCTTTGGGTGGAAAACCCGCTTATTGCCGGCGATTACCGGCGGCACCCGTTGTCGCTGCTAGGGACAACGGCTAGAATTTTGGCGTATCGATCAAGGAATAGTGGAGATGGTCACGCCAGCGCCGCCCGCTTCCCCAGATACCGAACCGTCGCTTGATGGATTGCTGGTCGCCACCGCCCGCGGCGACCGCCAGGCGTTCGCGAGGCTGTACCAACTCACCCAGGGCCGTCTGTATGCAACCGCTCTGGCGCTGTTGCGCCAGCAGGACGCGGCGGAAGAAGTCTTGCAGGAAACGTATCTGGCCATTTGGCGCACCGCGGGTCATTACCAGCCGACGCGCGCGCCGGCGCTGGTGTGGATGATGGCGATCACCCGTCACCGGGCCATTGAGGTGCTGCGGCGACGTCGGCGGACGCTGGAAACTGGCACCGAACCGCTCACCGAGGATATCCTGCAAATCCCTGATCCCCAACCGTCGCCACTGACGGACCCCTTGGCGCACGCTATTCAGGACTGCATGCGGCGGCTGTCCACCGACCAGCACCAGGCAATCGGGCTGGCATTCTTCCACGGCCTCAGCCACGAGGAACTGGCCGCGCGGCTGCAAACTCCCCTGGGTACGGTCAAAAGCTGGGTGCGGCGAGGCCTGCGGCAACTCAAGGAGTGCCTGGAGGCATGAACAGGAACGACGCCGACCGCTTGGCGGGCGAGTACGTGCTCGGTACGCTGAATGGGCCGGAACTGGCCGAATTCGAAGCCGATCTGGCGCGCGACCCACAATTGCAACGCCAGGTTGTCGCCTGGGAACGGCATCTGACCCCGCTGGCGACCTTGTTACCGGCGGTTACTCCGTCGGCAGTGGTGTGGAACGCCATCGCGGCGGCACTGGATACCGCTGGTCCACCCGCCACCGTGACCGTGCGGGCTCCGGAAGGTGAATGGCGGCGGTTAGGGCCGGGGGTGGAAATCAAGCTGCTGTTGGTGGATCGGGATGCCGGCTTCCAATCCTTTCTGCTACGGCTGGCGCCCGGCAGCCGATTGCCCGCTCACGACCACCATGTCACGGAGGAATGCATCCTGCTAGCGGGCGACATGCTGATCGGTGATCGCGCCTACGCGGCCGGTGATTACCACGCGGCGCTGCCCGGCTCGCGCCACGAGCCCATCTCCACCCGCAATGGTGGACTCGTGTTTCTGCGCGGTGAATTGCGGCCCGAATTGCTCGGCTGAGCGCCCGCGCCCCAACAATAATGCGAGCATCCATAATCTCGCGCTGGACCAACACGTCGAGGCCCGTGGGCCACTCGTTACCAGATACGGCCCAAGTGACGCGGTTGACCATCGGCGCCTAAACGCGAACCCTAAACATGCATAGACCGGAAAACCAGATTCTTCTAAGCAGCGGCCCCTTCGCTGGGATGCGCGAAACTGGTGGCTTCGGCCAACCACTGCATGCCCTTTACCCGCAAATCCGGGCCGTGCTTGCCAGCGAACTGGGGCCGGAGGTGGCGGGATTGCTGGCCGAACCGGTGGTGGACCGCGCCAACAACCGGATTGACTGGTATGCCGAGGGCGATCCCGATCATTCGCCGACAGGACTGAGCGATCTGCCCGAAGCCCAACGTCAGCTTCTGCTCACCCAAGTCCATGATTGGTTGGAACGCGGGCGTGGCGTGGCGGAGCGCTACGCCGTTTCGGAAGAAACTCGCCGGGCGCAATTGGGCGCTATGTTGCGGGCGGCCCTCGGCACGCCTGCGGAAACCGAAGTGTTTCTGGTCGAGGGGCGACCGGTGATAATCCGCTGGGGTTTCACGTCGGATCGACCCTGGGAGGCGCCAACGGCGCCGACGCGAAGCCCGGCGATCCAACCGCCCACGCTAAAACCGCCGGAACCGCCGCGCGACGTGGCGATGCCAGAGGTCGCCTTGCCGGAGCTGGCGACCGCCGCGCCAGCACCCGCCACAGGAAACGAAGCGCCGTTGGAGAAAATCGAGCGGCAGCCGGACGCACCACCCGTCGTTCCCGCGCCTGCGCCGATTCCCGCTGAACCTTTGCCTGCAACGTCACCGCCTTTATCCCAAGAACCGGGGCCATCTTCGTCCTCACTGGAGTCGTCGCCGGAATCCAAACCAGCGGCGGCGACACGCGATGCACTGCTGAAACCGCCCTCTGAACCTGGAACCGGATGGCGTTACGTGGTGGTCGGTTCCCGATATTTCTGGGGCGTGTTTGCGCTTGCCGTATTGTTGGCCGCGATGGCGGTGCTTTGGCGGGGGTTGGGGCGATCGCCGTTATCGTCGGCATCGGACCAATCCGCGAGGCTATCACCCGACCCGGATTTGGAGCACGCTTTGCTACAGGCGCAACACACCGAAACGGAGTTGCGAACCCGGCTTGAAAGCCTGTTGGCGCAACTCGCGGGTCGGCGCGGCCAGTGTCCACCGCCGACCGCTGGAGCGGGGGTCGACGCTCCCACGGTTCGGGAATCCGGTCATAGCCGCACAGTTCCTGCTCGATCCACAGTCGCGGATGGCGGAAACGCGCGCGCGCCGGGATTTGCCGCAATTCCATCCGTGGACACTCCCCCCAGCGACCGGGCGGCAATGCCCTCTGGTAAGGCCTCAATCGGGGATCGTGGAACAACTCCATCCACAACAGCGCCGGTCACGTTGGACCGCACCGCGTTGCCAGCGACCACGTCACCGACAACTCCATCCACAACAGCGCCGGTCACGTTGGACCGCACCGCGTTGCCAGCGA
>JAVMKI010000052.1:61479-87493 GCA_031732755.1 Candidatus Contendibacter sp.
CCACGTCACCGGATACCGCTGCTCCTTCGGACAACGCCAATCCATCGCCGACACCGCTGGCATCCCACGCGCCCACGGGGAGGGAAACACCCACGCAAGCGTTGGAAGCGGCGTTGACCGAACGCGCGTCGGCACCAACCGCGCCGTTGCGGCAGCCGTCATCAACCCAAGCCGCGCCGCCCGCCAAGACGGATCTGCCCGCCCGAACGGAACCGCCAGCCAAGATCGAACCACCTGTCAAAACCGAGCCGACGCCCGAGGAGCGCCAGGAATTCGCCAGCCGTCTGTCCGCCGCTGGCGCGACGACCGGCGAGATTACCGCGACGCTGTTGTGGAATGGTCCCAGCGATCTCGATCTAGTCGTGCGTTGCCCTTCTGGTCAGCAACTGGATTATCGCAATCCGGCCATGTGCGGCGGCGCCCTGGACGTGGACGCCAACGCGACTCGCGCCAGCCTGAGCGACCGGCCCGTGGAGAACGCATTCTGGCCGGCGGGTCAGGCCGCGCCGGGAAACTACGAAATCGCCGTACGCTACGTACCGCGCAAGGATGAACAGACCCCACAGGAAACACCGTTTCAGGTACGTCTGATTCGGGGCGGCCAGGAATCGGTGTTCAAGGGCACGGTCCGGCCCCAAACGGTGACGCCAGTTACAACCTTCACCGTCGAACGCTGAGGAACCTGCCATGAGTCAGCAAGAACAGGAGTCTTTCATGGTTTACGCCACCGAAACGGCGATTCCCCGCTACCAACGCGCCTGGGTTTGGGGTCTGGCGGCGCTGGCGATTCTGCTGTGCGGTCTGGTCGCTGGCTGGTCGATGGGCAGCACGGAGATCGGCGTTCCAGATGGGACGCGCTCCGGCATCCACGCGGTGGATGGCGCGGCGCTGCTAGCCCGGCAGGAAGCGGCGAACCGCGCATTACGTGAACGCATCGCTCACCTGGAACAGGCATTGCGCGGTGACCCCTGCGCGCCAACAGCGCTGGAAGCGCTGCCACCGGTCAGCCGTTGACCACATCCATTTTCCTCACGGAGCGACGACTCCGTGGACTTTCTTCTCCGCGTTTATTCGCGTTTATCGAGGAATGCACCATGGCAACCTTTTCCATTGGCCTGAACTGGAAGCGCACCACGCCGGATTTCGACGTGAAAACCTTCAGCCGCGACCATGTCTGGCGGCTGGCGGGCGGACAGACCGTACAGGGCTCGTCCGCGCCGGACTATTCCGGTAACCCTGAGATGAGCAACCCTGAGGAGGCGTTACTGGCGGCACTGTCCAGTTGTCACATGCTGACCTTTCTGACCATCGCCGCGCTCAGGAAACTGGTGGTGGATCGTTACGAGGACGAGCCGGTGGCCGAACTGGGCAAGAACGAGAAGGGAAAAGTGATAGTCGCCCGGATGATCCTACGACCCTGGGTGACGTTCAGTGGCGCGGTGATTCCCGATGAGGATACGGTATGGGAGTTGCACCGCAAGGCCAAGGAAAACTGTTTCGTGGGCAACTCCGTACTGAGTCAGGTCACGCTGGAGCCTCAGTTCTGACCACTGTTGGATGCGGGCGGCGAGCTTGCGTCACCGCGCGGGCTACTCTATAAATTCACGATTCGATGAAGCTAATGAAGAGGCGTAAGGACCGGTATGTGGAAGCTTGGCAAGCAGGTTATTGTTCTCAGTTCGTTAGCGTGGCTGATCAGCGCTTGCGCCCCGAACAATCCTGAGGAATCCGCGCCGCCGCTGCTGGCGAGCCAAATCATGCCGCGCGATCCCTGGTTGCTGGTGGATACCAAGGCCGACACGTTGAGCATCATGCAGGGTCAGCATCCCGTCAAGGTGTTTCGTCCGATTGCCCTGGGCAGCAGCGGAGCTGGACTCAAGTCCCAACGTGGCGACAACCGGACGCCGACCGGGGTGTTCCGCATTGGTTGGATCAACGATCAAAGCCGGTTCAAGACCTTCATCGGGCTGGATTATCCCAACCCCGACTACGCCGAGCGGGCATTACGAGAGCATCGCATCGACCGCGTCACCTACGAGCGCATTCGCACCGCCTGGAGCACCGGCCAAACACCACCGCAAGACACACCGCTAGGTGGGCAAATCGGTATTCATGGGATAGGCATGGGTGATCCACGAATCCATAGCGCCGGGATCAACTGGACCAGCGGCTGCGTGGCGTTGGACAACCACCAGATCGAGGCGCTCAGACCCTGGGTGAAAAAGGGGATGCGCGTTGAGATTCGCTAGCTTGGGTATTTTTGGCATTGTCCGCTCATGCCAGTTTCGTTATATAATGGCCTTGTTGTGTTGTTGCAACTTGGTTGTGCTTTAACGACAATGTCGTTAGCCAGCACCTTTTTTGTTTGAAATGAAGCCTGTTAAGGAGTTGAAGATGTCCCTCAAGACTGTCACCAAGCTGTCCGCGCTGGCCCTGATCGCCGGCTTGACCGTGGGTTGCGCCAGCACCAGTGATCTGCAGAAAGTGCAGAACGACGCCAACGAGGCCAAGGCCATGGCGCGCAATGCCCTGGATACCGCCAACGAAGCCAAATCCATGAGCATGGCGACCGAGGAAAAGATCAACCGCATGTTCAAAAAGTCGATGTACAAGTAAGCCAGGCGCTTCAGGTGGCTGTAAAAAAAACCCCGCCATGCGGGGTTTTTTTATGACCGTCACAGCCGACTCGGTGGAGGAAGCATCGGTGGTTCACCGGTTTCGTCACCGTCGGAGGGCTGGGCCACGGACGGTGAGTAGGGATAGGGCGCGGGAGAAGCCGGTGCGGATCGGTAAACCGGCGTTGCCGCCGCTGGCGGGTAAGAGTAACCCGCCGCTGGACTTCCATAGGGAGTGGCCGCGCCCGGCGGCGTGGATCGATAAGCCGGAGCAGGCGGATAGTTTGGCGTGGTGGCAGGTGACGCGGGGACGGGCGTCCGGTTGGCCACCGGTGCTTCGGGCATCGGTTCCCCGGAAGCCGGCGCGGTGGGTTGTCGCGCGATCGGCGCAGAAATCGGCACGGGAATGCCACTGAACTGTTCCACCGCCAGTTCCAGCGTGGCCTGATCCACACCGGCCATATCGGGGCCGGTCTTGGCGATGACCGCCTGGTGGGCCTGTTCCAGGGTCACCTTGATCGGCAAGTTGTCTTCCTCCAGCGGCGCGTGTGACTCGACCATCAACTGTCCGTTCAGCCGACCGACCTTCACCGGCTGGTCCACCAGCCGCACCGGCGTACCGACCGGTACCATGCCGAACAGGCGTTCGATGTCCTCCGGGTACATCCGCACGCAGCCGTGCGTGACCCGCATGCCGATGCCGTAGGGTTTGTTGGTGCCGTGGATCAGGTAGCCGGGCACGCCCAGCCGCATGGCGTAGCGCCCCAGGGGATTGTCCGGCCCCCCCGGAACCACGTCTGGCAGGATGTCACCCTCCTTGGCGTGTTCGGCCTTGATCGTGGTGGGCGGCCGCCACGGTGGATCAACCTCCTTGGCGACGACCTTGGTCAACCCCATTGGGGTCTTCCAATCCATCCGACCAATGCTGACCGGGTAGGTGATGACTACATGCTCCTCGCCGGGGTTGGCCTTCGGATAGTAATACAGCCGCATCTCCGCGATGTTGAGGATGATCCCCTCGCGCGGCGCGTCGGGCAGGATATGGCGAGTCGGCAACACGATGGGATTGCCTTCGCCGGGCGCCCAGCGATCCACGCCTGGGTTGGCGTGGACGATCTCGTCATAACCCAAGCCAAAACGGCGGGCGATATCCACCAACGTATCGTCCTTGGTCGCGTACATCACCTTGACCTGTCCGATCACATCGGTATCCGGAGGCGGCAAGGGGTAAACCGTCGCCTGCGCGGCGCTGGCGGTTAGCCATCCCAGCAGTAGCCAGTGGATGGATTTCAGGGGTTGGCTCGGCATGGAAAGATCTCGTCTCCAGTGAGGACATAAAGATGAAATTTTGCCTGTAATTCCCCCACGGCGCCAGAATGGAATCGGGTCGGACGCCATCGAGCGCTGGACGATGAGGAAACGCGGGCCGTTTCGCCCTATTGGATTCGGCATGGTTCGCCGCGTTCCACGCCAGCGCTGGATTCACCACTAAACCCTTACAGTCATAAAGCTTTTTGCCCCTGCTTGGGCTATAATTAAATCAATGTGGTTTAGCGGCCTGCCCAAGAACAATCGCCATCCGCGTTCCACAACGCCGGATCGGCCCATCGAAAGACGGAGGTGGTCCATGGCGGAATCTGACACGCTCACCCAAACAGTCCACGATATCGTTCAGCGCCATGGCGGCATGCCGACCCGGTTGCTGCAAATCCTGCGCGACGTGCAAGACCGCCTGACCTGGCTGGCGCCCGAAACTTTGGAGTGCGTCGCCGAGGAACTTGGCATCTCTCCAGTGAAGGTGCGCGGCGTCGCCGAGTTCTACTCGTTCCTTTACACCGCGCCGCGCGGTTCCTACGACATCCTGTTCAGCGACAACATCACCGACCGGATGCTGGGCAACCGTGCGTTGTTGCACTATCTCTGCGACCGACTGGGCGTCGGGATTGGTGAAACCCGCGCGGATGGCGTGGTGACGGTCGGGACCACCTCCTGCACTGGCATGTGCGACCAGGGACCAGCGGCGCTGATCAACGGCTACGCGCTCACCCGCCTCGACAAGCCCCGCCTGGACCAGATTGCCGAATTGGTCAACGGGCAAATCCCGCTGGCGCAATGGCCGCGCGAATTCTTCGAGGTGGTCAGCAACATTCGCCGCGCCGATATTCTGCTGGGCCGGCATTTCGCCGACGGCGCGGCGCTGCGGGCGGTGCTGAAACGCGGCCCGGAGTCGATCCTGGAGGAGATGGTCAAATCCGGCCTGCGCGGCCAGGGTGGGGCCGGGTTCAAATCGGCGGCCAAGTGGATTTCCTGCCGCAACGCCCCCGGTGAAGTGAAATATGTGGTCTGCAACGCCGACGAGGGCGAACCGGGCACCTTCAAGGACCGGGTGCTGATGCAGGATTTCGCCGATCTGGTGTTCGAAGGCATGACCTTGTGCGGTCGGGTCATCGGCGCGCGCCAAGGCTTCGTCTACCTGCGCGGCGAATACCGCTATCTGCTGGATGCACTCCAAGAGACCTTGCGGCGGCGGCACGAGGTGGGACTGCTGGGTGACGCTATCCTGGGTGATCCGACCTTCAGTTTCGATATCGATATCCACCTTGGCGCTGGGGCCTACGTCTGCGGCGAGGAATCGGCCCTGATTGAATCGCTGGAAGGCAAGCACGGGGTGCCGCGCATTCGGCCACCTTTTCCCACGACCCACGGCTATCTGAACAAGCCGACCGTGGTCAACAACGTCGAGACGTTCGCGGCCGCCGCCAAGATCGCGGTGGAGGGCGGCGCCTGGTTCGCCAGCCGGGGCACGGCGGAGTCGAAGGGCACCAAGCTGCTCAGCCTCAGCGGCGATTGCGAGCGGCCCGGCATTTACGAATACCCCTTCGGCGTCACCGTGCGGCGAGTGCTGGAGGATTGCGGTGCGCCGGACGCGCAGGGGATTCAGATGGCCGGTCCCGCCGGGCACATGATTTCCGCCCGCCAGTTCGACCGGCGCATCTGCTTCGAGGACCTGGCCACGGGCGGCTCATTCATGGTGTTCAACCAGCGGCGCGATATCCTGGACGGTATCCGCAATTTCACCCAGTTCTTCGTCCATGAAAGCTGCGGCTTCTGCACGCCCTGCCGGGTCGGCACCTCGCTGATGCGTGACCTGGTGACCAAGGTCCATGCGGGACACGGGACCCGCTACGATCTGGAGGAAATGCGCACGCTGGGCCGGATCATGCGGGTGGCCTGTCATTGCGGGTTGGGCCAGACCGCGCCCAATCCGGTGCTGGATAGCCTCGAACAGTTTCCGGACGCCTGGGAGCGGCGGCTGCGGTCCACCATCTTCGAACCGGCTTTCGATCTGGATGCGGCGCTGGAACAGGCCCGGTGGCTGACCGGCCGTGACGATGCGAATGCGCACCTGCGCGAGCAGGCGCCGACGACGGGAGCGACGCCATGAGCGAAGCGCAGAGTTTTACGCTGGATGGCCGGCGCATTCCGTTCCAGGACGGCCAGACCATCATGACCGCCGCGCTGGCCGCCGGGGTTTATATCCCGCATCTCTGTTTCAACCGGGAATTCGCCCCGCACGGCAGTTGCCGCGTCTGCCTGGTCCAGGTCAACGGTCGGGTGCAGGCGGCCTGCACCACCCCGGCGGCGGCGGGCCAGACGGTGCACAACGAGACCGGGGAGCTGCGCGAGATTCGACGCGGCATCCTGCAAATGCTGTTCGTGGAGGGCAACCACGTCTGTCCGGCCTGCGAGAAAAGTGGGGCTTGTCAGTTGCAGGCGGTGGCTTATTACGTCGGGATGCTGACGCCGCACTACACGCACTTCTATCCCCGCCGGCCGGTGGATGCCTCACATTCCGAAGCGGTGATCGACTTCAACCGCTGCATCCTCTGCGAGCTGTGCGTGCGGGCCAGCCGCGACGTGGACGGCAAGAACGTGTTTGCGGTACAGGGGCGCGGCATCCAGGCGCATCTAGTGGTCAACACTCCATCCGGCAAACTGGGCGCGACCAACTTCAGCATTACCGACAAGGCGGCGCAGGTCTGTCCGACTGGGGCCATTCTGACCAAGCACCGGGGTTACGAGATTCCCATCGGCCAGCGGCTCTACGACCGCAAGCCAATCAGCGTGGTGGGCGACGTGGCGACGCTGGCGGAAAGCAAGGGAGGACGCCGCCATGAATGAACCTAAAGTAAAGATCGCCACCTGTTCGCTGGCCGGCTGTTTCGGTTGCCATATGTCGCTGCTTGACCTCGACGAGCGGCTGTTCGATCTGGCCGAACGGATGGAACTGGACCGCAGCCCACTCACCGACGTCAAGGAGTTGAGCGATTGCGATCTCGGCCTGATCGAGGGCGGGGTGTGCAACGCCGAGAACGTCCATGTGCTGATGGAGTTTCGGGCGCGCTGCAAGACTCTGGTCGCCATCGGCGCCTGCGCGCTGAACGGCGGCGTCCCGGCGCTGCGCAACCAGTACGACCTCAAGGAATGCCTGGAGGAGTCCTACCTGCGCGGGATCGGCCTGGTCAATCCCCAGATTCCCAACGATCCGGAGATTCCGTTGCTGCTGAATAAAGTGCATCCGCTGCATGAAGTGGTGAAGATCGACTACTTCCTGCCGGGCTGTCCACCATCGGCGGACGCGATCTGGACCTTCGTGAATCAACTGCTGTCGGGCCAGCCGCTCGCGCTGCCCTATACCCAGATTCACTACGATTGAGCGAGGCCCGTCATGAGCACCCTGGAAACGGCCACCCAGCCGGAATATCTATGTCGGATCGCCATTGACCCGCTCAGCCGGGTCGAAGGCCATGGCAAGGTTACGCTGCTCACGGATCGGGACCATCACATCCGTCAGGCGCGGTTGCACATCGTCGAGTTTCGCGGCTTCGAGAAATTCATCCAGGGCCGGCCGTACTGGGAATTGCCCGTGGTGGTGCAGCGGCTGTGCGGAATCTGTCCGGTCAGCCACAATCTGGCGGCGTCCAAGGCGATCGATCAACTGGTTGGCGCATCGCAAATCACCCCAACCGCCGAGAAAATCCGCCGATTGATGCACTACGGCCAGACCTTGCAATCGCACGCGGTGCATTTTTTCCATCTGGCCTCGCCGGATTTTCTGTTCGATTTCGACGATCCGACCGCGCACCGCAACGTTGGCGGCGTCATGGCCGATTTTCCCGATATCGCCCGCCAGGGCGTGCGGCTGCGCAAGTACGGCCAGGAGGTGATCCGCATCACCGCCGGTAAACGGGTGCACGGTTCCGGCAACGTGCCCGGTGGGGTCAACAAGGCACTGACCTTGCCGGAGCGTAACTACCTGTTGGTCGATCTCGATCTGATGATCCAGTGGGGCCGCAATATCCTCAAGCTGATCAAGCAAGCCTACGCGCTGAGTCCCGGCTATTTCACTCATTTCGCCACCATCCGCTCCAACTATCTCAGTCTGGTTCGCGCCGACGGCGCGTTGGATTTGTATCACGGCGGTTTGCGGGCCAGAAACGCCCAGGGCGATCCCCTGTTCGATCACCTGGATTACCGGCGCTATGCCCAGGTGCTGCGCGAGCAGGTCAAACCGTGGAGCTACATGAAGTTCCCCTTCATCAACTCGCTGGGGCCGGACAGGGGCTGGTATCGAGTGGGACCGCTGGCGCGGGTCAACAACTGCGACTTTATTCCAACGCCCTTGGCCGAGGAGGAACGGCGGGAATTCATGGCGCTGGGTCAGGGCCAGCCGGTTCACCTGACCTTGGCCTATCACTGGGCGCGAATGATCGAGTTGTTGCACGCCGCCGAGGCGATCCAGGGCTTGCTGCTCGACCCGGATATTTTCGGCGATGACCTGGTCGTGCGCGGTGAGATGACGCGCGAGGGCGTCGGCGTGATCGAAGCGCCGCGCGGCACGTTGTTCCACCATTACCGCATCAACGAGGATGGATTGGTCGAGAAAGCCAACCTGATCGTTTCCACCACCAACAACAATCAGGCGATGAACGAATCCATCCGCCAGGTGGCGGAACGCTACCTAGATGGCAAGGAACTGACCGAGCCGCTGCTGAACCAGATCGAGGTTGCGGTGCGGGCTTACGACCCCTGCCTGTCCTGCGCCACTCACGCCTTGGGCCGGATGCCGCTTTATGTGGAATTGGTGGAAGAAGAGACGGGAACCGTGATGGATTGCCTGGCGCGGGATGCGGATGGAACCGTCCGGGACTCCCTCTAAACAGTAGGGGATGCGGCGTTGAGAACATTAAGCCTGCATTCACTGACTGCAAGACGATAATGCGCTGACTCTCAACGGAGGTAACACGCATGTCCTTGAACGATCCGAAATCGCCCATCCGTGGATTACTCATGACCGTCTTGATCGCGTCTTTCAGCGGGCTTGGTACGGTCTATGCCGCTGGCACCCCTGCGACCGGGAGCAACACGCCACCATCCGCCGTGACACCCGCGCCCGCCGCGACACCCATGCCCGCTGTGACACCCGCGCCCGCCGCGACACCCGCGCCCGCCGCGACACCCGCGCCCGCCGCGACACCCGCGCCCACCGCGATACCCGCGCCCGCCGCAACGGCAAAATCAGCGGCAGGCGTTCCCGGCAATCCAGACGGTTCCTGCCCAGCCTCGGCGCCGGTCAAACTCTCCAAGTCGCGCATTTACCATGTGCCCGAGGACCCGAACTACAAGAACACCAAGGCCAAGCGCTGTTTTGAGAGCGCGCAAGCCGCGGAGCAAGCGGGTTATCGCGCGCCAAAGAAATAACCGTGGTTACTACACACCGGCCTTGTGATTCCCTCTAGGCAATATCGCCCCAGCCTGTTGATTCTTGCCGTCGGCAATCCCAGCCGAGGCGACGACGCGCTGGGGCCGTTGTTTCTGGAACGGCTGGCGGCGCTGCGGGAGCAGCGCGACGACGGGAATGCGGTCGAGTTGCTCACCGACTTTCAGTTGCAGATTGAACACGCGGTGGATCTGGAGAACCGGGCGCTGGCGTTGTTCGTGGACGCCAGCATGTCCTGCCCACCGCCGTTTCAATTCACCCGCCTGCAATCGATGCGCGACACCAGCTATACCAGCCATGCCCTATCACCCGCCGCCGTGTTGCACGTCTACCGGCAGATCAACCACACCTCACCACCGCCAGCGTTTCAACTGGCCATCCGTGGCGAACACTTTGAACTGGGTGAGTCGCTGAGCGCAACCGCCGAGGCGCATCTGGCGGCGGCGCTGACGTTCGCCAGCCGATTGTTGACGAAACAGGATGTCGAAAGCTGGGGACGGTTCGCGGAAGTATGCCAGAATGCGCCCTGGCACCTTACCCAGAAATGATCTTCATGCCGCTCACTCGACGACTCTACATTATCGGCACCGGTCCCGGCGGGCTGGCACATCTCAGTCCCGCCGCCCGCGCGGCGCTGGAATCCTGCACCGACCTGGCTGGTCACGGCTTGTACCTGAATCTGCTCGGCGAGTTGGCCGAGGGCAAGATTCGTCACAAGACGCCGATGGGCGAGGAACTCGCCCGCGCCACGCTGGCGCTTGATCTTGCCGCCAGTGGCCGGACCACGGCGCTGATTTCCAGCGGCGACGCCGGCATCTACGGCATGGCGACGGTGGTATTCGAACTGTTGGCGCGCAAACCGAAGCCGGAATGGTCCGATGTTGAGATCGAAGTCATCCCCGGCATTTCGGCTATGCAGGCAGCGGCGGCACGGGTCGGCGCGCCACTGGCGCACGACTTCTGCGTGATTTCCCTCTCCGACCTGCTGACGCCGTGGGAACTGATCGCCAAGCGCATCGACCTGGCCGGTCAGGGCGATTTCGCCATCGCCTTCTACAACGCGGTGTCCAACAAGCGCTCTTGGCAACTGCTGGAAGCCCGGCAAATCCTGCTGCGCTATCGCCAGCCGGAAACGCCGGTCGTCGTCGCCTTCAACGTCACCCGCAAGGGCGAGCAACTCACCGTCACCACCCTAGGCGAGCTGGACCCGGAACCGCTGAACATGTTGTCGCTGGTCCTGGTCGGCAACAGCGAAACCCGGCGAGCGGGCCAATGGGTCTATACCCCGCGCGGTTATCACACCAAGCCGGAACTGGCCGAGTGATGGACTCGGCGCGCGCTGGCGGACCGCCAGCGAACCACGATCCAGAATTCCTCGCTCAAACCGACAGCAACGTCGGTGGCCGCTCCTGCAAGATATCTTCCATCCGGATACGAACACCCGCCTTGGTTTCCGGGTGCGTAAGAATATAAAACCGTTCTTTCTCAATCGCCGTGAATACTTCGTTGGCCACCTCCTCCGGGGCGATGCCCTGCTGAACCGCGTGGTGCATGCTCAGGCCGGTCTTCGCCGTGACCGGATCGAGCCGACCACGGTCGGCACGCTGGTCGGCATGGCGATGGCGGTCGGATTCGGCGATGCGGGTTTTGACCCAACCTGGACACAGCACCGACGCCTTGAGCCTGGTCTTGCGCAGGGTCAAATCGTGATGCAACCCCTCGGTCAGGGTGACCACGCCAAACTTGCTGACGTTGTAGGCTGCCATCGCCGGTTGCGAAACCAGACCGGCGACCGAAGCGGTGTTGACGATATGACCTTCCTCGCCCTTTTCCAGCATCCTCGGCACGAACACCCGGACGCCATGAATCACGCCATGCAGATTGACGCCCAGCACCCACTCCCAGTCAGCGGGGGTGGTTTCCCAGGCGGATTTGGCCAGCGCCACGCCAGCATTGTTGACCAGCAGATGCACGTTACCGAAACGTTCGAATGCCCGCGCGGCCAAGGCTTCGACCTGCTCGGCCCTGGAAACGTCCACCTGGACGCCTTCGACTTCCGCGCCACCCGCGCGCAACGCCATCACGGTTTCGTCGAGTTTGGCCGCGGAAATATCGGCCAGCACCAGCTTCATCCCCCGGACCGCCGCCTGCTCGGCAAGCGCCCGCCCAATGCCTTCCGCCGCGCCGGTGATCACCGCGACCTTGCCTTGCAGTTCCTTCATCGAAAGTATCCCCGACTAAACCAGCAGATAACCGCCGTCCACCGGCAGACAAGCCCCAGTGGTGTAACTGGCGGCTGACGAAACCAGATACAGCACCGCGCCGGCCATCTCCTCCGGTTGCGCCACCCGGTTTGCGGGAATATGCGCCAGCGCCTGTTTCAGAATCGCGGGATTCTTGACCAGCGCGGCGGCGAACTTGGTGTCGGTCGCGCCCGGCAACAGCGCGTTGACGCGCACTCCCAGCGGCGCGCATTCCTTGGCGAAGGCGTGGGTCATCGAAATCACCGCCGCCTTGGTGATCGAGTAGACGCCCTGCAGCGGACCCGGAATCACACCGTTGACCGAAGCGACATTCACAATCGCGCCGCCGCCGTTTTTCGCCATCAATTTGGCGCCGTTCGCCGACATGAAGAAATAACCGCGAATGTTCACGTCCACGGTTTTCTGGAAAGCATCCAGATCGGTGTCCACGATGGGACCGAAATACGGATTGGCGGCGGCATTGTTGACCAGGATGTCGAGCCGGCCGTGCTTTTCCTCCACCGCTTGGAAGAATGCGCCAATCTGGTCCATTTCGCCGATGTGGCAACCGATGGCTTCCGCCGAACCGCCAGCGGCTTGAATGATCTCCACCACTTTCTGACAATCGTCCGGCTTGCGGCTGGACACGATCACCCGCGCGCCTTGCGCCGCGAGAAGCTCGGCAATGGCCTGGCCGATACCCCGGCTGGCGCCGGTGACCGCCGCGATTTTGCCGCTCAGATCGAAGGGATTGGGAATCGTCACGATGCATTTCCTCGGTTCGGGTTAGCGATAGGTCATGAGCGCGGGTCGCCGCTGCCGTTCCAGATGCGCCTGACTATTGAGATAACTCAGGCTCACCCGGCCAGGCCGGTAGCGCAATTGGGTGACGCCGGTGTTCACCAGCGTCCAGTTGAGTTCAAAAATCCGCTCGTCGGGAATGGCCAGTACGCCTTGCAGCAGGGCGGTGATCGCGCCACCGGACGTGAATACCCATACCGCCCGCGTGGGGTTCACCGTAGCCATCAGCCGGTCGAGACCCGCCCGGCAACGTTGCCGGAACGCCGACCAGGATTCGCGGTAGTCGCCGTCGTGTCCGCCACTGACCCAGCGGGCCACGGCAGCGGCGAACATCTGCTGAAAGGCGCGGTGCGGGTGGTCGGATTGCGTCAGAAAATGGCCGAGCGCGCCTGGTGCGGCCAAGTCCGGTCGAAAGCGGTTCAGGACTTCGTGGTGGTCGAACTCATCGAACCCCGCGTCGACGATCCAATCGTGAGTCGCTGGCCCCGCGCCGTAAGCGGCCAGACATTGCTCGGCACTCTGGCGGTGGCGGCGGGCCGTGCCCAGCGCCACTTGGCCGAGGTCGAAGCCACAGTCCCTGGCCCAACCGCCCAGCAGTCGCGCCTGCTCCTCGCCCAGTGGCGACAGCCGGTCGTAATCGTCGGCCCCGAAACTGGCCTGACCGTGACGCACCAGAACCACCGTACTCATGCCCGGTTGCTCCAGACTCAAAGCTTCGACGCGGCAATCAACCGCTGGCAGCGCTTTTCCAGATAGCGGCTGATGTGGCCAAAACCGGCGAAGGTGGGATTTTTAGTCTGGCCGTGGAAATAGCGGTAGTAAATCTGTTGCACGATCACCGCCAGTCGGAACAGGCCGTACAGCGCGTAAAAATCGAAGTTGTCCACCCGGTAGCCAGTCTTGCCGCCGTAATACTCGATCACTTCCTGGCGGGTCAGCATTCCCGGCAAATGGGTCGGCTGGCGGCGCACCTGCTGGAACAGCGCGTCGTCATCGGCCTGCACCCAGTACGCCAGGGTGTTGCCCAAATCCATCAACGGATCGCCGAGCGTGGCCATCTCCCAGTCCAGCACCCCGATCACCTCGAACGGGTTGATGGGATCAAGCACCACGTTGTCGAAACGGAAATCGTTGTGAATCAGGCAGGTGGCCACATCGCTGGCCGGCATCTTGTCCTTGAGCCAGGCCATGACCGCCTCGAAATCGCCCACGTCGTCGGTCCTGGCCTGGCGATAACGGTCGATCCAACCCTCGATCTGACGGCGCACGTAGCCCCCGCCCTTGCCGAGGCTATCCAGCCCGGCGGCCTGGCAATCCACCCGATGCAACTCGATCATCCGGTCGATCACGTTCAGGCACAGCCGGCGAGTATCCGCGACGCCGAGATTCAGACCCTCCGGCAAATCCTGCCGGGGAATGATGCCGTTGATGCGCTCCATCACGTAGAAATCAGCTTCCATGACCGCCGGATCGCCACAGACCGCCACCACCGTCGGCACGTAGGGATAAACCGGCTTCAGCGCCGTCATGATCTTGGCTTCGCGCAACATGTCATGCGCGGACTTGGCCTTGTGGCCGAACGGGGGCCGGCGCAGGATCAGATCGCGGTCGGGATAGCGCAGCAGATAGGTCAGGTTCGACGCCCCGCCGGCGAACTGGCGCACCTCCGGGATTCCGGTCAGGGCGGGCAGATGCGCCTTGATGAAGGCATCCACCTTCGCCGCATCAAGTTCCTCGCCCTTGCGCACCGCGCCGGGTTGATCGATCAATAGCTCCATGTTGTTCTCCAAGGTGATGAAATGCTCAAACCGTCCGGCTGAACCTGGCTTGCTGCTTCTGGTATTCCAGCTTCGCGATCAGCTTGCGGTGCACCTCGTCCGGTCCGTCGGCGATGCGCAGCACGCGGGCGTAGGCATACAGCGCCGTCAGCGCAAAGTCGTTGGACAGGCCAGCGCCGCCGTGCATCTGGATCGCGGCGTCGATCACCCGCTGGGCCATGCTGGGCGCAACCACCTTGATCTGCGAAATCTCGCTCATCGCGCCCTTGACGCCGACCGTGTCCATCAGCCACGCCGCTTTCAGGGTCAACAGCCGGGCCTGCTCAATCGCCATGCGGCAGTTGGCGACCACGTCGGGATTGCCGCCGAGCCGGGCCAGCGGCTGGCCGAAAGCGACCCGGCTCATCGACCGGTGACACAGCAGTTCCAGCGCCCGTTCCGCCGCGCCGATGACCCGCATGCAGTGGTGAATGCGGCCCGGTCCCAACCGACCCTGGGCGATCTCGAAGCCCCGGCCCGGTCCGGCGATGATGGCGGCCAGCGGCAGGCGCACGTTGGTGAAACTGACTTCGCCGTGACCGAACGGCCCGTCGTAAGTCCCGAATACCGGCAGCATCCGCTCGATCTGGATGCCGGGGGTATCCAGCGGCGCGAGCACCATCGAGTGCTGGCGGTGCTTATCCGCCGTTGGGTCGGTCAGCCCCATGAAAATCACCACCTTGCAGTGAGGATGACCGATGCCGGAACTCCACCACTTGCGGCCGTTCAGCACCACCTCACCGCCTTCAATCGTGGCGGTGGCCTGCATGTTGGTGGCGTCGCTGGAGGCCACGCCCGGCTCGGTCATGCAAAACGCCGAGCGAATCTCGCCGGCCAGCAAGGGCTTGAGCCAGGTTTCCTTCTGCGCCTGGGAACCGTACTTGACCAGCACTTCCATGTTGCCGGTGTCCGGCGCATTGCAGTTGAAGATTTCCGGCGCCATCGGGGAGCGGCCGGTGAGTTCGGCCAGCGGCGCGTAATCGGCGTTGCTCAGGCCGGGACCGTACTCCGCCTCCGGCAAAAACAGGTTCCACAGACCGGCGGCCTTGGCCTTGGCCTTCAGTTCCTCCATGATCGGCGGCTGTCGCCACTGGGTCCAATCCGCGCCGCAGACGAGTTGCCGTTCATAGATCGGCTCGGCGGGGATGACCTCCTCGGCCATGAAGGCATCGAGGCGTGCGAGGTAGTCACGCGCTTTGGCGGAATAGGCGAAGTCCATGGGATCGTGCTCTCGTCGGGATATGGACGCAGAGTATCCGACCACCTTTAATCAATCCAATGAATAGTTTAAATAATCAATCATTCATTTTATGCATATTAGCCGGATTGATCTAAACCTGTTCGTGGTGCTGGACGCGATTTACCGGGAAGGGAATATCACCCGCGCCAGCCAGGCGCTCAATCTGAGCCAGCCGGCGCTCAGCCATGCGCTGGGGCGGTTGCGCGAGTGGCTGAAAGACCCGCTGTTCGTGCGCCAGGGTTCAGCCATGGTCCCGACCCCGCTGACCCGCAATCTCATCGGGCCGGTGCGGCAGGCGTTGCAAACCCTGGAACTCGGCGTGCGGCAACGCCAGCAGTTCGACCCCGGCCAAACCCGCCGCGCGTTCCATTTAGGGCTGCGCGATGTGTTCGAGGTCACCATCCTGCCGACGCTGGTCCAAACGATTCAGAACGAGGCGCCGGGGATCGAACTGAGCAGCGTGCGCACCGACCGCCGCACGCTGGAGGCCGATCTAGCGGCCGGCGCGCTCGATCTGGCGTTGGACGTTCCCTTGCCGACGGGCGAGGCGATTCGCCAGACCCGCGTGTTCCGGGACCGGCTGATCGTCATGGTTCGGGCGGAACATCCGACGATGGGGGAGAAACCAACGCTGGCGGATTATCTCGACCAGACGCATATTCTGGTCTCGTCGCGCCGCCGGGGACGGGGACTGGAAGATTTCGAGTTGAATCGGGAGGGCCATCGCCGGCGGATCGGCCTGCGCTGCCAGCATTATTTCGCGGCCTGCCGGGTGGTCAGCCAAACCGACTGGCTGCTGACCATGCCGGAACAGTACGCGCGGATCGCCAACGCCCAGTTCGGCAACCGGATCGTGCCGTTTCCGTTGTCGACCCCACCGCTGGACGTGCATTTGTACTGGCATGCCAACGCGGATCACGACCCGGCGAATCAATGGCTGCGGGAACAGTGCATCGCGCTGCTGGGAGGCAGTGGCTAATCCAGTTCAAGGCGGTGATGCCTTGCTTATGTACTCGGCGCGGCAGGGGCACGACAGCATTTCAGATTTCGTAATGGATCACACAGAAATTGCCAAAGAGCCCCAGGGCATTCCTTACCGGAAGTTGGTCGATCACCTACATGGCGTGGATATATCCACATGACCTGGATATATTCATACTGTAAGGATTCGGCATCTCGCCCGCGCTAGCCGTCTACGACGCCAACGGCGGTAGGATTGAAGATCGCGGAATGCCGACAATGAATGTATGCGCGCGACGTCGCGGCGATTCCGCAGGAACCCAGGCGCCGCCGGATCGCGGCCACTGATTTCAGGTTACGGAATTCAAACATGCATATTCCAGGCTATCGGATCGAGCGCGAGCTTGGCCAAGGCGGTATGGCGATTGTTTACTTGGCACTGCAAGAGTCCCTGAATCGCTATGTCGCGTTGAAGGTCATCAAGCCCGTGCTCACCACCGACACGGAGTTCGCGCAGCGCTTCCTCCGGGAAGGCCGCATCATCGCCCAGCTCAACGATCCCTACATCGTCACTGTCTACGACATCGCTTCCTACGAAGGCACTTACTACCTGTCCATGGAGTATCTGCCCGGCGATACGCTGCAACACCGCATCCGCGATGGCTTGTCGCTCAACGAAAGCCTGGCCATTGCCCGAGCCATCGCCAGCGCCCTGCATTACGCCCACCATCGCGGCATCATCCACCGCGACATCAAGCCGCAGAACATCCTATTCCGCGAAAACGGCTGCCCGGTGCTCACCGATTTCGGCATCGCCAAAACGCTCGGCAGCAGCACGATCATGACCCGCACCGGCCTGTCTCTCGGCACGCCGCGCTACATGAGCCCGGAGCAGATTCGCGGCCAGCCGGTGGACGCGCGCGCCGATCTCTACAGTTTTGGCGTGCTGTTCTACGAGATACTCACTGGCAACGCGCCCTATGCCGCTGAAGACAGCTTCGCTCTGGCGATGATGCACGTGACCGCGTCGCCTCCCGAGCTGCCTCCGGAACTGCGCCGCTTTCAGCCAGTGATCAATAAACTGCTGGACAAGGACCCCAACCAGCGCTTTCAGACCGGCCAGGAATTCATCGCCGCGCTGGACCATCCGGAAACCATCGTTCCCGCGCCACTCGAAATCACCGCCATCACCTCATCGACCCTCGTTCCCGCCAGCCCGACGCCTCAGCCAGCGCGCAAGTCCAGGTGGAAAACCGGCGCGCTGGCGGCGGCGCTGGCCAGTCTGGCGCTGGCCAGCGGAGGCTATCTTTACTGGCTGCGGGAACCCGCGCCGCCAACGCCACCCGTCGTCACCCCTCGGTCCGCCACCCCTCCCGCCGTCGACGTTGCCGCCCAGCGGCGCGCCGAAGCCGACCAGTTACTCGCCCGCGCTCGCCAGCAGCAGCAAGCGGGCGCGCTGGAAAACAGCCGCGGTCTGATTGAGCAAGCGCTGCAACTTGCGCCCGACCACGCCGAACTACTGGCCCTGCGCGAGGAAATCGGCCAGCAACTCAACGCCGCCCAGCTACAGCGGGCTCAGAAGGAAAAGCGGTTACAGGCGGAATTGCAGGCCGAGCAATTTCTGGAGCAGGCGCAGCGCACCCAGCAGGAAGGCGCGCTGGACTCCAGTCTGGCGTATATCGAACAGGGCCTGCAGGCCATGCCCGACCATCCCGCCCTGCTGACCCTCAAGCGCGAGGTGCGTGAGCAACAGGTCAAACGTCAGGCGCAGGAAGCGGCGGCTCGCCAGGAGGAGCAGCGCAAGGCCGAACAGGCCCGCCTGCGCGCCGAAGTCGAACAGCACCGCGCGCAAGCCGACGAGTTTTTGGCCCGGGCGCTGGATGCGCAGCGCAATCGCGCCTACGAAACCAGCCTGATGTACATCAACCAAGGCTTGCAACAAGTTCCCGATCACAGCCGGCTATTAGCGTTGCGCGACCAGGTCGGCAAGCAATTGCGTGAAGCTAAAGCACCACCGCCGCTCCTTCCGGTTCCGCCACCTGCCGAACCCGTGGACCGGATCGCCGCCCGGCTCCGGGAATGCGCCGCGCACCTGCAAGCCAACCGGTTGACCAGTGGCAAGGGCGGCAATGCCGCCGACTGCTATAACGATGTCCTCCGGCGCGAACCCGGTAACGCCGAGGCGCGCGCGGGTCTGGAGCAAATCGCCGACCGTTATGCCGACCAGGCGGCGGAAGCCGTGCGCCGGGGCAACGCCAAGGCGGCGAACAGTTCGCTCGACAAACTGGAACAACTGCGGCGCGGTGATCCCCGGCTGGCCGAGTTGCGCGCCCAACTGGCGCAGGCGCAAAAGCCCATCAGCCCGCCGCCCCGCGCCGCCGAACCGGAACCGGCGCCAGTGCCCGGCGACCGCGTGTCCAGGGTGGAACCACCGGCTCAGTCCCCCAGCCCGCCATCGAAACCGACGCCAAAACCCGAAATGGAATCGCCGCCGATCAACCTGGTTTCGGTTCCGCAATCGACCGAACCGACCCCACCATCCCGGCCCACCGCGTCGTCGGAACCCGAAACCCGGATCATCGCCCAGGATCGCCATGCCCGGCTGTCTCGCACCGAAACCGAGGAAAGCATCAGCTTGCAGATGACCACCGCGCCGCAAGGCATTTTGGAAGAGCGCCCGCCCGAATCGGGAGCAACCACCACGGCGCGCACGGCCGAACAGGCTTGGGCAGCCATCAAGAACAGCGACGACCCCGCCGAGATTCAGCAATTTCTGGCGACCTATCCCAAAAGCCGGCAGGCTGCGGCGGCTCAGGCCAGGTTGAAACAATTGCAGAAGCAACCAGCCATGCCGGGCCGGTTGTTCGTGCGAGCCGACCAGGAAGACGCCGAGGTGCTGGTCAATGGCCGAAGCATCGGCACCGCGCCGCTGGAGGTGGAGCTCAAACCCGGTTCCTACAAGGTGCGGGTGCGTTTGGAAGGTTATGCCGACTGGAACGGGCAGGTGAATCTGAACGCGGGTGACGAAAGCACGCTGACAGCCTCCCTGGGGCGCAAACGGACAGAAGTCGCCGCCGCCAAGCCCACCGCCTCACCGCCCGAACCGGAACCGGAGGCCGAACCGCCGCGCCCCCGCGCCGTGGAGAATCCGCCAACCCAGGCTGCCCCTTCGTCCGCCGCGCCCAACTGTCTGCGCGGCAATTGCCAGAATGGCGAAGGCACCTACCGCCATCCGGATGGCAGCGAATATTCTGGGGAATTTCGCAATGCCAAGATGCATGGCCAAGGCACCTATGCATATGCCGGCCGTGGCGAGAAATACGTCGGTGAATGGCGCAACAACGTGATCAGCGGCCAGGGCACTTACTACTATCGCAGCGGCAACCGCTACGAGGGCGAATGGCGCAACGGCCACAAGCAAGGCCAAGGGACTTATTTCTATGCCAACGGCGACAAATACGTCGGTGATTTCGCCAACGATCAGCCCAATGGCCAAGGCACCTACTACTACCGCAATGGCGACCGCTACGAGGGTGAATGGCGCAACGGCCGCAAGGATGGCCAGGGCGTCATGTACGAGAATGGCATGCGGATCGTCGGTGAATGGCAAGACGACCGGAAAGTGCGGGTAACGGTGGAAAAATAAGCAGAAATTGGAAGGTTGGGCAAGAAACCGATTACCGCTTGCGGGGATCGGCTGGCTGGCGATGGGTGGTCAACATCGCTCGCCAGCCGGCTCCCATGGCTTCCTAGCGGGCAGACCGGGAATGGTGCGTCATGCGCCGCCATGCGCCCGACCATCCATAGGGCACGAAATCCGTGTTGTTTTCCTCCAGGCAACGGACCGAATGCATCTGGGTACCCTTGATCGGTGTGTCACCACCATAACCGCCACAATAACTGCCCCCACTCGCGCTGACGCAGGACGCCGCGCCACGATAGGGACAGCTATGCTTATCCACCGGCATCAACCCTTCGCTTCCATAGCGCCTGGCTTTCACCGGTCGCGTAATCTCACTCTTCATTCGGGGGTTCCTCGCTTTGATGGTTCGCGGCACCGTTTCTCCCTTAGTACCCATTTTCTTGATTTTTTAGGATGTTATTAATTTAGACTCACTCTCAGGGAGGTAATATCAAATTTTGGAACCTTGGAGTAAATAAGGAATTTCGCAGACTATATCAGGGTTTTCCCCTATCATGAAATTGGGCATTCGTATCACCAACTTGCTCACCGCCACAGGTTTCCTGGCCTGCATGGTCACATTGGTCGGTTTCCTTGGACCGTTCTGGTGGGGATTCGAGCTCGCCACGCACTTCCGCGTGCAATACGCTCTCGCCCTGGGTGGATTCGCCCTGATCCCGTTGGCGCGGCGTCAGTGGCGGTGGTCGGCGCTGTTTGGGGCATTCGCCCTGCTCAATCTGGCGTTCATCCTACCGGCATTCCAACTGTCGGCACTCCAAGCAGAGGCTCCGACCACGCCGGTCACCGCCACCGGGAATTTGCCGACCCTGCGCGCCCTGCTCGCCAACGTGAACGCGGACAATCGCGATGCCGAGCGCCTCCGGCGCCTGATCGCCGCGTCCGATCCCGACATGATTCTGTTGCTGGAGGCGACGCCGTGGCTACTCGACCAATTGCGCGATCTTGGTCGACGCTATCCGCATCACCTCACCGAACCGCGCGAGGACCCGTTCGGCATCGCTCTGTTCAGCCGCCATCCGTTCGTCCAAAGCCAGATCGTCCATTTCGGCGATGCGATCAGCCCACCCGCCGTCATGGTGACGATCAACGCGGGCGAGCATCCGTTTGCCCTGATCGGCGTCCATCCCTGGCCCCCGGTCAGCGCCGATCTAGCCGAGGGTCGCAACGCGCAATTGCGGGCACTGGCGACTCGAGTTCGCCAGTGCCAAATCCCCGTGCTGGTGCTCGGCGATCTCAATCTCTCGCCCTGGTCACCCTGGTTCGCCCGTTTGCTGGCCGATACCGGTTTGCGCGACAGCCGGCGTGGGCGTGGCCTTCAACCATCCTGGCCCGCTGGCTGGTGGCCGCTGTGGATTCCCATCGACCACGCCCTGTTTTCCGCGGGCATTCGCATCCAGCATCGGGAAATCGGCCCCGCCATCGGTTCCGACCATTATCCGGTCATTGTTGACTTTCAGGTTTCCGGCCCATAATTCGGCGAGCCGATCCTCAATCCGCTGGAGGCCGTTCCCATGATCATCCTTCCTTTCCTTGACCCGGAACCGGTCACCGCGACCGATGAGGTTCCCGATTTCTCCAGACGCGCGTTCCTTACCCGGCTGGTCGCCCTGACCGCTGGCGCGGGCCTCGGCCTTGCCTCGCAATCCAACGCGGCGGATGGTGGTCGGTGGGACGAACCGCCTCCCGTGACCCGCCCCGACTGGCCGACGCGCGTTCCCCCGTACCAGAATCGCCCCCCGGCCCGCTATTGGCGCCGACCGTCGGCGCGGTCCTGGAACCCACCCCCGGCGCGATCCTGGAATCAACCGCCGATTCAATCCTGGACGCCCTCCTGGGCAACCACCGACCTCAACTCGACCGTCGCGCGCTACGTGGCGCACCTGCGCCAAACCGGCCGACTGGCGGTCAACGAGCGCACTGCCTGGCTGGTTTACGACTTTACCAGTCAACGTTTCTTGGTCACCATCAACGCCAATCTGCCCTACCAGAGCGCCAGCATGGTCAAACCGTTCATTGCCCTGGCGTTTTTTCACAAGGTCCAGCAGGGCCAACTGGACTACACCCCCTTCCGCCAACGGCAGATGGAAGCGATGATCCAGCACAGCAACAATCGCGCCACCAACTACTTCATCGAGTTACTGAATCAGACTGGCGGCGACCGCTCTGGCCCAGCCGAGGCGGAACATACCCTCAAGCGGAACCATCCTGGGGTATTTCGCCAGACCCGAATCGTCGAGTACATCCCCGGCGGGGGACGTACCTACCGCAACCGGGCCTCCGCCCTCGATTACCACCGTTTTCTACAAGCCCTTTGGTACGACCAGCTACCCTACTCCGCCGAACTCCGGCGCCTGATGTACTTGCCGAACCGCGACCGCATCTATACCGGCGCGACGGGCGTACCGCGCGGGACGGCGGTCATCGATAAGACCGGCACCACCGCCCGCTTGTGTGGCGACATGGGAATATTGATTGCCCAAGGCCGCGATGGCCGCCGCTATCCCTACACCTTCATCGGCATCATCGAAAAGGCCCGCCCGACTCAAAGCTACATGGCCTGGCAAGCGGCGCGCGGCAACGTAATCCGGGACGTGTCCAGCATGGTGTATAGTCATTTGCGTCAAATACACGATTTGGTTTAACCGCGAATTCCGCGAATTCCACGCCCTACACCCAGGATATTCCAGTGTCTTATGATTTTGACCACGCGCCCGACCGGCGCGGCGCCGACAGTCTCAAATGGCAACGCTACGGCGCGGCTCTGCCGCTGTGGGTGGCGGACATGGATTTCGTCTCGCCGGAACCGGTCCTGACGGCGCTGCGCGCACGGGTCGCGCATGGGGTGTTCGGTTACGGCGCGCCACCGGAGGCGTTGACGGAAACGATTTGCGCGCGGATGGTTGACTGTTATGACTGGACCGTCACACCGGAACAGATCGTCTATCTACCGGGGCTGGTCTGCGGCTTGAACGTCGTCTGCCGGGCGGTCGGCGAACCAGGCGATGCGGTGCTGGTGCAAACCCCCGTGTATCCGCCCTTCCTTTCCGCGCCGACGAACCAGGACCGGCGATTGCTCACCGCTGAATTGACTGCGGAAACGGGCGACGGGCGACTGCATTACCGCTTCGACGACGCGGCATTCGCGGCGGCCATCGATTCGCGTACTCGGCTATTCATCCTCTGCCATCCGCACAATCCCGTCGGACGGGCGTTCGGCGTCGAGGAACTACAGCGACTGGCGACGATATGCGCGCGTCACGATCTGACGATCTGCTCGGACGAGATTCACTGCGATTTGCTGCTGGACGGGCGGCGGCACACCCCGCTGGCCTCGCTGGCGCCGGAGATCGCCCAGCGCTGCATTACCCTGATGGCGCCGAGCAAGACCTTCAACATCGCCGGCCTAGGCGCCAGTTTCGCGATCATTCAAAACCCCGCGCTGCGCCAACGCTTCAAACACGCGATGCGCGGCATCGTGCCGGACCCAAACATTCTCGGTTTGAACGCCGCGTTGGCCGCCTACCGATACGGCGGCGACTGGCTACGGGAATTGCTCGTTTATCTGGCCACCAATCGGGATTACACCGTCGAGTACGTCACGCGGCATCTGCCGGGCGTTCGCATCACGGTCCCGGAGGCGACCTATCTGGCCTGGCTGGATTGCCGGGACGCGGGCCTGCCCGGCAATCCGCATGAATTCTTCCTTCATCAAGCCGGGGTGGCGCTGAACAATGGCGCGGATTTTGGGCCGGGCGGCGTTGGTTTCGCGCGGTTGAACTTCGGCTGCCCGCGCGCCCGGCTGGTGGAAGGGCTGGAGCGGATGCGGGCGGCACTGACGGGGCGGTAAAAAATTGGCGGGGTGGTAAAAAACATTCCCCTCCTTAGCCAAGGAGGGGTGTTGCGCAGCGCCAGGGTGGTTGGAAACTCTTCCAACGAGCGTGGCTGTTTGGAACCCACTCCAGATCGTCGCCACGATCGGGAACTGAGTGGCGCTGAAACAGGTTACCCCCACTTTCGTCAAAATGCGCCACCCAGTGGCGGTGGTTGCCCGCCGCGCGGGTGACAGGGGGGGTCAATACTCGGCCAGTTCCCGCAGTTGGCCCGGAATGTTGACCCAGGTTTTGCGGTCGGTGGTGTACCAGACCGTGCCATCGCTCGCGATCCCCGCCAGGTCGGCCCGACCGTCGTCGCCGAGGTCGCTCGCGACCATCTGCCTCAACCGGCCCGGCAGGTTGGTCCAGGTTTTGAGGTTGAGGGTGTACCAGATCGTGCCATCGCTCGCGATCCCCGCCAAGTCGGCCCGACCGTCACCGTTGAGATCACCCGCGACCATCTGGCTCAACCAGCCCGGCAGGTTGAGCCAGGTTTTACGGTCGGTGGTGTACCAGATCGTGCCATCGCTCGCGATCCCCGCCAGGTCGGCCCGACCGTCGCCGTCAAGGTCACCCACCACCAGTTGATTCAATTGGCCGGGAATGTTGATCCAGGTGATGAGGTTGAGGGTGTACCAGATTGTGTCATCGCTCGCCACTCCAGCGAGGTCGGCTTGACCGTCGCCGTTAAGGTCACCCACCACCAGTTGGCGCAACCGACCCGGAATGTTGGCCCAGGTGTTGCGGTCGGAGGTGTACCAAATCGTGCCATCGCTCGCGATCCCCACGAGGTCGGTCTGGCCATCGCTGTTGAGGTCGCCGCTCTGGAGTTGGACCAGCGCGCCAGGGATGTTTTTCCAGATGCTCCGGTCGGTCGAGTAGTAGATCTGCCCACTGCGAGTCAGGCCCGCCAAGTCGGCCCGACCGTCACCGTCGAGGTCGACGACATGGAGCTGGTGGAGCCAGCCGGGGATGGGGTTCCAGACTTGGAGGTCCGAGGTATAAAAGATCAGGTCGTCGTTGGTCAGGCCCGCGAGCAAACCAGGGGAGGTGCAGTCGCTGCGTAGGATGATGCGGTCGCCGACCGCCACGAACTGATGGCCGCCCCAGGTCACGCTCCTCAAGGTATGGAAAGAGCCCGTGCCCGCGCGCACGGTCCAGGTCACCCCGTCCGGGCTGGTCAAGATCGCGCTGGTGCCCCCCATAGAAGACTGCCCCGCCACCGCCACAAACTGAGCGCCGCCCCAGGTCACGCTAGAAAACCAGCGGTCGCCGCAACAATCCCAGCGCGCGGTCCAGGTCACCCCGTCCGGGCTGGTCAGGACCATGCCACTCCGAACGTATCCGCCGCCATGGGGTCCGGGCCAGGAATAAGACTCATAGCCCACCGCCACGAACTGGTCGCCGCCCCAAGTCACGCCAGAAAGGGTGTAGCCGCTCGGAACGCGCGAGGCCCAGGGGCGCGGGGTCCAGGTTACCCCGTCCGGGCTGGTTAGGATCGTGCCGTTATTGCCCACTGCCACGAACTGGTTGCCGCCCCAGGTCACACTAGAAAGGGTGGCGGCGACGCCCGATGCGCGCGGGGTCCAGGTTACCCCGTCCGGGCTGGTCGTCAGGACCGTGCTGTTCCACCCAACCGCCACAAACTGGTCGCCGCCCCAGGTCACGCCAAGAAAGTCGTAGGTGGCACCCAAGTCGCGCGGGGTCCAGGTCACTCCGTCCGGGCTGGTCAGGACCGTGCTGTTCCATCCAACCGCCACAAACTGGTCGCCGCCCCAGGTCACGCTAGAAAGGGCGGCGACGCCCGATGCGCGCGGGGTCCAGGTCACCCCGTCCGGGCTGGTCAGGATCGTGCCGTTATCGCCCACTGCCACGAACTGGTTGCCGCCCCAGGTCACGCCACGAAAGTGGTAGGTGGCACCCAAGTCGCGCGGGGTCCAGGTCACCCCGTCCGGGCTGGTCAGGATCGTGCCGTTATCGCC
>JAVMKI010000052.1:87713-110962 GCA_031732755.1 Candidatus Contendibacter sp.
CCGTCCGGGCTGGTCAGGATCGTGCCGTTATCGCCCACTGCCACAAACTGGTTGCCGCCCCAGGTCACGCCACGAAAGTTGTAGGTGGCACCCGAGTCGCGCGGAGTCCAGGTCACTCCGTCGGGGCTGGTCAAAATCGTGCCGTTATTGCCCACTGCCACAAACTGGTTGCCGCCCCAGGTCACGCTAGAAAGGGCGGCGGCGACGCCCGATGCGCGCAGAGTCCAAGTCACTCCGTCGGGGCTGGTCAGGACGTCACCCCCCCCCACCGCCATAAACAGGTTACCGCCCCAGGTCACGCTAGAAAGCGGGTGGGTGACGCCTGAGTCACGCGGAGTCCAGGTCATCCCGTCCGGGCTGGTCAGGATCGTGCCGTTATTGCCCACTGCCACGAACTGGTTGCCGCCCCAGGTCACGCTAGAAAGGGCGGCGACGACGCCCGAGTCGCGCGGAGTCCAGGTCACTCCGTCGGGGCTGGTCAGGATACCACTCCCCACCGCCACGAACTGGTTGCCGCCCCAGGTCACGCCACTAAGGTCGTAGATGACGTTAGTGAGGGCCGAGGCGCTGGGGGTCCAGGTCACTCCATCGGGGCTGGTCTGGATCGCTCCATCCCCTCCGACAGTCACATAAAGCCCGGCACCGTAAGCAACAGACACTAGAGCATCTGAACGCAGCGCAACCTCCCAGGCGCTGCCACAGGTGGCATCTCCGACGGCCTGCGGTTGCCGCGGGTCGAGATCGGTGATGGCTTTATCGGGTTCGGCAGGGCGTAGAGCCGGGAACGGCTGGTGTTCGGCCCCGGCGCGGGGATGCAGCCGCCCGTACTCAAGGGGTGTGGAACCGGGAGCGTCGGCCAAAGTCGGCGCAGCCCCGGCGGGGATGCTAAAAATAAATAATGAAATTAATAAGATAAATAAAAAAGAGGCGATGTAGTGATGGTGTGGCATGGTCGGATCTCCAATGGTGCATGCGGAAGATTCATGCCGGCTGGGATGTACTCTAATCCCATAGAATTATTATAGGGTTCTACAATAAAGACGGTACTGATTTATCACATGCGGCCACCGCGACAGTACGATAGTCCCAAGGGGGCCGCACGAGCCGGATTAACCAGGTAGTGGCGAACAACGCAACGCGGTACGCTTCGCCAAAATCGGATTTTCCCCTTGTATTTATGAAGTTTGGTAGAGTTTCCATGAACGTGGTTGCGCGATACCCCTCTGGGACCAGAACTCCCGTCAAGGAGTTTGAAGCACCACGGTCTGGTCTCTGTGAACCTGAAACAGGTTCACAGAGATCGGGTTTCCCGAACAGTTGCTCCTTGGCTAAGAAGGGGTGGCGCACGGCACCGGGGTGCTTGGAAACTCTCCCAATGATCTGTGGATGTTGACAACCGGCTACAGATCGTAGCCCCGCTCATCGTGCAAGGCGATGTCTAAACCGCCGATTTCCTCTTCCCGACTGACCCGCAGACCAACGAGCGCATTCACCAATTTGAGCACGAGGAAGGTCACGGCCGCCGTATAGACCACGGTCACGATCACTCCCACGAACTGCACGCCGAGCTGCTGGCCCATGTTGGTAATCCCCGCCGCGAAGCCCTGGCCCTTGAACAGGCCGAGTTCGGTGGAGGCGAATATGCCCGCCGCCAGGGTTCCCAGCATTCCGCCCACGCCATGCACCGGAAACACATCCAGGGAGTCGTCCACCTTCAGTACCCGCTTGAGGAACTGGGTGGCGTTGAAACATGTCAATCCGGCGACCGCGCCGATGACCACCGCGCCAGCCGGCCCCACATAACCCGAGGCCGGGGTGATGGTGCCCAGCCCGGCCACCATGCCGGTCACGATGCCGAGCACGCTCGGCTTGCCGAACCGCCGCCATTCCATCGCCATCCACGCCAGCGACCCGGCGGCGGCGGACAGATGCGTCGCCATCATGGCCATGCCAGCGTTGCCGTTCGCCGCCAAGGCACTACCGGCGTTGAAGCCGAACCAGCCCACCCACAACATACCAGCTCCGGTCACCACCATGGTCATGTTGTGTGGCGGCATGGCGGTGGTCGGAAAACCATGCCGTTGCCCCAGCGTCAGCGCCGCGACCAGTGCCGCCACCCCGGCGGTGATATGCACCACGATGCCGCCGGCAAAATCCAGTACGCCCATCTGGCCCAGCCAGCCTCCGCCCCACACCCAATGGGCGACCGGGACGTACACCAGCGTCAACCACAGCGCGCTGAACAGCAACATGGCGGAAAACTTCATCCGCTCGGCGAAAGCGCCGATCACCAGCGCGGGAGTGATGATGGCGAAGGTCAGTTGGAACATGGAGAACACCGTTTCCGGGATATCTCCGGTCAGGGAGTCCTCTTCCACTCCAGCCATGAACAGCTTGCCGAAACCGCCGATCCAGGCGCCGCCGGTTCCGAACGCGAGACTGTAGGCGTAAACGAACCACAGTAGCGACACCAGGCAGGTGATGGCGAAACACTGCATGAGGACGGAAAGCACGTTCTTGGTCCGCACCAACCCTCCGTAGAACAGCGACAGGCCTGGCAACGTCATGAACAGCACCAGCCCTGTCGCGGTGAGAATCCAGGCCGTGTTGCCAGGACTGAGCGACGTGGCGCCTTGCGCCCACCCCACTGCGGGTGCCAGCATCGCTACCAAACCGGGGAAGAGAAATTTCAAGATCCGTTTATGGTTATGATTCATCATGGTTGTCTCTGCATTCGCGTTATTCGGGTTATGCGCCCTATTCCGGGTCATCGTCTGCTCAATGGCGGATCGAAAACCGCGGCAAACAAGCAAATCCAGAGCCATTCCATGAAATACAAATTAAATCAAATAATTAAATTACAGCATATATTCGAATTCGCTTCATTTTTTGCACTAACAAGGTGCCTATCCACTATAAATGCGCAAAAATGAAGCAGAGTTTCGCCGTCTCCCTGAAATCTTCATAAAAACGCCCTCCCAGGCACGAAGACCCCGCTTGCCGGGGCCGCGCCATTGGTGACAGGTCCGGTTCCATTCAGCCAAACTTCAATCGGAAACCCGCCTTTTTCAGATACTTCGCCTCTGCTTCCAAATCGGCGCGCGTCAGCGGATGTTCGTCCAGCCAGCCAGGAGAAAACCGTAGTTCCAGATGCTGTTGGCCCGCGGTCAGGACCAGCGGCGGCAACGACAAGCGGCTGCGGCCACGGTGCAACACCACCGCCAGCCGCAGCAACGCGCACAATCGCTGGGCTGGCTGCATCCATTCCCTGGGTAGGTGATCAAAAGCGTCCGCCGGAAACGACCGGCGATGACGGCGAACCAGCGCCGCCAGCATGATCTGATCGCCGCGCGAGAAGCCCGACAAATCGGCGTGCTCCAGAATATAAGCGCCGTGCTTGTGATAATCGTTATGAGACAGCAGCAAACCCACCTCGTACAACCGGGCCGCCCATTCGAGAATTCGGCCGCATTCGTCCATCGCCAATCGCCAGCTCTCCCGAACCTGGCCCAGCAACTCCAGCGCCGTCGCGCTGACCCGCTCGGCCTGCGCCTGGTCCAGACCATAGCGGCTAGTCACGGCGGCGATACTACGGTCGCGCACATCCTCGTGGCGGATGCGGCCCAGCAAATCGTAGATGACGCCTTCCCGCAGCGCGCCGTCCGAGACCTCCATCCGCTCCACGTTCAGCGCTTCGCATAGTCCATGCAGCACCACAAAACCGCCGGTGAACACGCGCGCGCGCGCCGATTCCAGTTGCCAGCGGGCGGCGATGGCCCCCGTATTGCCCGCTTCCAGCAGCGTGGCCCGCAACCGTCGCAACGCCTCCAGGGTAATGCCCTCGCGGCACCAGCCTTCCCGCGTCACCACGTCCTGAATCGCCTTGATCGAACCCGAGGCCCCGGTCACCATCTCCCAACCCTGTTCCAGATATTCTTCACGCACCGGTTCCATCCGCAGTTGCACGATCAATTCCGCCTCGCGCATCCGGGCTTCGGTGATCCGGCCATCGTCGAAACAGGCCCGGCTCAGGCTGACACACCCCATCCGCAAGCTGGCCAGACGTAGCGGCTCGAACTTTTCGCCGATGATGAATTCGGTGCTGCCGCCGCCGATATCCACCACCAGCCGCTGCCCCGGGATATCGGCGACGCTGTGCGCGACGCCCAGATAGATCAGCCGCGCCTCCTCCTGACCGCTGATGATCTCGACATGGTGCCCCAGCACCTCCTCGGCCCGGGTCAGGAATTCGGCGCTATTGCGCGCCTGGCGCAGGGTGTTGGTACCCACGATGCGCAACTGCTCCGGCGGAATATGTCGCAGCCGTTGACCGAACCGCGCCAGGCACTCCAACGCCCGTCGTTGCGCGTCCTCGACCAGCCGGTTGCGGGTATCCAGCCCTGCGGCCAGTTGCACCATCTCCCGGATCCGATCCAAGACCTGCACATGGTCGTTGGCGATCCGGGCCACGATCATGTGAAAACTGTTGGAACCCAGGTCAATCGCGGCGACAACATCAGAAGACATGACCACTCCCTTCGTTCAATCTTGCTTCAGGCTGCGCAACTGCCCAGCGGTGAGCACCCAATGCAACACGCCCACGCCAACTTCCGCACTCTCGGGGAATTCGATCATCGCCACTCCACCCTTGCGAAAGGCGATCAACGGCCTCGGCTCGCCAGTCACCAGCAACCCCGCCAGCAGGCCCAATTGTGGTTCGTGGCCCACCACGACCACCAGATAGTCGGACGGGTACTGCGCCAGCCAGTCCGCCACCGCGTCGGGCGGATAGCGGTAGTCCAGACTGACGCATTCCACCAGCGGTGGATCGCCGCAGGCACGAGCGATGAGTTCGGCGGTCTCTCGCGCGCGCAGCAGCGGGCTGTGCGCCAGCACGTCAATCCGCCCCAGCAACGAGCGCAACCGGTTGGCGCCCTTGCGCATCTTCTTGCGTCCGGTCTCGGTCAATGGCCGCTGCGCATCGGTACCGCCCGCGGCGATGAAAGCCTCTGCCTCCTCGGCGATGGCATGGCGAACCAACAATAATTTCATGGGAAAATTCCTCAACGGCGATGGTCGCCAGTTTATCACCGGGCTGTGACCGCCGTGGGTCTGACGCATGCCTCGGCGGGAAAATCGCAGGTAAATACGCTGCCGACTCCCAGTTCGCTGGCGATCCGCAACTGGCCGCCATGATGATTCAGCACGTGCTTGACGATGGACAACCCCAAGCCGGTGCCGCCGCTACCGCGCGAGCGGTCGCGATTGACCCGGTAGAAGCGCTCGGTCAATCGGGGGATATGCTGGGGGGCGATACCCTCGCCGTTATCCTCGACCGTCAGATGCGCGCCGCTGGCGTCGACGAACCAGCGCAGCGCAATTCGCCCACCCGCTGGGGTATAGCGCACCGCGTTGAACGCCAGATTGGCGAAGGCGCTGCGCAAATCCTTCTCGCAGCCGAGAATCCACAAACCGGGATCGGCGCTGACCTCGATCTGGTGATTCTGTTCACCACTGAGCGCGACAGCATCATCGGCGACATCCGCCAGCAGCGCCGGCACATTGACCGGCTTGCGCGGCGGCAATTCCTTGCGCGCTTCCAACCGGGCCAGCAACAGCAAATCCTCGATGATGTGCAACATTCGGCGCGACTGCTCCTGCATCCGGTGCAGCGGTTGCCGCCAGGTTTCCAAGGCCGGATTTTCGCTGTCGAGCAAGGTTTCCAGATAGCCGCTGATCACCGTCAAGGGAGTGCGCAATTCGTGCGAGACGTTGGCGACGAAATCGCGCCGCATCTGTTCCAATCGCCGGATTTGGGAAACGTCGGTCGCCAGCAGCAACCGCTGTTTCTTGCCATAGGGCACGATCCGGGCGCCGAGCAGCAATGCGTCGTTCACCGGCGAGGGAAATTCCACGCCGTCGCTCGGACGCCGCTGATTCAGAAACGTCACGAACCCCGGAGACCGAACCAGATGGGTAATCGGTCGGCCCATATCCCGCGTCGGCGACAGGCCGAGCAACTGCTGGGCCGCCCCATTGCACCACGCCACCCGGTCGTCCTCGCCGAGCACCACGGCGGCGTCCGGCCATGCGGCGGTGGCCTGCTGAAACTGCTCCAGCAACTTGCCGAACTTGCGCTTGCGCTTGCGATTCTGTCGGCGTAGGCGAGAAAAGTGCTCGGCGATGCCCTCCCAAACCCGCCCAAACCGTGGCGGGCCGACATCCCAATCGTCGCGCAACCAGCGATCCAGTTGGTACAACTGCCACAATTGCCAGGCCAGACTGCCCAGGGCGGTCAGCAGCAACGCCAAAGTCAGGTGACCCGTCAGGCCGCCCAACACGGCGGCCACTAAAAAGAGCAGCGCCAGTCGCCACCATAGCGCCGGCCAGGAGGTCATGATGCCTAGACCCGGGTTGAAAACCGGTAGCCGGCGCCGCGCACCGTCTGAATCAGCGCGTCATGCCCGTGTGGCTCCAGCGCTTTGCGCAGCCGACGGATATGCACGTCCACGGTGCGCTCCTCGACGTAAACGGTACCGCCCCAGACCCGGTCCAGCAACTGGCCACGGCTGTAAACGCGCTCGGGGTGCGACATGAAAAACTCCAATAGCCGATACTCGGTCGGCCCCATCTCCAACAGCGTTTCATCGGAACTGACTCGGTGGCTGGCCAAATCGAGGGACAACCCGTTGGCGCGCAACACCTCGCCTTCCGCCGCTGGCCCGCCGCGCCGCAACACGGCCCGGATGCGCGCCACCAGTTCGCGCGGCGAAAACGGTTTGGTGATGTAGTCGTCGGCGCCGCTTTCCAACCCCTGCACCTTGTCCTCCTCCTCGGCCCGCGCCGTCAGCATGATGATCGGCAGCTCGCGCGTCAGTTCTTCCTTCTTCAGTCGGCGGGCGAAATCAATGCCGCTGATGCCGGGCAGCATCCAATCGAGCAATAGCAGATCGGGCAGGCGCTCGGCGATGACGGCTTGGGCCTGCCGACTGTCGGCGGCCTCCTGCGCCTCGTAACCGGCGCTGGCCAGGGCGAACATCACCATCTCCCGAATCGGCTGTTCATCTTCCACGATTAAAATACGCTTGGCGCTCATAAGTCCTCTTGAATTTGCTCGAACCGCTCCAATGTGAATTGATGGTTATGGCTACGGATGCCCTATTTAAGACAAATCGATGACAGTGATATGACGAGGGAGGCGGTCGAACGGCCAGGAGTGGAGCTCCTTTCGGATGGAATCCACACGCCAGCGTTTCTCCGACAGTCGTCTGTGACCTGGCATTGTGCGTTAAACTTCGGCAAGAAAATCAGGAGACTCGTTGATGAGCAGCAAACATGCCCGCCTGTTGATTCTTGGCTCCGGCCCGGCCGGTTACACCGCCGCCGTCTACGCCGCCCGCGCCAATCTCCAACCGGTGCTGATCACCGGTTTGCAGATGGGCGGACAACTGACCACCACCACCGAGGTGGATAACTGGCCGGGCGATATTGAGGGCTTGATGGGACCGGATTTGATGGAGCGGATGCGCAAGCACGCCGAGCGTTTCCACGCCGAAATCATCTTTGATCAAATCCACACCGCCCAACTTCGGGAACGGCCGTTCCGGTTGATCGGCGATGCGGGTGAATACACCTGCGACGCGCTGATCATCGCTACTGGGGCCAGCGCCCAGTATCTCGGCCTGCCGTCGGAACAGGCGTTCATGGGCAAGGGCGTGTCCGGTTGCGCCACCTGCGACGGCTTCTTTTACCGCAACCAGAAGGTCGCTGTCATCGGCGGCGGCAATACGGCGGTCGAGGAAGCGTTGTATCTGGCCAACATCGCCGGCGAAGTGACCCTGGTGCACCGCCGTCAGCAGTTCCGCGCCGAGAAAATCCTGATGGACAAGCTGACGGAGAGAGTGAACAGCGGCAAAATTCGGCTGGAGCTGGACAGCGTGTTGGATGAAGTGCTGGGCGACGACAGCGGCGTCACGGGCATCCGCGTCCGCAACGTCAAAACCAGCGAGACTCGGGAAATCCCGCTGCAAGGGGTATTCATCGCTATCGGCCACAAGCCCAACACCGACCTCTTCGTCGGCCAACTGGAGATGCGCCATGGCTACATCCAGGTGAAGGGCGGTAGCGAGGGTGGCGCCACCGCGACCAGTATCCCCGGCGTGTTCGCCGCCGGCGACGTGGCCGACTCCGTTTATCGCCAGGCCATCACTTCCGCCGGCAGTGGGTGCATGGCGGCATTGGACGCTGACAAGTACCTGGATCAAACCGGGTAACGCTCACCGAAAAGCGAGCGGCTCACCGAGCGCGAGGATCGTGCCGGGCGCCGCCCGCTCAAAAATCGCCTTACCGGCGCTTAATTCTTTTCCGATTGCTCGCCGGGGTTCGCGCGGCGACGGTCTTTTGCGGCCATGAACTGATCGAATTCCGCCTGATCCCGCGCACGGCGGAGCCGGTTAAGGAATTCCGCGAACTCCCGCTGGTCCTCTTCGAGCCGACGCAACGCCTCGTTGCGATACTCATCAAAAGCCGTGTTGCCGCTTGAGGTCGACCGCCACCGGTTTCCACACCGACCGGCGGCATGGAAAAATCTCCCGAAACCGTGGTGTTGTGGGTTGTTCGAACGATCGGAATGCCAACATTTCATTTTTCCGCTCCAAATCAGATAGGTCAGAATGGCGAGGCCGAGAGGCCACCAGAACGCTAAGCCAAGCACGATCAAGCCAACCCAGGCCAGCTTGTCGATGGGGTGATGGGGTCTTGCCGCAAGAATCATCGAGCCTCCATGTAAATGTTAATAACATTTACAATCCTAGCCATCCTGTGGTGCTCTGTCAAGAGATGCGTGGCCGTCAAGGCGTGGGTGGGATGGCTTCGCCGCCGCCGAGACCCAATCCGCGCAAATAGAGCAGGATGCCGGCTTCCAATAAATCTTCCGGCGTCATGGGCAACGATTGCCGCGATCCCTCGCCGCAGCGCAGGAACAGCGACGCGATCCCATGTGATAGGGACCAGATGTGTAGCGCCACCATCCGGGAGGGTGGTCGCTGGATTTTGGGTTGTTTGGCCCAGAGAGCTTCCGCCGCTTTCCCGAGCACGGCAAACGCCCGTTCGCCAGATTGGACGAGATCGGGATCGGTCTCCGGCGGAAGCACGGCTTCGAACATCGCGGAATAATAGGCGGGCTGCTGCCGGGCGAACTCCAGGTAGGCTCGCCCGCAGTTGACGAGCGCGCGGAGCGGCTCCGGCTGGCCGTCGTTCCAAGCCTGAACGAGATCGGCCTCGAACTGCCGAAATCCTCGGCGAGCCACCTCGGCAAGGAGGGTGTTGCGGTCGCGAAAATGCCGATAGGGCGCGGCCGGACTGACCCCGACCAGCCTGGCGACTTCGGCGAAAGTGAAGCCGCTGGGGCCGCGTTCGGCGATCAAATCTAGCGCGGCTTCGACCAGCGCTTCTCGCAAATTGCCGTGATGGTAGCGGTCGCGCCCGGCCCCATGGCCATGTTTGCACCAGATCATAGGAAGCCTGACGATGGGTGATGTGGATGGATGATGGCGGCGACTCTCGCTTCAGCGGATTTCGCCCGTTTCCAGTGGCGGATCTCGCATTTCTCGCCCGGTTCCAGCAAAAGCACGATCGTTCCCTCGATAGGGTACGCCGCTCGCCGTGGGGAGAACAGATCGGTCATTGCAACTACCCGCTGGCCTGCGGCATGAAACCGAATTTCCCATTGGCTTTTTGCAACCGCAGCATTCTCATTTTGATCGAAAAATGATATTACCCCACCGCAACGCCTTGTCCATCAGGGTACCCACATGATCTGGCTGATCCTCTACATCGCCCTACTGTTCGGCATCGGTTTCCATCATTGGCTCCAGCATCGTGGCGCCAGTTTGGACGGGTTCGTGGTCTACGACCGGCGGGCGAGCGGTTTCAGCGTCGGCATGTCGCTGGTCGCGCTGGCGTTCGGCGCATCCTCGGTGTTCGGCCTGGCTGGTTACGCCTACCAATACAATCTCAACGCCATCTGGTGGACGCTGTCCGGCGCCATTTTCCTGGTGGTGCTGGCCTACACCTTTCTCGACACCGTGTGGACGGCGAAGGGTTACACCATTAGCGATCTCATCGCTCAGGTGTTCGGCGCCAACATCCGCCTGCTGGTCAGCGCCGTGCTGTTTCTCGCCTGGCTGATGGTGCTGGCCGGCCAGATCATCGCCGGTGGCAACATCCTGACCCAGCTCCTGGGCAGTGAACCGCTCGGTTACGCCCTGTTTACCCTCACCTTCGCCGTCTATACCCTGCTGGTCGGGCAAGCCGGCACGGTCAAGACCGGCTTCCTGCAAGTGGCGGTGATGGTGGCGGGGCTGGCGCTGCTGCTGGCGCTGAGCCTCGCCACACCTGCCGTAATCGAACCACGCCCGCCGTTAAATCTCCATTTTGGCTTTGACGAGACGTTCACTTTCAGCCTGTTCCTTGGCATTTTTGTCCCGGTTGGCCTGTCCTACCTGTTCGGGCCGGACATGTATTCCCGGATTTTCGTCGCCCGCGACATCGCCAGCGCCCGCCGGGGTTTGCTGCTGGCCAGCGTCCTGATCGTGGCGATTTCGCTGCTGATCGTGTTCATCGGCATTCTGGCCAAAGGTCTCGTCACCGCCGCCCGACCCGATCTGACCCTCCAAGTCCTGGTCACGCAACTCTTCAGCGGTCCATTGGCCGATTTCGTGCTGGTGGCGCTGTTGTCCATTCCGCTGTCGGGCGCCGACATCATCCTGATCACCACCGGGACGTTGCTGGGGCGGGACGTGATCGCGCACGGGCTGCGGGCGCTGGGGCGCGCGCCCGACGACGCGGCGCAAATATGGATCATCCGCGGTTGCATGCTGCTGGCGGCGGTGCTTGCCACGTTCTTCGCGCTGCGGCTGAAGGCCATCATCCCGTCGCTGCTGATCGCCTACAAAGTCTTTTCCATCGGCATCGTGCCACTGCTGTTTTTGTCGCTGTTGAGCATCCGCCGGGGAGTGACGGCGACGGCGGGCGCCAGCGTCAGCAACCGGTTGGTGGCAATCTATCTGCTGATCGCCTCGCTGGGCGTATTGCTGGTGGAATTGCAATTCATTCCACTGAATCTGCCCAACTACAATCTCTATCTGTTGCTCGGCAATACCCTGTTGCTGATGCTGTTGCTGCGCCTGGGCGGCCAGCGCTTCGGGCCAGCGCCGACCATGCATTAACCCTCCGATCCGCGCCACTTCCCGCCGTTGCCGGGTTGCGTTAACCTGATGATTGCTGCTGGCATTCCAACCATCATTACAAACCACACAAACTGAAGGAGAACTCCGATGCCCAAATCCGCCCGCCCCCGTCGCAGCATGTTGTACATGCCCGGGTCCAACGCCCGCGCTCTGGAAAAGGCCCGCACCCTGCCCGCCGATAGTCTGATTCTCGACCTGGAAGACGCCGTCGCCCCCGACGCCAAGGAACTCGCCCGCAAGCAGGTCTGCGAAGCGGTGACCGCCGGCGGTTTCGGCATGCGCGAAATACTCATCCGCGTCAACGCGCTGTCGACCCGGTGGGGTTATGAGGACATCGCCATGGCCGCCAAGTCTGGCGCCGACGGGCTGCTTCTGCCCAAGGTCGAAAGCGCCGACGCCATCCGCCACATGGAAGCGATCATGCGCGCCAACAACGCCCCGGAGTCGATGCGAATCTGGGCGATGATGGAAACCCCGCGCAGCATTCTGGAATCGCAGCGGATCGCCGAATCGACGCCGCGCATGGAGGGTCTGGTGATGGGCACCTCCGATCTGGCCAAGGAACTGGACTGCGCCCACACCCACGAACGCCTGCCGTTTATCGTCTCGCTCGGCCTGTGCCTGCTGGCGGCCCGCGCCGCCGGACTGGCCATTCTCGATGGGGTCTACCTTGATCTGAACGACGAGGCCGGTTTCGAAGCCGCCTGCAAACAAGGCCAGGAACTCGGCTTCGACGGCAAGACCCTCATCCATCCGAAGCAGGTCGGTCCCTGCAATAAAGTGTTTACACCCAAACCACAGGATGTCTCCTGGTCACGGCGCATCATTGAGGCCTATGCGGCGGCGACGGCGCGCGGTGAAGGCGTGGTCGTGGTGGATGGCCGATTGGTCGAAAACCTCCATGTCGAGAGCGCTCGCCGCGTGGTGGGCATGGCGGACGCCATCGCCGCGATGGAAGCAGCCAACGCCTGAAGTATTGCCCGTCGCTCGCTCCCGCCCTTTTCACACCTGCCCTTTCACACCCACCCCTCTCCGATCTGGAGAGGGATGGTGGGTCGAACGGGCCACAGCCGCCGGTCCACTGATCCCATGCCCGTCCCTCTATTCCGCTTCCTGGCTCTCCTGTTGGCCAGTCTGGCGTTGACCGCCTGCGAACCGACCCCACCCGATCCCACCGTCCGTCTTGCCGGCTCCACCATGGGCACCAGCTACGACCTCAAGCTGGTCCCCGCGCCGGGACAGACCGTCCCCGCCGACTTCAAAACCCGGGTCGATGCGATGCTGACCCACATCAATCGACAGATGTCCACCTACGACCCGGATTCGGAATTGTCACGTTTCAATCGCAACCCCAGCACCGACTGGATCGCGGTTTCACCCGAACTGCAACAGGTGGTCGCCGAGGGTCTGCGCATCAGCGATTTGAGCAATGGCGCGTTCGACATCACCGTGGGGCCGCTGGTCAATCTGTGGGGTTTCGGTCCGGAACCACGCCGCGATCAAGTGCCTTCCGACGAGGCCATCGCGCAGGCGCGCGAACGGGTTGGTTATTGGCGGCTGCAAGCGCGTGAACAACCGCCGGCGCTGAAAAAGGAGCGCGCTGATCTTTACGTGGATTTATCGGCCCTCGCCAAAGGTTACGGCGTGGACCAGTTGGCGGCGCTGGTGGAAACAACGGGAATCGCAAATTATCTGGTCGCCATCGGCGGCGAGATTCGCGCCAAAGGCTATAACGGCCAGGGCCAAACCTGGACCATCGCCATCGAAAAACCCGTCCCAGGCCAACGCGCGGTCGAGCGCCTCATCCGGTTTGGGGATCGCAGCGTCTCCACCTCGGGTGATTATCGCAATTTCTTTGAGCAAAACGGTCAGCGCTACTCGCACGTCATCAACCCGCGCACCGGTCGTCCGGTTTTACAAAATCTGGTGTCGGTGACGGTGATCGGCGTTCGCTCCATGGAAGCTGACGCCACCGCGACCGCCCTGATGGCCTCCGGCCCGGAACAGGGCTTCCAACTGGCCAGCGAGCACCATCTAGCCGCGCTTTTCATTCTCGCCAGCCCGGACGGCAGTTTTCAGGAGCGCCAAACGCCTGAATTCGAACCGTATCTGGTACCCGAACGGCCCTAGGCGCCTTCCCGTCTCCCAAGAGTGATCGGCATGTCCATCCCCGCCCTGGCTCTGCATCAACTGCGCAAGACCTACGCCAACGGCTTCGAAGCCCTGCGCGGCATCGATCTGGAAGTGACGGAAGGCGAGTTCTTCGCCCTGCTCGGCCCCAACGGCGCCGGCAAATCCACCACGATCGGCATTGTCTGTTCGCTGGTGCGCAAGACTGGCGGCACGGTCCAGATATTTGGTCACGACCTGGATCGCGCGTTGAACACCGCCAAATCCTGCATCGGCCTGGTGCCGCAGGAATTCAACTTCAACCAGTTCGAGCCGGTGATCGAGATCGTGGTCAATCAGGCCGGTTATTACGGTATCCCCCGTCCACTGGCTTACGAACGGGCTGAGACGTATCTCAGGCAACTGAGCCTGTGGGAAAAACGCCGACAGATGGCCCGCGAACTGTCCGGCGGCATGAAACGGCGGCTGATGATCGCCCGCGCGCTGGTCCACGAACCGAAACTGCTGATCCTCGACGAACCCACCGCCGGGGTGGATATCGAGATTCGCCGTTCGATGTGGGATTTTCTGCGCGAAATCAACGCCCAGGGGGTCACCATCATCTTAACCACGCACTACCTGGAGGAAGCGGAAAATTTGTGTCGGCACATCGCCATCATCGACCGGGGCGAGATCGTCGAAAACACCCGGATGCAGACCCTGCTGGGCCGGCTGCATCTGGAAACTTTCGTGCTGAATCTGCGCCAACCGTTGGCGGGGCCGCCGGAAATCCCCGGCTATCCACTCCGCTGGATGGACGAATACACCCTGGAAGTGGACGTGGCCAAGGAACGGGGACTCAACGCTCTGTTCCCCCAGTTGTCGGCGCGCGGCATCGAGGTATCCAGCCTGCGCAACAAGGCCAACCGGCTGGAGGAACTGTTCTTGCGGCTGGTCGATAGACAGGAGCGTCTTGATTGAAGTGGTTTCAGGAAGTGGCGCGCAAAGTCACGGGCCCGCAACTCGGCGCGGCGCCTGAGTCGATAGATGCCCAAATTTACCTACCTTCCCATCCCGAAACACTGGAAAACCTAAAACCGCCACCGAAAAGCGAGGGCAAGGTAAGCCTCACATGAAACCCTTTCCCCGCTTTTCGATCGCCCGGCTCCCATAAGGCCACACAAAACACCCCTCAACGACGCGGCCCAGCCACGACTTTAGCCTCGTGCAGCTTGGAAATCTCGTGATCGCTCAGGCCCAGAAGATCCGACAGGATTTCATCGGTATGCTCGCCCAGCACCGAGGCCCGCTGAGGTGGAGAACGTTCGAATTCGCTGAACTCGAACGGAGAGCCTGGAGCCAGATAGCTCCCGATCCCCGGCTGTTCGACCATATCGAACATCGGATGCCGCGTCGAAAGGTCGGGATCTTCCTGAATCGCCTGCTTGAAGGTCCGAAATACCGACCATGTGACTCCCTGGTCATCGAAAGGCTTGGCGAAATCTTCTACCTTTCTTGCCCTGAACCAGGGCGTCAACAGGGCGGTAATACCCTCACGGGCCTTGAACCGGTCGCCTTCCCGGTTCAAATCCAGACCCAGGCGCGCGCCCAGCGCATCGAATTCCGGCTTCAATCCCGTCACCGCACAGATGCCGTCCCATTGCCGCCGGGTCAATCCCACCAGCATCACTTTCCGTCCATCGGCGGTATCGAACTCATTGCCATAAGCCCCGTACAGGTAATTGCCATACTTTGGGCGGTCAAAATCGTTGACCATCACTTCGCCGATGATGCCCAAATTGCCCAGCATGGCGAGCGCTACATCCTTCAGGGCGATTTCCACCGACTGCCCTTGGCCGGTTAGTCGGCGATGGCGTTCCGCCGCTAGCAAGCCGAGCGCCGCCATCTGGCCGGTGATGCAGTCCCATGCCGGCAACACGTGACAAACTGGATCGCTGGAACCTTCCGGGCCGGTGGCGTAAGGAAAACCCATGCCGGGATTGACCGTGTAATCGACCGCCGGTCCGCCGTCGCGCGTACCCAGCACGGTCAGCATGATCAAATCTTCCCGATGTTGCTTCAAATGCTCGTAATCCATCCAGCCCCGGACCCGGAGATTCGTCAGGAAAATCCCGTTGTTCGGCCCAGGGGCGCAAATCAGCCGCGTGACGATTTCCTGCCCCTGGGGAGTACTCACATCCACGGCGAGGGAACGCTTGCCCTTGTTCAATCCCGCCCAGAACAGGCTCTTGTTATCGTGGGTGACTGGCCAGCGATGATAGTCGAGCCCGCCCCGGATACGGTCGAAACGAATCACTTCCGCGCCCATTTGCGCCAGCGTCATTCCCGCCAGAGGCGCCGCGACGAACGCGGTGCCCTCGACCACCCGCAAACCTTCCAAAATCTTTGCCATCACAATCTCTCAGTCAATCTCTCAGTTAAGTAATCCAGCCAGCTTGGCTCTTTCGACGATAGCGTGGCACATCCTGAGCGAAGCCACGTCGATCATCTTCCCCTTCACGCTGATGGCGCCCCTGCCCTCTCGCAGCGCCGCCTCGTATTCGTCCAGGACCATCCGCGCCCAGCCGATTTCCTTTTCCGATGGAACGAAGGTCTGATTCACCGTTTCGATTTGACTGGGATGGATACACCACTTGCCATCGAAACCCATCGCTCGCCCGATCTTGCAAGCTTGCACCAAGCCCTCAGGATTCTTGATGCCCGCGAAAGGACCGTCAACGGCCCGCTTGTTATAGGCCTTGGCGGCGCTCACAATCGAGTGCATGACATGGTGCCAGCGATGGCCGGGATAAATGCGGTCGTTCTCGTCCAGTTCGCCAATGGATTCCATTGGCATGCGCACCGACGCCGCATAGTCGCCAGGTCCATAAACGAAACCTTCCAGCCGCTCGGAGCAGGCCGCGATTTCGCGGATGTTCACGCAACCCAGCGCGGTTTCGATCAGCGCCTCGATACCAATCGGGCGCGAATATTTCTTATAGCTCTCAATCTGCCCCAGCAGGGTTTCCACCACATAGACATCTTCGGGACGATTGACCTTGGGGATGACGATCAAATCGATTCGGTCACCGGCCGCTTCCACGATCTCCACGAGATCCCGGTAAGCGAAATGGGTATCCAACCCATTCATTCGGAACATCCTCAGCTTGTTGCCGAAATCCAGTTCCCGATAGGCCCGAACCACGTTGGCACGGCTGGCTTCCTTTTCATCGGGCGCCACCGCGTCTTCCAGATCGATGCAGACCGCATCCGCGCGCGCGGTGGCGGTTTTTTGAATCATGCTCCAATTGGAAGCTGGCACCAGCAGTACCGAACGTTCCAGTCTTTCACTCATCGGTTCATCTCCAGGAAATCGTTGCCTGCATGGCGATGTCGTCGTCGCCATTGGCGGTGTACAAATCATGGCCACCGTTTGGATTAGGCCGCCCACAGACGGATACTTGATCAAAATCGAACAGAGGTCGCATGGCCCGGAAGTGATAGCTTGCCGGTTTTTGACCCGGATTGTTGCGCTTCGCCGATTCGAGCAGCAGTAACGCCTGCAAGGGACCATGCACCACAAGACCGGGATATTTTTCCACCTCGGTGGCGTATTTCAGAGCGTAATGAATCTTGTGGGAATTGAAGGTTAGGGCGGAAAATCGGAACAACAGCACTGGATCAACGGAATAAGCTTCTTTCCATTGCAGATCATCGGGAATCGGGTTGGGCGCCGCTGGAACAAACGCCTTGGGCATCGGCAGATAGACGATATCCTGCTCTTCCTCGACCGCGACTCCCCTGGCGGAATGAATCGAATGTCTGACGGTAACGAAGACCATGCGGCCCGTTTTTCCCTCCTTTTCCGACACCTTGAGAATCTCGGAGACCTTGCTAATCTCCTCCCCAATGAACAAATCCTGGTGAAATGTTAATTTACCGCTGGCCCACATCCGCCGTTCCAAGGCGACCGGTGGCAGAAAACCACCCCGCTTGGGATGGCCATCGGGGCCGATTTCCGCTCTGGCGACGAGTGGCAGAAAATACAGCCAGTGCCACAACTCAGGCAGGGGATCACCCTCCCTAGTCGGAAAATTCAGATAATCCAGGGTCAGGGCAAATGCCCTGGCCGGCGTCGAATAAACACAGTCCTGGAGTTCTTCCTTTCTGCCGACCCAATCCTGCAAGTTCACATCACTCATTGTTCATGGTCTCCGCGATTTTCCATTGACCGATTTGGTTACCTTCGCTATTGAGATGAGCTAATTTTTGGCTTGTGGAAATGCCTTTATTAACCGTTTCAATCATTACACCCGACCGTGCGTAGCGCGGTCGGGTGTAATGATTTCCTCAGAATCCACCGCCGAGAGAGAAAGTTATATCACTCGCTTCTTTCTCAACTCGCCAATTTCTTCCGTGCTCATACCCAACAATTCGGTTAGCACCGCATCGGTATGCTCACCCAGCTTGGGGCCGAGATGGCGGATTCTACCCGGAGTTTCGGACAAGCGGGGAATGACCGCTGGCACGATGACGGTTTCGCCCAAGTCCGAATCGTCGATGGAAACCAGATTGCGTCGGGCGTGAAACTGACGGTCGCCGAAGATATCCGCGATATTATTCAGCGGCCCCGCTGGGGCGCCGGTCGCATAACAGCGCTTCAACACTTCATCGCGGGTGAGCGAACCGCACCAGTCGCGCACGATTTCGTTGACATCGTGCCGGTTCTCCAGCCGAGTTTTCTGTTCGCCATACAGACTGGACGACGCCAGTTCCGGTCGGCCCATCGCCTCGGCCAGCCGCGCGAACAGCTTGTCGGTGGCGCAGGCGATGGCCACCCACTTGCCTTCTTCCTTGGTCGGAAAATGGCCATAGGGACAGGCGAAATCGTTGTGCGTCGGCCCGTGTCGCTCCCGCACCATGCCAAACATGGCGTAAGCCGGCGCCAGTTCATCCGTGCAGCGGAACACCGATTCGTACAGTGCCGCGTCGATGTATTGGCCGATGCCGGTTTGCTCGCGGTAGCGCAGCGCCATCAAGACGCCCAGACAGCCGTACAAACCGGTCAAATAATCGCCCAGCGTGGTCGAGCCGGGCGTGACCGGCGTACCCTTGGGCATCCCCGACAGATAGGCGATGCCACCGACGGCGTGGGCGATGCGCGCGAAACCGGGCCGGTCCTTGTATGGGCCAGTCTGGCCGTAGCCAGTCACCCGCAGCATGATCAGGCCGGGATTGATTTCGTGCAACGCCTCCCACGGCAGGCCCCATTTTTCCAGGGTGCCGGGCCGGAAGTTTTCGCATAGCACATCCGCCTTCTCGATCAACCGCTTGAAGACTTCCACGCCCTCGCGGCGGTGCAGATCAATGGTGACCGATTTCTTGTTGCGGGCCTCGCTGAGCCAGGCCAGAGTATCCCCGCGCTGGGTGGGCGTGCCGTACTTTCGGCAAATATCGCCGCCCATCGGGTGCTCCACCTTGAGCACCTCGGCGCCGAACTCGCCGAGAATACCGGCGCAATAGGGCGCCGCGATCACCGTGGCCACATCGACGACCCGGATTCCGGACAGCGGCAGTGCATCCTCATGCGTTTGGTTGGTCATGATCATGTTCTTGGAGATTTTTTATTCGAACGAAAGGGCTAGATGATCTTGCGCTGACGCAGCCGTTTGATTTCGTCGGCCGAAAGTTCGAGCAGCTCGCGCATGATTTCGTAAGTGGCGTTGCCCAGCGGCGGGCCCAGATTGGTGATCCGACCCGGCGTGGCCGACAGCGTCGGCACAACGCCGGGGACCACGACCTCGCCCAGCCCCGGCTCCTCAAGGCTGACCAGATTACCCCGTGCGCGGAAATGCTCGTCCTCGAAGATATCGGCGATGTTGTTGAGCTTCCCGACCGGAACTTCACACGCGAGACAGCGGTTCAACACCTCCTCGCGCGGGAGCGATCCCACCCACTCGATGACGATCTGGTTGACCTCGTTGCGCGCCGCCAAGCGTTTGCGCTGCTGGCCATAGAGGGCGGACGACGCCAGTTCTGGCCGTTCCATTGCCTCGGCCAGACGTTCGAACATCTTGTCGGTGGTGCAGGCGATGGCCACCCACTTGTCATCCTGGGTGCGGAAATGGCCGTGCGGCACAGCGACGAAACTGCCGGAGCCTTCCCGTTCCCGCACCTTGCCGAACAACCCGTAGGAGGCAGCGATTTCGTCCAGTTGGCGGAACACGGATTCGTAGATGGCGATATCGATGACCTGGCCGCGCCCGGTCTTGTCCCGGTGGCGCAAGGCCATCATGATGCCGATGGCGCCATACAGGCCCGAAAAATAATCGCCAAACGGCACCGTGCCAGGCACCACCGGGGTTTCGCCCGGAAAACCGGCCAGATAGGACAAGCCGCCGAAGGCGTGGGCGATGTGGGCGAAACCGGAGCGGCGGCGATACGGCCCGGTCTGCCCGTATCCCGACACCCGCAGGAAAATCAACCGGGGATTGGCCTCGCTCAACACTGGCCAGCCGAGACCCCATTCCTCCATCGTGCCCGGCCGGAAGTTTTCGATGAGCACGTCCGCCTTGGCGATGAGCTTCAGGAAAAGCTGCACGCCCTCCTGTTGACGCAGGTCGATGGTCACCGATTTCCGGTTGCGGGCTTCGCTGAGCCAAGCCAAGGTGGCGTCGTGGCGCTTGGTCGGCGTGCCAAAACGGCGCATTGGATCGCCGGCGATGGGATGCTCCACCTTCAGCACCTCGGCGCCGAATTCGCCCAGCACCGACGCGGCGTGAGGGCCAGCCAGGAACGTCCCCAGATCGATCACGCGGACACCGCTCATCGGCAGCTTCGGCTCCGGTTCGTGTTCGGGGGACCGAGAAAGCTCCGGATCTTCGAGGACCGTCGTTTCGGTCTGTGCTTGCCCATCGGCCATGCTGGTTTCCTCTTGTTCCTGTTGTCGATTGGTGGATTTCGCCCGCTTTCCCGCCTTCGCCGCCACGTTCGCGCCTCCTCGCCGGGCCGGAAAAATATTTGCAGTATAGTAAGCACCCGTATGTTTGCCAGCGAGAACGACTGCCCGTGTTCACCAGCCATCCGCCCACCTCGAATCTCCGTACCCAGGCCATTGCCCTGCAAACCATCCTGACCAAGGAAGCCTTGCGTTTCCTGCGTATCTGGATTCAGACCATCCTACCACCCGCGATCACCACGGCGCTGTACTTCATCATCTTCGGTAAACTGATCGGCGCTCGACTGGGGGCGGTGGACGGATTGACCTACGCTCAGTACATCGCGCCGGGCCTCATCATGATGGCGGTGATCACCAACGCCTACTCCAACGTGGTGTCCTCGTTTTTCAGCGCCAAATTTCAGCGCCATATTGAGGAAATGCTGGTCTCGCCCCTGCCCAACACCGTCATCGTGTTGGGTTTCGTCGGCGGCGGCGTGGCGCGGGGCCTGATTGTGGGCCTGGTGGTCACCGCGGTCTCGCTGTTCTTCGCCAATCTGCATTGGCAACATCCCCTGCTCACCTTGGCGGTGATCCTGCTCACTTCGGTGTTGTTCTCCCTCGGTGGATTGATCAACGGCATCTTCGCCAAAAGTTTCGACGATATCTCGCTGATCCCCACCTTCGTGCTGACGCCGCTGACCTACTTCGGCGGCATTTTCTACTCGGTCAAGATGCTGCCACCGTTTTGGCAGGACGCTTCGCTGTTCAATCCGATCCTGTACATGGTTAATGCCTTCCGCTTCGGCATTCTTGGCGTGTCGGACATCGATATTTATCTCGCTTTCGCCCTCTTGCTGCTGCTCATCGCTAGCTTGTTTGGCTATAGCCTGTGGCTGTTGCAGCGGGGAACCGGCATCCGCAACTGATCCCGCCGATCTCGCCACGACGCAACAATTCTCTTGTTGCGTCGCGCGCCCATTCACGACCGCGTCATCTATCCTTTAAGGTGAGGTCCGGCATCCGCGCCACGGACCTCGCCCATGGACTGGTTTTCCATCCGGTCCATAGATAACCAGACCCCAAAGGAGAGAACACCACCCATGCGTACCTTATCCACATCTCTGTTTGTCATGGTGGCCGCCTGTCTCACCGCCCCCGCCGCCTGGAGCCAGGAACCGACCGTTATCAAATTCAGCCATGTCGTGGCGCCCGATACGCCCAAGGGACGCGCGGCGGAGAAATTCAAGGAACTCGCCAATAAATACACCAACGGCAAGGTCAAGGTGGAAGTGTATCCGAACAGCCAGTTGTACAAGGACAAGGAAGAGTTGGAAGCACTGCAACTCGGCGCCGTGCAGATGCTGGCCCCGTCGCTCGCCAAATTCGGGCCACTGGGCGCCAAGGAATTCGAAGTTTTCGACTTCCCCTGCCTCTTCCCGGACTACAAAGGGCTGCACAAAGTCACCCAAGGGTCCCTCGGCAAGCAATTACTCGACAAGCTGGATTCCAAGGGGATCACCGGCCTCGCCTACTGGGACAACGGTTTCAAGATCTTCAGCTCGAACAAACCGGTAAAAACGCCAGCGGACTTCAAGGGCCAGAAGATGCGGATTCAATCCTCGAAGGTGCTGGACGCGGAGATGCGCGCGCTGGGCGCGATTCCGCAGGTCATGGCGTTCTCCGAGGTCTATCAGGCGCTGCAAACCGGGGTGGTGGACGGCACCGAGAATCCACCGTCGAACATGTACACCCAGAAAATGCACGAGGTGCAAAAGTACGCCAACGTCTCCAATCACGGCTACCTGGGTTACGCGGTAATCGTGAACAAGCAGTTCTGGGAAGGTCTGCCCGCCGACGTGCGCGCTGGACTGGGCAAGGCGATGAAGGAAGCCACTGTTTATGCCAACGAGGTCGCTGGCAAGGACAACGAGGATTCGTTGGCGGCGATGAAGGCATCCGGCAAGACCGAGTTCTACCAGCCAACCGCAGCCGAACGCGCCGCGCTGTGCAAGGCGATGCAACCGGTTTACGAGCAAATGGGTGACCGGGTCGGCAAGGAATTGATCGTGAATATCCAAAAGGAAGTAGCGGCAACGAAGTAATCCGCCACTCGGCAACGCCCGCCCAGCCAGCGGGCGTTTTCCTGCTTGCGAGGTCAACCCGCATGTTCCTTCGATTTCTCGACCGCTTTGAGGAGTGGGTCATCGCCACTCTCATGGCGACGGCGACGTTGATCATCTTCGTCGCCGTCGTCCACCGCTACGCCTCCAGCCTGCCGATACCGGGCGTTCAGGATTTCCTCCTCAGCCTCAACTTCGCCTGGGCGCAGGAACTGTGTATTTACATGTTCATCTGGATGGCGAAAATCGGCGCCGCCTACGGCGTTCGCACCGGCATCCATGTAGGTGTCGACGTGGTGATTAACGCGCTCAGTTCCAAATGGCGCAACAAGTTCATCATCTTCGGACTGCTCGCCGGCGCGCTGTTCACCGGCACGGTCGGTACGTTCGCGATCCGCTTCGTTCACGGACTCTATTCCACCGAACAAGTCTCGGCGGACATGGAATTGCCAATGTGGCTGGTCTATATGGGCCTGCCGATTGGTTCGTATCTGATGTGTTTCCGCTTCCTGCAAGCCTGCTACCGCTTTATCAGAACCGGTAGCCTGCCGCGCCCGGATCATACCAAAGTGGAAGGCATCGAGGCGGTGGAAATCCTGCACGAACCGACGAACGACCAGAATCGGACTGGAGGCCACGCATGACTACTGCCTTTATCTTCGGCCTGCTCATCGCGCTGATGTTGACCGGGATGCCGATTTCCATCGCGCTCGGGCTGACCGTGCTCACCTTCCTGTTCACGATGACCCAGGTGCCGATTGAGAGTGTGGCTTTAAAGCTGTTCACCGGCATCGAGAAGTTCGAGATCATGGCGATCCCGTTCTTCATCCT
>JAVMKI010000053.1:0-17019 GCA_031732755.1 Candidatus Contendibacter sp.
GTTCTCGCTTTCCTCGCTATCCTCATCAAAAGATTATGAACAGGCTCTTAGAGGAGCTTCGCATGAAAACCCGTATGCTCAGTTCGCAGGGACTCACGGTCTCCACCCTCGGCCTTGGCTGCATGGGCATGAGCGATTTTTACAGCGGCCGCGATGACGCGGAATCCATCGCCACGATTCACCGCGCGCTGGACCTTGGCGTCACCCTGCTCGACACCGCCGACATGTACGGCCCGCATACCAACGAAACGTTGGTGGGCCAGGCCATTCGCGGCCAGCGTGATCGGGTGGTGCTGGCCACCAAGTTTGGCATCGTGCGCGACCCCCATGATCCCACCCAACGCGGCATCAACGGCCGCCCGGAGTACGTGCGCGCGGCCTGCGAAGGCAGTCTCCGGCGTCTGGGCGTGGAGACGATTGACCTTTACTACCAACACCGGCTCGACCCGAACACGCCGATTGAGGACACCGTCGGGGCGATGGCGGAGTTGGTGCGCGCCGGCAAGGTGCGCTACCTCGGTTTGTCCGAAGTCTCCGCCGCCACGCTGGAACGGGCCTGCCGGGTGCATCCCATCACCGCCGTGCAAGCGGAATACTCACTGTGGACGCGCGACCCGGAAACCGACGGCGTGCTGGCTGCCTGTCGTCGGCTCGGGGTGGGCTTCGTCGCCTACAGCCCGCTGGGACGGGGCTTTCTAACCGGCGCGATCCGGCAGCCCGCGGATCTGGCCGACGACGATTATCGGAAAGCCAGCCCCCGCTTCCAGGGCGAGAATTTCACGCGCAATCTGGAATTGGCCGCCCAAGTCCAGGCGTTGGCCCAGCACAAGGGTTGCACGCCCGCCCAACTCGCCTTGGCTTGGGTTCTGGCTCAGGGAGAGGACATTGTCCCGATCCCCGGCACCAAACGGCGGCGCACGCTGGAGGAAAACGTGGCGGCGGTTGACGTGGTGCTCACCGAGACCGAGCAAGCCAAGCTCGCGGCGGTATTCCCGCCGGATGTCGCCGCGGGCCTGCGCTATCCTGAAGAGATGATGCGACTGGTCAATGCCTGAAGCCTGCGCCAAGAGGGTGTCGGTGGCCTCATCACCGTGGGGGTTGCGGCGGTAGCCAGGGCAATTTCAGCGGTCGAGAAAGGGCGTATGATCCCTTCCTCCGTCCGGGTTTTCCGGGTTCCTCGATTTCGACCGGTCCATCGGGCCGAAGAGGTCATGCGTCATGCCCGTGCCTGCGCTACCCCGTCCGTCGTGGTTCGCCGCGCCTGCCCGACTCCGAACGCTGGGGATAATGCTGGCGCTATTCTTGGTTTTGCTGGGACTCTGGCTGAGCCTGTTTGTGATTGAACCGACCGAAATGGCCGGCGTTCGCCGGTTCGGCGCGGTGACCACCACCCAACCGCTAGGGCCGGGAATTCATCTCAAGTTACCGCTGGTGGACCAAGTGGACCGATTGCAGGTGTCACTCGACATCCTGCGCGTGGCGGATCTGACCGTCTACACCGTGGACAACCAATGGGTGAAAATCTCGATTGGCATGACCTACCGTATTCCCACGGCGGCGGTGTTTCGCCTGTTGTATCAGGTTGGTCGCTTCGGTAGTTTCGGCATCCGCGAGAACGTCGAGCCGATCATCGCTGATCGGGCCATGCGGGTGTTCGCCCGCCGTAACACCATCAAGATTTCCGAGGAACGCGAAGTGATCGCCAACGAAATCCGTCAGGCGGTGACCGTGCGTTTGGCCGAGTTGTTCGGTCTTGAGGTGGTGGACCTGCAAATCGCCAAGATCGAATACAGTCCGACCTTCGTCGCCAGCGTCGAAACGGCGGTGAAGGCCAAGAACGATGCGGTGGCGGCGGAAAACACGGTCAACCGCATCCAGTTCGAGGCCGAACAATTGCGGGTGCGGGCGCATGGCGAAGCCGACGCGGCGGCGATCCAGGCGGAAGGGCAGAAACGGGCGGCCATCATCCGCGCTCAGGGCGACGCCGAAGCGGTGCGGCTGCTGGGTGAAGCGCAGGCGGCTAGCCTGCGGGCGCGCGGCGCGGCGGTCACCGATCATCCCCAGGTGGTGGAACTGACCAAGGCGGATCGTTGGAACGGCGTCATGCCGCTGACCGTGCTGGGAGGGCGCGAGGCGCTGCCGCTGATCAACCTCAATCCACCACCGCCGTCGATGAAACTCACCACGCCCGACGCGGCGCCAGCGGAATCCGCCAAGGACCGACCGCACTAACCAGTTGGCGGTATTCCGGGACGGGCTGGCGGCAAGCTCCATTGCATGGCACCGCCTCAACCGCCATCTGGGCGTCATCGCCGCGCTGTGCGTGGTTACGGTGCATCCCGCGTCCGCAGCCATGCCGCCAGGCGGTCAGCGGGCATGGGTGGCGCGTACAGATAACCCTGGACCGCCGTGCACCCCAAGTCGCGCAGAAATTCCGCCTGTTCCAGGGTTTCCACCCCTTCCGCGACGGAAGTCACCCGCAGTTTTTCGCTCAACCTGATGATGGTTTCCGCGAGCGTTCCCCCCTCGCCCGCTTTGATCTCCTTGATGAAAATCCGGTCGATCTTGAGACAGTCAATGGGTAGGGATTGCAGATGTCCCAACGAGGAATAGCCCGTGCCGAAATCGTCGATGGCGATCAGAACGCCTAGCCGTTTGAGCGCGTTCAGGCTGTCCAGCACCACCTTGGGTTCGTCCATGGCGATACTCTCGGTGATCTCCAGCTCCAGTTGGGTTGGTGGCATTTGGCACTGGACGAGAGTGCGGGCCACTTGCTCGACGAAGTCGGCGCGGCGAAATTGCGGTACGCTGACGTTGACCGCCATTTTCAGCGCCGCGAATCCCGCCGCCGCCAGTCGCGCGTGTTGGGCGCACGCCTGCTCCAGCACCCAGGCGCCAATGGGAACGATCAATCCCGAATACTCGGCGAGCGGGATGAAAACATCGGGTGGTTGAGTGAAGCCGCATTCGTTTGGCCAGCGTAACAACGCCTCGATCCCGGTGACGCGACCAGTCGCCAGGGCGATCTGTGGCTGGTACCAGACTTGCAATTTTCCCTCCTGAAAATCCAGTCGCAGGCGACGGATGATCTCGACGCGCCAGCGGGTGCTGTCTTCCATTTCCGCCAGATAATACATGTAGTGGGCGGAAAGGCTGCGCTTGGCGCGGTTGAGGGCGATATTGGTTCGCTTGAGCAGGGTGAGGCCGGAATCGGCGGGATCGAGTGTGTGGCACAGGCCCAGGGTGATCGTGATGGACCACTGGTAATCACCCGCCTGGAAGGGGTCTTGAAAGAGGGCCAGTAGGCTGGTGGGGTTGACCTGGGCCTCTGGCCCCAGCACGCCGAAGACGTCGGCGCCAATGCGGGCCAGCCAGCAGGTCGGCTCCAACCGAGCCCGCAGCCGCTCGGCGACCGCGATCAGCAGCAGGTTGCCGACATCTTCGCCGAGGCCGTCGTTCAATTCGGCGAAGTGGGCAATATCCAGCAGCGCCACGACCGCTTCCGTCCGTTCCCGCGCCACCTGGTCGAGATTGGCGACGAACCGCAGGCGGTTGGGCAACAGGGTCAATGGATCGTGATAGGCGGTATAATTTAGGCGCTCGACCAGCTTGACGTTGCGAAAACAGGCGGCGATGTTGGCGGCGAACACTTCGAGCAGCGGGCGATTCAGCGCGGCGAGTTCATGGCCGGAATTCAGGAAGATGGCCGCTTCCTGATGAGGAGCGGCCCTCAGATACAGCACGGTGTGGTCCGCGGCAAAAACATGCTGGTGTTTGGAAACGCTCTCCAGAATCGCGGACATGATCCGGCGGTTGGGCAGGCGCTCCAGCGGCTGCGCGATGTAGGGCGCGTACCGCCCGATGGCGCCGACCACGTAGCAGCGGTCGCCGTCGGGACCGAATGGCGAACCCCGTTGGGTGCAGACGATGCCATCCAATGACAGCTTGAGCAGCGCGGCCAGTTGCGTGAGCAAGCCTTCGGCAAAACTGGAAAGGGTATGTCGCTCCATCAGTTCCGAGGCCGCGCGGATGATGAGTTCCTGACTGCGCCGGTTTTCGGCGATGACGCGCAGTTGTTCGTAGGCGCGCAAGGCGGTGCTGACCATGGTGATTAAACGGGTATGAGTCAGTTCGGCCTTGGTGCGATAGTCGTTGATGTCGTAGGCGCTGATGACGGCCAATTCCGGCGCGTAGCCCGGCTGGCCAGTGCGCAGGATAATCCGGCATTCGGTCAGCCCCAGCTCGTTGCGGATATAGCCCACCAAATCGAGGCCGGATTGTTCGGTTTCCATCACCACGTCCAGCAGCGCGACGGCGATATCGGGATGTCGGCGTAATTGCTCGCGCGCTTCCTGGGCGCTGTGCGCGTGCAACAACCGCAAGGGCCGGCTGAAAATTTGCGCTTCGTGCAGGACGAAGCGGGTGACGCTATGCACTTCGAGGTCGTCGTCCACCACCAGCAGCTTCCACGGCGGGACGTTGATGGCTTGGCGCACGCTGGTCTGGACAGCGTCGTCGGCCCACCGGAGCAGATTGTCGTCGATCATGAAGAAAATCCTGGCGCAGGGGGCGGTCAGGGGCGATGCGGGGCGGAATCAGAGTCAATGCGATCCTGGCATCGAGGACGCGGTGGGCATAAATAGTCCCACTCAGTACTCCAATGATTTAGAGTATAGACAATATCTGTCTGGGCAATATTGGCCAAGGAAATTTCTTTCAGCGGTAGCGAAGCGATGAGCCGTTCAAGCTGATCGGAGGGTGGTAAATCACGCCAACTTCTCCACCTCGTAAATCCCCCCAATCACCACGTACTCATCCTCGCCCTTCAACATCCCCGGCAGCAATCGATTGTAAAAAAACACCTTGGACACCGGCACCTGGGTCCGCAGCAGGTGATCGCCAAACTCTTCGGCCCGCTCGCGGCGAACGCTGAAGGAACTGAGGTTGTTGAGCAACACGGTCCAGTGGCGACGGTCGGGTTTGGTCAATACCTGATCGTCGCTGAAACGGTTGAAGCCGCGATACAGGGTCAAGTGGGTCGAATCCGGCTGTTGGCGGTGCAATTCGTACTGACAATAGGTGTACAACAGGTCCAGTTGCGCTTCCAGGGCGTTGGTGTTGTACAACCCCTGGCTGCACACCTCCATGAAATGCTCGTAGGCGTCCTCGGTGCGGTCGTCGAGCAAGACGCCATGAAAGCGGGTGAGTAGCCCAAAGCGCGATTCCACCCACGCTTTCAATACGGCGCCTTCTCGGCTGTTGGGATCGAACGCCCAACCGCGCACCATGCGCAGATAATCCGCCCGCCCGCGCAGCTTGGGCCGACCCCGCCGTGAATCCGTCGAGTGATCCGGCGTCAGGCCCACTTCCTCCAGTGCTTCCAGCCGAAAATGCACGGTCATGTAATCCATGAAGCGTCGCGCCCGTTCGGCGGAGTCCGTCAAGCGCTCCAGCAAGGGAAACAGATCGGCGTGCAGCTCCGCCACGCCATCGAGCAGCAGCGGCGCCGGATGACGTTGAAAGGTGATGCCACCCAGAATCACCGCTGGCAGGTTGCAGCGATTGATTGGCAGGCAAGCATTTTTGGGCAGACGCGGCCCCCACTGAGGCGCCGCGGCGGAATTGTCATCAACCTGACAAGATGCCGCATTTGTCATCTATGCAACCCACTCTCCAGCTATCCCCCAAAAAAAATAACTGTAAAAACAGTTTATTGCCGAATATCTCTCCTTGGCACGGCGCTTGAACCAGAGCAGGTGTAAAGCAAGGTTCATCATTCAGTGAGCGGGAGAGCAAATCCATGGCGATGATACGTCAATGCGCGATTTACGGGAAAGGCGGCATCGGTAAATCCACCACCACCCAAAACCTGGTGGCGGGTTTGGCCGCCCTCAACAAGCAAGTCATGATCGTCGGTTGCGATCCCAAAGCCGATTCCACCCGACTGATCCTGCACTCCAAGGCCCAGAGCACCATCATGCAGATGGCGGCGGACGCCGGCACGGTCGAAGACCTGGAACTGGATGACGTGCTGAAAGTCGGCTATGGCAGCATCCGCTGCGTCGAATCGGGCGGTCCCGAGCCGGGCGTGGGCTGCGCCGGGCGTGGCGTCATCACCGCCATCAATTTTCTGGAAGAGGAAGGCGCCTACGAGGAAGAACTCGATTTCGTGTTCTACGACGTGCTGGGCGACGTGGTGTGTGGCGGTTTCGCCATGCCCATTCGTGAAAACAAAGCTCAGGAAATCTACATCGTGGTGTCGGGCGAGATGATGGCGATGTACGCCGCCAACAACATCGCCAAGGGTATCTGCAAGTACGCGACTTCCGGTGGTGTGCGGCTGGCCGGCTTGATCTGCAACTCGCGCAAGACCGACCGCGAAGCCGAACTGATTGAGGCGTTGGCCGCACGGCTAGGCACTCAAATGATCCATTTCGTGCCGCGCGACAACGTGGTGCAGCGCGCCGAAATTCGCCGCATGACCGTCATCGAGTACGACCCGACCTGCAAGCAGGCCGACGAGTATCGCGCCTTGGCCGACAAGATCATCAACAACAAGAAGTTGGTGATTCCTACTCCGCTAACGATGGATGAACTGGAAGAACTGCTGATGGAATTCGGCATCGCCGACGACGTGGACGAAAGCATGGTCGGCAAAACCGCCGCCGCCGAAGCTAGTTTGTGCGCCGCCTGAATCTGACTGGAGATCGCGCCATGACCATGAATCGCCAAGAAACCGAACAACTGATCCAGGAAGTGCTGGAGGTCTATCCAGAGGCGACCGGCAAGCAACGCGCCAAACACTTGATGGCCAACGACCCCTCTCTGGAAAAGTCCAACAAGTGCATCGTCGCCAACAAGAAAGCGCTGCCTGGCGTGATGACCGCGCGCGGCTGCGCCTACGCCGGCGCCAAGGGCGTGGTGTGGGGACCGGTCAAGGACGTGTTGAACATTTCGCACGGTCCGGTCGGCTGCGGCCAGTTTTCGCGGGCCGGTCGCCGCAACTACGTGACCGGCTATAGCGGGGTCAACATCTTCAACGACATGAACATCACCTCCGACTTTCAGGAAAAGGACGTGGTGTTCGGCGGTGACAAGAAGCTGGCCAAGATCATCACCGAACTCAACGGCCTGTTCCCACTGGCCAAGGGTGTCACGATTCAATCCGAGTGCCCCATCGGCCTGATCGGCGACGATATCGAGGCAGTGGCCAAGAAATCCGCCAAGGAAATCGACAAGGTCGTGGTGCCGGTGCGCTGCGAAGGTTTCCGGGGCGTTTCGCAATCACTCGGCCACCATGTCGCCAACGACTCGCTGCGCGACTGGGTGCTGCATGGCCGCGATGACGACCAGAGTTTCGAGTCTACCCCCTACGATGTCGCGATCACCGGCGACTACAACATCGGCGGCGACGCCTGGTCTTCGCGGATCCTGCTGGAAGAAATCGGTCTGCGGGTGATCGCGCAATGGTCGGGCGATGGCTCGATTCCAGAAATGCAAACCACCCGCCACGCCAAGCTGAATCTGCTGCACTGCTACCGCTCGATGAATTACATCAGCCGGCACATGGAAGAGAAGTACGGCATGCCCTGGATGGAATACAACTTCTTCGGGCCGACCAAGATTGCCGAGAGCTTGCGTAAGATCGCCGCGTTCTTCGACGACACCATCAAGGAAAACGCCGAGCGGGTCATCGCTAAATACCAGCCGACCATGGACGCCATCATCGCCAAATTCCGGCCACGGTTGGAAGGCAAGCGGGTGCTGCTGTTCGTCGGCGGCCTGCGTCCCCGCCACATCATCGGTGCGTATGAAGATCTCGGTATGGAAGTGATCGGCGCCGGCTACGAGTTCGCCCACAACGACGACTACGACCGCACCTTCAAGGAATTGCAGGATGGCGCGCTGATCTACGACGACGCCACCAGCTTCGAGTTGGAATCCTTCGTCGAGCGGTTGAAGCCCGATCTGATCGGCTCCGGCATCAAGGAAAAGTACGTATTCCACAAGATGGGCATTCCTTTCCGGCAGATGCATTCCTGGGATTATTCCGGCCCCTATCACGGCTATGACGGCTTTGCCATCTTCGCCCGCGATATGGACATGACCATCAACAACCCGTGCTGGAAGAAGATGAAAGCGCCTTGGCAGCAGCGCGCCAGCGCTGAAACATTGCGGGCGGTTGCCTGAATATGAGCTGCCGTGGATTGGATCAACGCGAAATGCCTGATCCGATCCACCGTGTCGTGTATTCGGTTGCGGCCTAGCGCCCATCCCTGAGTCATGCCCGGATCAAGCGACCCGGAAGAGGAATTTGTCATGCAAAACGCCGACGCCATCAACCCCGGTTATCCGCTGTTCAACGGCGACGATTATCAACAGGCCTTCGCCCGCAAACATGTTTTCGAGGAAAGAGCGCCCAAGGAAAAACTGGAAGAAGTGTTCCAGTGGACCACGACGGAAGAATACAAACAGCTCAATTTCCAGCGCGAAGCCCTAACCATCAATCCGGCGAAAGCCTGCCAGCCGCTGGGCGCGGTGCTGTGCGCGCTGGGTTACTACAAGACCCTGCCCTACGTTCACGGCTCGCAGGGTTGCGTGGCCTATTTCCGGACTTATTTCAACCGCCACTTCCGCGAACCCATCGCCGCCGTTTCCGACTCGATGACCGAGGACGCGGCGGTGTTCGGCGGTCAGAAGAACATGTTCGAGGGATTGGAGAACTCCCTGAAGCTCTATCAACCGGAGATGATGGCGGTTTCCACCACCTGCATGGCGGAAGTGATCGGCGACGACCTCAACGCCTTCATCACCAACGCGCGCAAGGACGGCCGAGTGCCGATGGATTTTCCCATTCCCTTCGCCCATACCCCCAGCTTCGTCGGCAGCCACACCACCGGCTGGGACAACATGGAGGAAGGGGTGCTGCGCTATTTCACCCTCAACGAGATGGAGGGCAAAACGGTCGGCAGCAACGGCAAGCTCAACATCATCACCGGCTTCGAGACCTATCTCGGCAATTTCCGGGTCATCAAACGGATGTTGAAGGAGATGGGCGTCGAGTACACCATGCTGTGCGATCCGGAGGAAGTGCTCGATACCCCGACCGACGGTGAATTCCGCATGTACGCCGGCGGCACCCGGATCGAGGAGGTCAAGGACGCGCCCAACGCCATCGACACCCTGCTGCTGCAACCTTGGCAATTGACCAAGACGAAGAAATTCGTCCAGGAAACCTGGAAGCATCCCGCCAGCCTTGACGGCATCCCGATGGGTCTCGGCGGCACCGACGAGTTTCTGATGAAGGTGTCGGGGCTGACCGGCAAGCCGATTCCCGATTCGTTGACCCAGGAGCGGGGCCGGTTGGTGGATATGATGACCGACTCCCATTCCTGGCTGCACGGCAAACGGTTCTCGGTGTTCGGCGATCCCGATTTCGTGACGGGCATGTGCCAATTCTTGCTGGAACTGGGCGCGGAGCCGCTGCATGTCCTCTGCCACAACGGCAACAAGCGTTGGGCCAAGGACATCACCAAGCTGCTCAAGGATTCACCCTATGGCCAGGGCGCTCAGGTGTATGTCGGCAAGGATCTCTGGCATCTGCGCTCGCTGGTGTTCGCCGACAAGCCCGATTTCCTGATCGGTAATTCCTACGGCAAATTCATCCAGCGCGACACCTTGCACAAGGGCAAGGAATTCGAGGTGCCGCTGATTCGGCTCGGATTCCCGCTGTTCGACCGCCACCACCTGCACCGCGACACCACGCTCGGTTACGAGGGCGCCATGCACATCCTCAAGGCCCTGGTCAATGCGGTCATGGAACGGCTCGACGAGGAAACCATGGAGATGGGCGAAACCGACTTCGCCTTCGATCTGATCCGGTGATCCAGGAAACAACGCTGTAGGGCGGATTCGCGGAAGCGTCATCCGCTGTCGAGGAGGGTCGCGTCGGATTACGCGCCTCGCGCTGATCCGACCTACTCCTCCCACCACGGGGAAATGAACGATGCCCAACGTCATGTTGCGAAACAACGCGGCCGGCCAACTGGTTTTTTACGTGACCAAGAAGGATCACGAGGAAACCGTGGTCGCGCTGGAACACGCCGGTCCTGGTGCTTGGGGCGGCGAAATGGAATTGGCGGATGGTTCGCGTTTCTACCTTGAACCGTTCGACCAGCCGCCCAAGCTGCCACTGACCGTGCGAGTGAAGCGGCTATGAGCGCCGACCAACCGCTTCCCGATTGTATTGCGCTCCGAATCGGCTTGGCGGCGCGGTGCTTGCCAGATACCGATTCACGCCAGTTGTTGCGAGTGCTGCTCGCGGCGGTGGGCGAACCGTTGACCGAGACCAAGCTGACCGGCCTCACCGTCAAGGACCTCAAGACCGCCGCCGCCGGCGCCTTGGGCGAAATCGACGGTCCTACCTTGCGTCAAGCCCTCTCCTGCCTGAAGGGCGAGGATGGGATCGACGCAGCCGTGGCGATTCCCGATCCTCAACCCTATCACGAAGGCGATCTACCGAATTCCATCCGCGTCGCCTGCGCCTCGAACCGGGGCGAGCGGTTGGACGGCCATTTCGGTTCCTGCGCCCGTTTCCTGATTTATCAGGTCTCGGCGACGGCGGCGCGGCTGATCGCGGTGCGGCCGGCGCCGACCGTGGTGCGCCTGACCGTGGATCACAGCGCGGAGCGGGTGGCCTTGATCGACGATTGCGATTTGCTCTGCGTGCTGTCCATCGGCGGTCCCGCCGCCGCCCGCGTGGTCAACAGCAACATTCATCCCATCAAGCGCCCCCAGGCCGAGGACATCCCGGCGCTGCTGGCCGAGTTGCAACAAGTGCTGGCCGGCGAGCCCCCACCGTGGCTGGCCCGAATCATCGGCCGCGATTCGAACATTTCCACCACGTCGGCGGGTGATTCGGTCTTGGCCGAAGTGGGAGAAACTTCATGATCACGCCGCGCCAACTGAGCGATATCGCCCACTGGGCGGAAACCCACGGCGTGGATTACGCCGCCCTGAGCCATTTGCGCCAAGTCTATCCCGGCCTGTATTTCACCCATTGCCTGGACGACGACATCAACGACATCGAGCCGGTGCTGCGTGGCGCGGGCATCAATCTTTATCTGGTGGACGGTCGGCAACACTGTCTGCGTCTGACCGAGAACCTCCAGGTGGCGACCGGCGTGGTGCTCGCCGTCGCCACGGAATGCGTGGATTCCTGAACGAAACAACTTTCCATTTCGAACGAGGTAATCATCATGGCCAAGATAGGTTTGTTCTACGCCACCGACACCGGTAACACCCGCAAAGTCGCCAAGATGATCAAAAAGCAATTCGACGAGGGCGAGGTCGAACTGTTCAACGTCAAGGGCGCCACGGCGGAAAATCTGACCGCTTGCGATGCTCTGATCTTCGGCACTCCAACCTTGGGCGACGGCGAACTGCCGGAAACCCTGACCGAGTTTCTCCCGACTCTGGAAAGCGTGGATCTGAACAGCAAGACCGTCGCCCTGTATGGTTTGGGCGATCAGGTCGGCTATCCCGACGAATTCGTGGATGCGTTGGGCATTCTGTACAAGAAGCTCAAGAAAATGGGCGCGCGCCTGATCGGCAATTGGTCGGCGGAGGGTTACGAGTTCACCAAATCCAAGGCGTTCCGCGACGGCGAATTCGTCGGCCTGGTGCTCGATCAGGACAATCAGGCGGATTTGACGGAGGAACGCCTCGAAGAGTGGCTCGAAATGGTCAAGCCCGAATTGTTGGGCGAGACCGTGTCTTCGTAGGGTACGCGTTGCGTACCGACCACTTGTCGTTCTGGGAAAAGTCCGCAATGCGTACCTCACCAATCTCGCAGGGTACGCACGGCGTGCCAACGCTTTCCACTGGCAACGGTGCGCGATGCGCACCCTACTGGGCTGAGACATGGCGATGAAAACCAGCGAACTCGCCGCACTGCTGAACGAGCCGGCCTGCGCGCACAACCTGAAGAGTAAGTCCGGTTGCGCGCGGCCCACGCCCGGCGCCACCGCTGGCGGCTGCACCTTCGACGGCGCGCAGATCGCCTTGCTGCCCATCGCCGATGTCGCCCATATCGTGCACGGTCCGAGTGGCTGCGCTGGCAGTTCCTGGGACAATCGCGGCACTCGCTCCAGTGGCCCGACCTTGTTCAAGATCGGTATGACCACCGACCTGAGCGAGCAGGACGTGATCATGGGGCGCGGCGAGAAACGGCTGTTCCACGCTGTGAAACAGGCCATCGACCGCTATTCCCCAGCAGCGGTGTTCGTCTATAGCACCTGCGTCACGGCGCTGATCGGCGACGATCTGGAGGCGGTATGCAAAGCGGCGACGCAACGCTGGAACGTACCGGTGATTCCGGTGGATGCGGCTGGCTTTTACGGCAACAAAAACCTCGGTAATCGGTTGGCCGGCGAAGCGATGATCAAGTACGTGGTCGGCACCCGCGAGCCGGAGCCGGCCCCGGTCGATCCCGCCCGCCCCGATTTGCGCGTCCACGACATCAACCTGATCGGCGAATACAACATCGCGGGCGAGTTCTGGCACACCTTGCCGCTGTTCGATGAATTGGGCTTGCGGGTGCTGTCCACCCTGTCCGGCGACACTCGTTTCCACGAAGTGCAGACCATGCACCGCGCCGAAGCGACCATGGTGGTCTGTTCCCGCGCCATGCTCAACGTCGCCCGCAAACTCCGCGAGCAATTCGGCATTCCCTGGTTCGAAGGCAGTTTTTACGGCATCGGCGATGTCTCCAACGCCTTGCGCGATTTCGCCCGCCTGTTGGACGATGCCGAACTCAGTGCGCGTACCGAGGCATTGATCGCCCGCGAAGAGACCCAGCTGGCGGTGGAGCTGGCGCCCTGGCGCGAGCGACTGCGCGGTAAACGCGTTTTGCTTTACACCGGCGGGGTCAAGTCCTGGTCCATCGTCGCCGCCCTGCAGGACTTGGGCATGCACGTCGTCGCGACTGGCACCAAGAAATCGACCGAGGAAGACAAGGAACGGATCAAGGCGCTGATGGGCGAGGACGCCAAAATGATCGAAGACGGCAACGCCCGGCAATTGTTGAATCTCGCCCGCGAGTATCAGGCCGATATTCTGATCGCCGGTGGCCGCAATCAATATACCGCTCTCAAGGCGCGGCTGCCGTTCCTGGACGTGAATCAGGAACGCGAGCACGGTTACGCTGGCTATCAGGGCATGTTGACGCTGGCGCGACAGTTGACCCGCGCTCTGGAAAATCCGATCTGGGAAGCCGTACGGCGGCCAGCCCCTTGGACGACGACACTGCGGGAGGTATCCCATGGCTGAGGTATTGGGACGCAGTAAAGCGCTGGCGGTCAGTCCGCTCAAGACCAGTCAGCCGCTCGGCGCTAGTTTGGCCGTGCTCGGTCTCAATCGCGCCATGCCCTTGCTGCACGGCGCGCAGGGCTGTACCGCTTTCGCCAAGGTATTCCTGGTCCGGCACTTTCGGGAACCGATCCCGCTGCAAAGCACCGCGATGGATCAGGTCAGCAGCATCATGGGCGCGGATGACAACCTGATTGCAGCGTTGAAAACCATCGCCGAGAAAAATCGGCCGTCGGCCATCGGTTTGCTGACCACCGGCTTGTCGGAGACGCAAGGGACCGACATTCACCGCGTGCTCAAAGTTTTTCGCGCCCGGCATCCCGAATTTCAAAACGTGCGGATCGTGCCGGTCAATACGCCGGATTTCAGCGGTTGTCTGGAAAGCGGCTTCGCGGCGGCAGTGCAGGCCATGATTGCCGAATGGGTGCCGACGGCCGCCGATGCTGGCACTGGTCCGGGTCGCCGCCCGCATCAGGTCAACGTGTTGTGCGGCTCGCTGCTGACGCCCGGCGACCTGGAAGCCTTGCGCGAACTGATCGAGCGATTCGGACTGCATCCGGTATTGATTCCCGATCTGTCGGATTCGCTGGACGGCCATCTCGACGCCGAGGATTTTTCGCCGATCACCATTGGTGGCACACCGTTATCCGCCTTCGCGACCTTGGGCGATGCCGCCGCCACACTGGTCATCGGCCCTTCGCTTTATCCCGCCGCCGAGTTGTTGGAAAGTCGGACGGGCGTGCCGGTGCATCGCTTCGATCATTTGCTGGGACTGGACGCTAACGACCGCCTGGTCATGACGCTGGCCGGCATCGCCGGTCGCACGGTACCGGCCCGGCTGGAACGGCAACGCGCGCAATTGCAGGATGCTTTGCTCGACACCCATTTTTTGCTCGGCCAAGCCCGAATCGCCTTGGGTGCCGATCCCGATCTGCTACATGCCTTCAGCGAATTACTGGCCGAAACCGGCGCGGAGATCGTGGCGGCGGTGGCTTCCAGCCGCGCCCCGGTACTGAGCCGGACCCCTTTGTCCCAGGTACGCATCGGCGATCTGGAGGATTTGGAGGATTTGGCTCGCGCGCACGGCGCGGAGCTGGTCATCAGCAATTCCCACGCTGCCGAAACCGCCGAACGCCTCGGCATCCCGCTACTGCGCGCGGGCATCCCGCAATACGACCGCATCGGCGGTTACCAACGCACCTGGATCGGTTACGGCGGTAGCCGGCAACTATTGTTCGATCTGGCCAACGCACTGCTCGAACAGGCCGAACACGGCGTTACTCCCTATCACTCTATTTATTCCCGCAAAGCCGACTCACGGCAGGAGGCGAGTCATGGCGCTCCGCAGGCATTTGCGAATTCTGACCGGTGGCATTAAGGACGCGGAACAGTCTATGACTCCCAGCATCAAGGCGGCCTTCGCCACCAGCGACCGTCACAAGATCGACCAGCATTTTGGCACCGCTACCGCGATCCTCATCTACGCCGTCACGCCCGATCAGGCGACCGTGGTGGAGTTCGCCCAGTTCGGCGACCTCGATCAAGATGGCCACGAAGACAAACTGGCCGCCAAGCTGGCGCTCTTGCAGGGCTGCACGGTGGTTTACTGTCAAGCGGTCGGCGGTTCCGCCATCCAGCAATTGCTGGCCGTCGGTGTGCAACCGATGCGGGTGGAAGCCGGCACCGCTATCGCTCCCCTGCTCGCCGAACTTCAAGCGGCCCTGCGCGGCGGCCAAGCGCCAGTCTGGCTCAACCGGGCGATTGCTCGCCAGCAGCAACCTGAAAGTGCCGAGGCGCGTTTCGCCGCGATGGAAGCGGAAGGTTGGCGGGAATAAAGAATAGACAACGGTTTTTTGCGATTCCTGGTCCGGTTTCGCGTCCGGTACCGGGGGCCATTCAACGAGCGAGGTAAAACAATTATGGGAGCTGAACCGATTATTACCGGCATCACCCGTGGCGGCACGTCCTGGACACCCCAGTTCGTGACCGCGCTGAACGAGGAAAAGTGCATCGGCTGCGGTCGCTGCTTCAAGGTCTGTCCCCGCGATGTGCTAACCATCGTGCAACGGGCCATCGATGATGTCGATCTGGACGACGATGACGATGATGACGACGACGACAGCGACAATTCGTTCATGACGCTATCGAACGCTATGGACTGCATCGGTTGCGAAGCCTGCTCGCGAGTCTGTCCCAAAGCGTGCTTTACTCACGAAGCGTTGCCGCTGGCGGCGTGAGCAGCTTCAACTCCGGCGTCGTGTGCCATAGTCGGGTATCGACAACGACAAGGCGTCGGAGTCCTTCCACTGGAATGTTGGGTAGCGCTAAAAACTTCCAGTAATTGCGGCACCACTTCAAACAGATCGCCCACCAGCCCGTAATCCGCAATCTCAAAGATAGGCGCATGTGGATCTTTGTTGATGGCGATCACGGTTTTGCTGTTGCGCATTCCCACTTGATGCTGAATCGCGCCAGACGCACCGATGGCGATATACAGAGCCGGCTCGACGCGAAACCCCGTTTGCCCGACTTGCCGATGACGTGGCGCGAAATGGCTGTCCACCGCGCCGCGCGTCGCACCGATTTCAGCACCTAGCGCCGCCGCCAAGGGTTGCAGGACGGAAAAAAAGCGTGCGCCCAGCGCCCGCCCGCCGGTTACGATCACGCGGGCGTCTTGCAATCTAGGGTTGCCATCACCCACTGCTGAGGCCCGAATGCGTCGCGCCAGTTGCGTAGCTGGAGGCGACTCAAGCCGTCGGATAGACTGCTGCGGCCCGGAACCCGCTGGCGCAAAGCGGCTGGCGCGCACCGTCAGAATTTGCCGAGGCGCGCAATTTTGCACCGTTTCCAAAGCCGTTCCGGCATGGCGCAAGCGGACATAGACATTAGGCGCGGTGATGGCCAACACATCTTGCACCATGCCGAGATCGCATTGTGCGGCGTAACGAGCCAGCACGCTGGCGAAAAAGCGGTTGTGTGGAGCCAGCACCACCGTAAACGGCGCGGCCATGGCCGCCAATGTCGCGCATAAGTCCTCCAGCAAGGGATGCTCTAAGTGCAGTGCATCGGCCAGCCACACGCCGCTAACGCCTTCCATTTGCGCAGCCTGTTTGGCGACACGGTCGGCTTTGCAGCCGCAGACCAGAACCTCAATGCGCGCATTCGGCCAAGCGCGGGCAGCGGTCAGGGCGCAGCGTGTGGCGGTTTCTAAGCGTTGGCCGTCATGCTCGGCGAGTAACAGGATTTTCATGACGATGCTCCAAGTTCCGCGCGAATAATGGCGGCGAGTTCCGCGATGCTGCTCAACAAGATGCCACGCTGGCGGGGCGCAATCGGATAGAGGGCCAGCGAGGTCAGCGTTGGAGCCAAACGTTCAACGCGTTCCGCACCCTCGACCAGCTTCTTGCGAGCGGCCGCGAGTTCCATTAGCGTGACGTAACGCGGATTGGCCAGCGCCAGCTCGGCGGTGATGATCGCGGGTAGAGTCAGCGCAATATCCTCGTCGCCGCTTGCGGTTTCGCAGGTTGCCATTACCTTGGCATCCGTTAGTCTCACCTCCGACGCGGCGCTGGCAAAGCGGCAATCCAGCAACGCTGAGAGCCTGTTCATAATCTATTAACGAGGATGTGATTCTCAGGTGGTAACGGAAGG
>JAVMKI010000054.1:0-16837 GCA_031732755.1 Candidatus Contendibacter sp.
GTTACCACCTGAGAATCACATCCTCGTCGTTAATAGATTATGAACAGGCTCTAAAGCCCCCGGCTCTGCCGGGGGATACTTACTAATAAGCTTCGGCTAGCGCAAAAAGCATGGTTGGCATTTCGCGATGCTGACCTAGAAGCACGGTTTGTTTGTGCAGAAAATGATGCGAGAATTTGCTGGGGGAGCATGTACCAAATGTTATTCTTTTCTCGAAAGGCGGAATTGACGCGCGAAAGAAACAAGCAACTCAGACAGATTCTAAAAGATGGTCTTGGTGAATAGCCAACCTCGCATTATAATCAACTATGACGCCCGAACAACCGGCTAATCCGCAAGAGATTTTAATGAAGAGATACGCGATAATTTCGGATATTCATGGAAACCTTCCTGCCCTGAAATCTGTCGAAAATGATTTTCTTGCCTTTGGCGTTGATGGTGTGATCAATTTGGGTGATCATGCATCGGGGCCGCTGTGGCCACAAGAAACGTTGGATTTTTTAATGTCTCGCGACTGGTTACAGATTAGGGGGAATCAAGACAGGGTTCTTTCCCAAGAAGATGCGTTAATACTTGGTCCATCAGACACATTCGCATTTCGTAATATATTAGAACAACAAAGAAATTGGCTGTCAGATATACCAAAGGAACTCGTAATTTCACCCGAGATTTTCGTATTTCATGGCTCGCCGGAAGCAGATGATGATTTTCTGCTTGAACAGACAATAGGCGGTCGAAAGTGCCTTGGAAAAATCGACGAGATAGAACAGAAATTGTGGAAGCTAAATTTTAAGGTATTTCTTTGTGGTCATTCACATCTTTCAAGGTGTGTAAGGCTAAGGAATGGTTCTCTAATAATCAACCCAGGAAGCGTCGGATTGCAGGCCTATAAAGAATCGTGTGAGGTGCCGTATAGAGTGGAGAATGGTTCTCCACACGCGAGATATGCCATACTGGAACAGCGAAACCAGCAATGGACTCCTAGCTTTAGACTGATTGAATACGACTGGGATTCGGCCGCAAAAAAAGCAGCGATAGAAGGACGATTGGATTGGGAAGTAGCACTTTTGACAGGATTTACGGAGACACGATCTAGTCCATACCCACTTTAAGAAGAAACAGCGCGGAGATATACATGGTTATCCTGTGTAGAATGGAGCCAAGAAGAGATTGTTGACCGGCACGCCAAAGATTAGAGGCTACATCGCCACTCGGCAGAACAGGATCGTCCTGCTCTATCGACAAACCAACAAGGTTACCTATTTGGTATTGCTTGAGTACAATAGGAAGAACATCAATCTGCGGATAGGATCGAGGTTCTACGGGAGAATTTATCCTAATCGATGCGATCTCTCGCTGGATGGGAAATATTTCATCTACTTCGCCATGGGACGACGACCCCACCGACAAGACGGACAGATATTGAGTTGTTGGACGGCTATTTGTATGCCACCCACTCTTACAGCGCAAGCGATCTTCTTTCACGGGGATACTTGGGGTGGGGGAGGGCAATTCCTGGATGACAAAACGATCATTGTCTTGCCAGGGAATTCTGACTTAGATATTCAGGTGGGCTATCGGTTTGATAAATATGAAGTGAAAATTGGGTCGCTCCCCAATGAAGGATGGGCTTCGAACAGGGATTGGAGACTTTGCGAAACGCAGGTTGGCCGCTATGGGGATCGATACCCAATACCCAATTGGGTGAAGACCAATGGAAAAACCTGTTTACTCCAAAATCTCAAGTCCTGTGTGGTGGATGGTTCCCGGGTAAAGCATGGAGTCGGTGAATATAACTTTTACGAATACGAGGTGAGAGATGAACGATATGGAATCGCCCATCGCTTGAATGCTGAGTGCACATGGGCCGAGTTCGATAACCTGGGAAGAATTGTCGTAGCGACTGGAAGCAGGATTGAATTTTATCCAGACGCTCGACGAATCGTGGAAAATGCGCCGATGGAAAAATTCGATATTGCCAACTTGCTCGGATCGGAGATGAAAAATCACCGTTCCCAGTGATTTTTGACATTCCTCCTATCGTTCCGTCAGTACAGTTCTTGTCGCGACGGCCGTGATAAGGCAAGCAGCCCGTGACTCCAGTCGTGTCGTTACCAGGTGTCGCCTTGTTCTCTACTACCCGCCGCGTCCGTAGTACCAGAACCCCGCCAGCAGCAATCCCCCGCCCAGCAGCCAAGCGTCTGATTGCAGTAGGACCTGCACTCCACCGAGAACGCAGGCGGCGCTCAGGATGGCCCCACGCAATCCCGCCAGCGGACTGGCGGTCGGCACCGGGTCGGGACGATCAAGCGCGCGGGACGACCGAGCCAACAACTCCGGCAACCGCCCGGCCAGATCGAGCAATTCCGGGCCGTTGCGCCATAACTCCCGCGTCAGGCGCTTCACCTGGAATTGTTCACGGAAGATGCGACCAATGTACAACCGTGACAACGCGACCACGTCCAGCTCAGGGTCCACCATCCGCCCAACACCCTCGAACGTGACCAGCGCCTTGACCATCAGTACCAGATCCACCCGAAAATACATGCGGTAACGACCGCCCAGCCGCATCGATTCCAAAATCAGTCGGGCGATGCTGAAATCGCCATGGCGGGCGCGTAACAGGAAGCGCCGCGACAATTCCACCACCGCCCGCCGGAATTCAGCCGGGTTGCCGCCCGGTCCGAGATCGGCGATGCCGCTCAGATGCCAGGCGGCCTTTTCGACATCGCCATTGACCAGGGCATGGTAGTAATACAGCAGCCGCCGCCGGGTTTCGTCCTCGAACCGGCCGACCATGCCCAGGTCCACGAACCCCACCCGAACCGTCGGACCTGGCAGGATCAGCAGATTGCCAGCGTGCAAATCGGCGTGAAAAAAACCATCCCGGTATAGCATCCGCAAAATAGCTTGCGCACCCAGTTTGACCACCCGCGCCCGCGCCGCCGCCGCCAGTTCGAAGGTCGTCGGCTCGCCAGGCTTGAAGCCGTCCAGATATTCCATGGTCAGCACGCTGGCGCTGCTCAGTTCCCGCACCATGCGCGGAAATACGATGGCCGGCAGATCGTGAAAATGCGCGGCAAAGGTTTCACCGTGGTCCGCTTCGTTGGTCAGGTCCAGCTCGCGGGCGGTATAAACGCGAAATTCCCCGATGATAGCGGCCGGCTGGTAATGGGGGATCAACCGGTTCAGCACGCCGCCGAGCAGGCGTAGCAACACCAGATCGGCCAGCACCGTTTCGCGCACACCGGGTTTGAGCACCTTGATCACCACCGCCTGGCCAGCACGGGTCGTGGCGCGATGCACCTGCGCCAGCGAAGCGGAACCGAGCGGCTGTTCCTCGACCTGGGTGAACGACGCCGCCAGCGGTTGCCCCAGTTCGGTTTCGATCAGCGCGCGGATCGCCGCGAAGGGCGCGGCGGGAACCTGATCGAACAGATTTTTCAGCTCGTCGGTGACGGCGCGCGGCAACATGTCCTCGCGCACCGCCATGATCTGGCCCAGCTTGATATAGGTCGGGCCGAGCCGCTCCAGTCGGAGGCGCAGTTGGACGGCGAACGGCAAGTCGACCAACGCCGGGTCCAATCCGCGCGCCACCAGCGCCGCTACCCGCCGGAGCAACTCCCCCCCGCGCCCCGCCGGCAGGGCGCGCGCGTAGGCTACCAACCCGCCGGCCAGCAACCCACACCCTTGCCCATTGGTCCACAGCCAGCGCCGCAATAACCGCCGGTAACGCACCAGCGGTCGGAACGGTGACGGTGAGACAATGCCCGAATCCGGCGTCGCGGGGGAGGGAGGGATCACGGGGGAGGGAGGCGGGGAGGACGCGCGCGAATCCTTGGCGGTCATGCGGCGAATCAATAGCGATTATTGTTCTAAAATAAACGGAAACAGTCGCGCCAGTGAAGCGCGCGCATTGAAACAGTATAGCAATCCGACGAAGCGGTGTATGAAATCCGGGTGGCAACCGCTCAGAACGGCGACCTCGGTGATCCGAGTGCAAAAGTCGCTCGCTCGGTCGGCGTCGGGGGCTGTCGAGATTCACCCGCGAATCGTAGAATGCGCAACAGCGGCTGGCGGCACGGAGGGAATGATGCATACCAACCACCTCGGACTTGACAGTAAACCCTTCAACCTGAAAGACCCGCGCGGGTTTTACCGCAACGCCGACCTTGACGCCGCTTGCGCCGCTCTTTTGCAAGGCATTCGGACCCAGCAGGGATTATTGCTGCTCACTGGCGAGGCCGGACTCGGCAAAAGCCTGATTTTGCGCCGCTGCATGGCGGAGGCCAGTGATATCCGCTTTATCCTGCTCGGCAACCCTCCGCCCGATTTCTCCGATCTCCTCGATCAGTTGGGCGCCGATCTGGAGTTGCCCGGCAACGAACCGGATGCCGAGCGGCGGAGCCAGCAATTGCGCGACGCGCTGGCCGCGTACGCCAGCCAGGGCCAAGTGGTTGCCCTGCTCGTCGATGACGCGCATCGTTTGCGCATTGACGCCTTGCGGCAGTTGTGGGAGTTCATCGTGGGAGCGGTGGTCGCGGGCGACCAGCGTCCGCGGGTGGTGTTGGCGGGGTTGCCGGAGATCGAGGGTAAGCTGCGGCAACCGGAGCTGCGTCCGCTTCAGGAATCCCTTCGGGTCGAGTGTCGCCTCGGGCGGCTGAGCGCGGTGGAAACAAGCCAGTTTCTCGCCCATCAGTTCAGTGCCGCCGGCCACGCCGACGATTGGCTATCGCCCGCCGTGGTCGAGCGGGTTGTCCACTACAGCCAGGGTGTGCCTCGGGCCATCGCCTTGTTGTGCGACACGATCCTGTTGCTCACCAGCCTGCAAACCGAACATGTGATTACCCCGGCGCTGGTGGATGAGGCCGCGCGGAGCTGTTTTCTCAACGATCCCACCGATGCGCCACCAGCACCGTTGACCGCGCCGCCGCCGAGCGTTGGCGATGAATTCGATTTCACCGGAACGGATTTGGACTTCAGCTTCGATTTCGCCCTGGATGAAACTCCGGTCGCTGAACAAACCGTCACGGTCGCCGCCGCCACACCGGCGGAAACCACCTCGGTCGCGGCATCGGCGCCACAACCGGTGGATGCGGATGCGAACGCCGGTCCCGTTCCCGCCGCCGCATCGCCGCAAGCCGTCGTCGGATCGGCGCCGACCCTGTTGCCCCCCCCGCGTGCATTTTTGCAACTACTCGACGAAATCGCCGCCAAACAGGATCGCCAGAACACGCAGGACCGGGAGGTCTTTCGTGAGTTTCGCCATCGCTATCAGTGGCTGGCGCGCAGCGCTCCTCCCGCGTGGCTGACCCGGTACGAGCAACGGATGACGCGGCTGGCCGAAAGTCAGCCGCCGGTGCTGGCAACCCTAGCGATTACCCCGCACGTCGGGCCGGAGCCCGGCGGCACCCTGTGCGCCCTGGTCATCAACCCCAGTTGGTGGTTGTACCGGGAAATCCGCGTGCGGCTGCGCAGCACCGATCTGGAATTCGCCAACGGTGGTCAGGCGGTTCCCCTGCGCCTGCTGGATGGCCGGGATGCCCAACCGGTGTATCTGGACTACCGGCCGACGCAGGCTGAATCGGGGTTGGCCATGCTGCGGCTGGAACTGGATCTGCTCGACCATCGGGGAACCTGGCACGCTTACAGCGGCCCGGATGAAATTCGCCTGGACCCGACGCGCTGGAACGGGACCGACCGGGACGCGGACGAAGAAACTGCGGCCACGCCCGGCCGCGAGCGGTTTTGGCCGGACATCCCAGCGCCTCGGACTGGGGCCATCACCTTGACCAAGGCTGGCTCTGGTGATCGGGCCTTCACGCTGCCGCTCGAATTGACGGTCGATGAGGAGCGCACCCACCGTTTGCGGGCCGCCATCGCCACCACCCGCCAAATGCTCGGGCGCGGCACCGCGCTCAGCCGGGCGCTGCTGTTGGTCACCGATCCCACCCAGGCGCCGGCGCGGATCGAACTGGTGTCGCGCCCATTCATGATTCTGGGACGCTACAATCCCGCCACAGGCGCGGGCTTTGGCGATTTCGCCTTGGGTTTCGTGTCGGAATACAAGCAAATTTCCCGCTTGCACGCCGTGATCTGCGCTTTGGGTGACCAATTGGCGTTGATGCCGGCCAGCGACCAGAACCAAACTTACACCGGGCGGAATGGCCAACGGCTGACACGTGGGCAATGGTGCCTGTTGGAAGCGGACGACGTTCTGGACATCTGTGATCTATACCACCTTAAACTGACCCTGGCCTGGGATCGCCATGGAGAACGCGACACCGCGATGAACTGGGATCCCCAGGAACCACGGGACAAGTTTGGTCACTACCTGCTCGATCTGGTCGAGATCTTGCACCAGCGCGATCAGCAAGCCGGCGACGAAGACGTGCGCGCCACGCTCAGAAACCGTTATGCCAACCTCATCTCGATCCAGGATCGGATTGCCGAAATCAATGGTGTCGGCAATCCGGGGACTCTGTTGTATGCGCGGCTCGAACGCGACGACGAAGCCAGTCGGCAAATTGTTCACTATTACGTGCCTAAATGGCTGTCCCTGGGCAGTTCCCCACAGGCCAGCCTGCGAATCTCGGCCGCTGGAGTAGCGCCGGTACACGCCGAACTGCTGTTCCGGGAAGGCATGTACTGGATCCAAAACCTGGCGGGTCCAGGCTCGGTTCAGGTCGGCTGCCACGGGTTGGCAACCCATGAAGTGCTCGCCTTGGAGGCGGGCGACGTCTTGACGGTCGGTGCGGCCCGCTTTGAATTCGAAGCCTATTGAACATCACCCCCTCCCGCGTTATTGGCTTTTGGCCACCGGCATAATAGACTTCCGGCCCACTTGTTCGATAACCCATCATCAGTAGATAGGAGCGTATTCAGTGGAGATGAAGAACATCGCGCAGATGCTTCAATCCTTCCGGGACGATTTGCCTGACTCCAGCAAGACCGCCGCCGCCATCGACCAGGGTGCCAGCCTGGAGGAGATTTCCGAACTGGCCGAGGAAGAGGGGCTGCACAAGCTGGCTTCGGTGCTGTTCGAGGCCGAGCAGGAAGCGCTGCGGGAGGGGCCAAGCGCGGTCGAGGACTCCGCCGAGGCGACCGATTCGTACCTCCAGGAGATCCGCAAGGAACTGCCGGCGGACAGCAAAACCGCCGCCGCCATCGATCGCGGCGCCTCCTGGGAGGAAATCTCCGAAATCGCCGAAGAGGAAGGCCTGCATCAAATCGCCTCGGTGCTGTTCGAAGCCGAACAGGAACAATTGCGCACTGCCTGAGTCCCACGATGCGCGGCGCCGCCGCGTGTCGCGAATTTCCTCCGCCCCTCCCCAATTTCTCCCACCGCCGTCTCCCCGGATCGTCGCCCGGCGGAGACGAAATGAATTACAAAATGAATTATAATGCCCGCCCGTGGTCATCCTATCGCCGCTGTCGAGCGGCTTCCACGATCAGGTAGGATATGAAACGTTTGGTCAAGGTTTTACTGCAAAATCCTGGCGCCGCTTCGTTGGCCCTGTTCACCCGAGAAATCTGGGCCAATCCCCGAGCCATGGGCGCGGCCTGCCCTAGCGCCCCCGCGCTGGCGAGTGGCATGGCGGCGCGCGTACCGCTGGAACGGGATGGACTGGTGGTCGAGTTGGGGGGAGGGACCGGCGCGGTCACCGCTGCCTTACTCAAGCACGGCGTGCCGCCCTGGAAGTTAGTGGTGGTGGAGCGCTCGCCGACGCTGACCCATCACTTGCGCCAGCGGTTTCCGCAATTGCGCGTCATTCAGGGCGACGCGGCCCAACTGAGCCATCTGCTGGGCCATCCGCGCCCGCGCCTGAACAGCGTGGTGTCCAGCCTGCCGCTGCGCTCCTTGCACCCCGCCACCACCCGAGCCATCGTCCAGCAGTTGGAGACCCTGCTCGAACCGGAGGGCCGGCTGGTACAGTTCACCTACGACCTGCGCGGCACCCGCGCCCGGTTGTTGCCTGGCTTCCGGCGGTTGTCCAGCAGAATCGTTTGGAGCAACCTGCCGCCGGCGCGGGTGGAAACCTTCGAGCGCACCTGATCAGCGCGAGCCGCGTTCCCGTTCCCTGGCTTGTTCGGCCTGGATCGCGGTCAGGGCGATGGTGAACACGATGTCTTCCACCAGCGCCCCGCGCGACAGATCGTTGACCGGCTTGTTCAGCCCTTGCAACATCGGGCCGATGCTGATCACCTCGGCGCTGCGCTGCACCGCTTTGTAGGTGGTGTTGCCGGTGTTCAGGTCCGGGAAGATGAACACCGTGGCTCGACCCGCCACCCGGCTGTCCGGAGCCTTGCTCTCCGCCACTTCCTTGATGGTCGCCGCGTCGTACTGCAAGGGGCCGTCCACCAGCAAATCCGGCCGCCGCTCGCGGGCGAGGCGGGTCGCTTCCTTGACCTTGTCCACGTCGCTGCCACTGCCGGAGGCGCCGGTGCTGTAGCTCAACATCGCCACCCGCGGCGTGATCCCGAAAGCCTGGGCCGATTCGGCGCTCTGGATGGCGATATCGGCCAGTTCCTCGGCGCTAGGGTCAATGTTGATGGCGCAATCGCCGTAAACCAGCACCTGTTCGGGTAGGCACATGAAGAAGATGGACGAGACCAGCCGCGCGCCAGGTACGGTCTTGATCAATTGCAGGGCCGGACGAATGGTGTTGGCGGTGGTATGCACCGCACCGGACACCAGCCCGTCCACCTCGCCCAGGTGCAGCATCACGGTGCCCAGCACCACGGCATCGTGCAATTGCTCCTCAGCCAGTTCCGGCGTCAATCCCCTGGATCCGCGCAATTCCACCATGGCGTCGATGTAACGCCGGTCGACCTGGGTTGGGTCGATGATCTCAATGTCCGGTGGGATGGTCATGCCGCGGCGCGCCGACAGCCGACGCATGCGCCCGGCGTCGCCCATCAGCACGCAGCGGGCGATACCGCGCTGGTGGCAGATGATCGCCGCCTCGATGGTGCGCGGTTCGTTGCCCTCGGGCAGGATGATCCTTTTGTTGGCGCGGCGCGCGCGTTCCACCAGCATGTGCCGGAACGCCGGCGGGCTCAACCGACGCTCGACGAGCGTGGTCAAGAGCGGTTCTTTCCAGTCCAGGCTGATGTGCGAAGCCACCGCCTCGGTGGCCCGCTGGATGCGGTCGCGGTCGTCGATGGGCACTTCCAGATTGATGTAGGGCAGGTACAGCACCGATTGCATGGTAGTGTAGGGAATGCTCAGCACCGGCAGGCCCGCGTCGAGTGCCGGCCCGCACAATTTCCAGATCCGTGGGTCGGGCTTGAGTCCACCGGTTAATAGGATGGCGGCGAGGCGAGTACCGCTGATCGTCGCCATGCAGACCGCCAGCAGCAGGTCATCGCGGTCGCCTGGCGCAATGACCATGGCCCCGGGCCGCAGGTCCTGACAACTGTTGGCCAGGGTGCGAGCGCCCAACGCCACATGGGTGACGCGCCGGTCCAACTGGCCCTCGTTGATCGCCTGGGCGTCGATCATGCGCATGATGTCCTGCACGCGTGGCGCGATCAGTGCGCGTTGCCAGGGGATGCAACCGATCAGTTTGAAGGTTTCCGGCCAGTGGCGGGTGCATTCGGCCCGGAATTCGGCCTCGTGACTGGTGCCGGAACCGTTTTCGGCGCGGCTGAAATCGAAGCGGATGTGGCCAGCCGGGTCTACCGGAGCATCCAGCAGATTGATGATGCAACCCAGCAACCGTTCGTGATGAATGCCACCGTAGGCGCGGGCTACCACTTCCACGGCGTCGGCCACCTGGCGCGGCGTGTCATGACCGGGCGCGGTAACGATGATGACCTTGGCGTCCAGACTTTGCGCCATCCTGGCGTTGAGGTGGGTGCCATAGGATTTTTCCTCGGTGTCCACCAAGCCCTCGACGATGACCACGGCGGCGTGCTGGGCGGCTTGCTCATAGCGAGCGATGACCTCCTCCAGCAAGATGTTTTCCCGGCCGTGGCCCAGCAGGTTCTCGGCCTCGGCGACCAGGATCGGTTCGGGCGGGGTCAGGCTGGTGACGGTACGGGCCAGCCGGGTCGAGCGCTCCGGGCCGGTATCGGTGGCGTGCGGCTGGCTGATCGGTTTACAGAAGCCGACCGGAATGCCCTCGCGGTCAAGCGCATGCACCAAGCCGAGGGCGACGGTGGTCAGCCCGACCCGTTGCTCGGTGGGGACGACGAGAATGGCGGTAGTCATGGCCGTACTTTTCATGGGTAAGCTATGTTGCACTGCAACGTAGCTTATACCAGAATGGCCGGAGCGCCTAGCCCTCTCTTGGGGGCAACTCCACCAGCGGCCTACGTTTTCAATACGGTGGCAACAACCGCCGGAAACCGTGCGCCAGCACGATCAGCAGGAACACTAGATTCCGCGCCGGAAGCGCGGGCCAGCCATAGCGTACCGCCGAGGTCGGCCGGTGGGTCAATGCGACCGCCGCTAGGCGGTCGGCCAACACTCCCAGTACTGGCAGCGAGCGCGGCCAGTCGGCGATGCCCGTCCGCCAAGTCTCTGGAATCCCTGCTTCCCCCACCGTCGCGCCCGCCAGCGCGCCGACGATCGCGCCAACCGTGTCGGTATCGCCACCACAATCGAGCACCGCCGTTAGGGCTTGCCGGTAATCGTCGCCATGCTGGAACCAGGCATAGGCCGCGATGGGAACTGTGTGGTAGATATAACCGGTGACACCCTTCTCCAATCCGAGCCGCTCCGCCAGTTCCGCAACGGTTCGCTGCTCCCGCGCGGCATGATCCATGGCATCCACCAAGGCTTGCCAGTCGCGATCATCCGGGCCACGGGCGCGGAGAAGAGCGAGGAAGGATTCTAGTGGCGGGCGCTGGGTCAGTCGTTCGCGCACGATCCAGGCGGCCAACTCCGCGATGGCGGATGCGCCGATCAGGGCCTTGGGGTCGGTGTGGGTGATGCGGGTCGACGCGGCGACATAGGCGGCTCGCTGGCTCGGATCGTGGGCGAAGAACCCGCCGATGATCGCCACCCGCATCGCCGGACCGTTGCCGGCGGACCAGACACCACTACGGTGCGGTGGAAAACCCAACCACAGCTTGCCAATCGCCCGCAGCGTGGCGAAGCCGATGCCGGCGGGCAAGGTTAGCAACCAGCCACGCAAGCACCAGCCCAGCCGCTGGGCGAACCGTTTTGGCGAGTTGGGGTGGCGCAGCAGGCTTTGGGCGACGAAGAGCGTGTGCTCGGTGTCGTCGCTGATCATGCCGCGCCCAAAAATCAGCCGATGCCGCCAACGCCCTGGGTACAGGCGGCGCACCCGCCGACGGGACAACCCCTCTGCGGGCAGGCCCAGTGCATCGCCGACCGCCGTGCCGATCAGCAGGCCACGCAACCGCCAGGCCCATTCGGTGGTGTCGCTGGGACGTTCATGGGTGGCGACGGGTACGGTGGCGACCATCACGCCGTGGCTCCCGCCGGGTAGTGGATGCCAGCACCGCCCAGCCCACAGTAACCGCCAGGGTTCTTGGCCAGATATTGCTGATGGTAGTCCTCGGCGTAGTAGAACGGTGGTGCTTCGCCGATCTCGGTGGTAATCGACCCGTGGCCCGCAGTGGTCAGCGCCTGTTGGTAAATGTCCCGACTGGCCAGGGCGTCGGCGCGTTGGGCGTCGGCGTACACATAGATCACGGAACGATATTGCGTGCCGACATCGTTGCCCTGGCGCATTCCCTGGGTGGGATCATGCGCTTCCCAAAACACCTTGAGCAGTTGCGCGTAGGCGATGACAGCGGGATCGAACACCACCAATACCACTTCGGCGTGACCGGTCAGACCGCTGCACACTTCCTCATAGGTCGGATTAGGCGTGAAGCCGCCGGCATAGCCGACCGCCGTGTTGTAAACCCCAGGCTGGGTCCAGAACTTCCGTTCCGCGCCCCAGAAGCAGCCGAGGCCGAACAGTGCCTGTTCCATGCCGGTGAGGAAGGGTGGTTGCAGGGGGTGGTGGTTGACGTAATGGTGGGTTGGCGCGGGCAGCGGGGTGAGGCGGCCCGGCAACGCATTTTCCGGGCGAGGCATCTGCATGGGACGGTGCAACCACGACATGGGCATCTCCGAGAGAGGGAATGAACGACCTGGCGGTTTTATGCAGTGTTCAGCCTGGCAAAAGGCTCAAAGATTATACGATTCGGCATGCGCGAACGCTCGGTGCCCACACAGTCAACAGCGGTTCTCTGATACCAAATCTCAATTTGTAGAAGCCCACTTGTGGGCGATCACTCCTTGGAAACCGCTAAGCCAGCTCCCATAAAAACCTCCTAAATATTGGGAGACAGCGGTATACCCTCAAAAATTCTTGCGCAGGTCCATCTCGGTATAGAGGCTGGCCACCTGCTCGGCGTAGCCGTTGAACGGCAGGGTGTCGCGGCGGAACAGTTCGCCGATGCGCCGTTCCCGTTTTTGACTCCAGCGTGGATGATCCACTTCAGGGTTGACGTTGGCGTAGAAGCCGTATTCGCTCGGATTTTCGCTGGCCCAGGTGGTACGGGGCTGTTGCTCGGCGAAGCGGATTTTCACGATGGACTTGATACCCTTGAAACCGTATTTCCACGGTACGATCAGTCGCAACGGAGCGCCATCCTGGTTCGGCAACTCCTTGCCGTACAGTCCGGTCACCAGCAGGGTCAGCGGGTGCATGGCTTCGTCCATCCGCAATCCCTCGACGTAGGGCCAGCTCAGCAGGCGGGTGCGCTGCCCCGGCATTTGCGCGGGATCGAGCAGGGTGGTGAATTCGACGTACTTGGCGCTGGCGGTCGGTTGGAAGCGCGGCAGAATTTGGTTCAACGGAATGCCAAGCCATGGGACGACCATGGACCAGGCTTCCACGCAGCGCAGTCGGTAGATGCGTTCCTCGGGCGAGTGCGGGGCCAGGAAATCCTCCAGTGCGTACTGACCCGGCTTTTCGCAATGACCCTCGACCGCCACGGTCCAGGGTTTGGTTTTCAGACTGCCGGCGTTCTCGGCCGGATCGGTCTTGCTGGGACCGAATTCGTAGAAGTTGTTGTACGACGTAATGTCCTTGTAGGGCGTTGGTTTGAGATCGTCAGCCGGGGACGCTGCTTGAGCCTCGCGTAATGCCGGTGGCAACAATGCGCCAAGACCCAGCACGGCGGCGGTTTTCAGAAATTCGCGACGGCGGGCGTACAACTCGGGTGGCGTAATTTCGGACGGGCGGATGTCGGCGGGGCGTTGGATCAGCATGGCGCGAGTCTCGATGGGAGTGGGTACCCCTTGTGACCGGCGTCCACCTTGCGAGTTGCACCGCCGCGAGGTTGCCGTCACCGGCTTTTTCGGGGTGATGGGGCCGTGAATTCCTTGGGAAAGCGCTGGTATACCTGCTGGCCGAGCCATTGGGCGACCACGTCTTGAAACTCGCCTTCGTTCATGAACCGCGCGAACATTTCTTCGTTCATCTCCATCCGCTCGATAAACAGCGATTCCAAGACCTGACGAAACACCAGTTGAAACTTGTCGAACGGATTGGCCTCGGCCGCCTGCCTCAGCGATTCGACGCGGATGGCTGCCTCGACGAGTTGATCGAAGAAAAGCTGATCCGCCGCGTTGAAGTCCGTGCCGAAACGCTCGTTGATCAAATCGATCAATCGGGACAGCGGCACGCTCTCTTCGCGGACCATGCCGGTGCCGACTTCCCGGGGTCCATCGAGCGGTTTGGCATAGCCCGTTTCCAGGCTGATTGAGCCTTCGCTGATCTTCTGAAGACGGTAATATTCCAGGCGAACCTCGTCGTCGAACTGGTAAGCGGGTCCGGACGCGCGCCTCGGCAGCTTGGCGGCCAAATGGCGCAGGAAGGTATAGAGTTTCTCCAGATCGCTGTCCTGGTAAGGAATGATTTGGCTCAAGAACGCATAGAGATGGCGAAAGGCTTGGAGCTTTCCGCGCCACGATTCGGCTTCTGGATCACGTTCGGTTTTCAGCGCCCGAAATCGACTGACGGCCGGATCGAGCGCGACGTTCATCTGCTGATGGTCGTTGGCGTTCTGGCGAGCCTTCGGTTTGAAAAACACCGCGCAAAATTGCTCCACTTCCTCGGCAAGATAAATTCCGGAGGCGTCCAACTCGGCTTTCAACTCATAAAGGCGTGCCGGATCGACCCGTTCGCCGATCACCGCACCCTCGTAAAACGGCTGGAAGGCGTCCTGGATTTCCTGGGGGTCATTGACGAAATCGAGGATGAAGGTGTCTTCCTTTAGCGGATGGATGCGGTTGAGGCGCGACAGGGTTTGCACCGCCTGGATGCCCGCCAACCGTTTATCGACATAGAGGGTATGCAGCAGCGGCTGATCGAATCCAGTCTGATATTTTTCGGCGACGAGCAGCACCTGGTATTCGGCGGTGGCGAACTTTTCCGGCAACGCTCTTTCACGGATGCCCTGATTCATGCCCTCTTCCGTGTAGGTTTTCGCGGGTATCTGGTCGTCGATCACGGTTCCGGAGAACGCCACCAGCGTCTTGATCGGATAACCTTTCTCTCGAATGTAACGGTCGAACGCCTCTTTATAGCGGACCGCTTCCAGACGCGAACCGGTGACGACCATCGCCTTGGCCTTGCCGCCGATCTTATGCCGGGTCATGGTATTGAAATGTTCCACCATGATTTCGGTTTTCTGCGCGATGTTGTGCGGATGCAGCCGCAGAAACCGGGCGAGTGCCTTCGCGGCTTGCTTGCGCTCCACATGGGGATCGTCCGCGCAGGCTTTGAGCAGCTTGTAATAGGCGGTGTAGGTCGTGTAATGGCGCAGCACGTCCATGATGAAACGCTCTTCGATGGCCTGCCGCAGGGTGTAGCGATGGAACGGTTCGCCGTTTCGGCCAAAAACCGCGAGGGTTTTGTGTTTGGGCGTGGCGGTGAAGGCAAAAAAGCTCAGATTAGCTTGGCGACCGCGCTGAACCATGCGGCGGAACAGTTCTTCCAGCGGCTCGGCGCCCTCTTCCTCGGCTTGGCGTCGCGCTGCTTCGCGTAATGCTTCGCCGCCTAAAACGCCTTTCAATTCGGTGGCGGTCTCGCCCGACTGCGAGCTGTGCGCTTCGTCCACGATCACCGCGTATTTCCGGGTGGGAAGCTGTCCGGTTCCGGTCTGACCCCGTTCCTCGGCCAGTTTGAGGAGTTGCCGGGAGACGAACGGGAATTTTTGCAGGGTGGTGATGACGATGGGGACGGCGTTTTCCAGCGCCGCCGCCAGTTGCCTGGAATCCAGTTCGATCTTTTGCACCACGCCCTGCCGGTGCTCGAACTGGTAAATGGTGTTCTGCAATTGCTTGTCGAGTACCAGCCGGTCGGTGATCACGATGACGCTGTCGAACACCCGCTCGTCGCGGTGGTCGTGCAGCGAAGACAGGCGATGCGCCAGCCAGGCGATGGTGTTGCTCTTGCCGCTGCCGGCCGAGTGTTCGATCAGGTAGTTATGACCCGGCCCTTCCCGCGCCGCTGCGGCGACCAGTTGCCGGACCGCCTGGAGTTGGTGGTAGCGGGGAAAAATCAGAGTTTCCTTCTGGAGCTTTCTCCCTTCGTCGGTCATGCGTTCGTCGGTCTGAAGATGGAGAAAGCGGGCGAGCAAATCGAGCAGGCTGTCCCGCTGCAAGACTTCCTGCCACAAGTAGGCGGTGCGGTAGATTTGACCAGCGGGGTCGGGCGGATTGCCGGCGCCGCCGCGCTCGCCCCGGTTGAACGGCAGGAAGTGCGTCGCGGACCCCGCCAGCCGCGTGGTCATGTAAACCGTTTCGGTATCGACCGCAAAATGGACGAGAGCGCGTTTCTTGAAATCGAAGAGGCGTTCGCGCGGGTCGCGATCCTGGCGATATTGGCGCATCGCATCTTCCACGGTCTGCCCAGTCAGCGGGTTTTTCAGTTCCAGGGTAACGACCGGGATGCCGTTCACGCTCAAGGTCACGTCGAGCGATTGTTCGTTCTTCGGGCTGAAGCGCAGTTGCCGGGTCAGGCCAAGCCGGTTGGCGGCGTAGCGCGCTTCCAGCTCGGGGTTCAGACCGTGCGCGGCCTTGAAAAAGGCGATGCGCAAGGTTCGGCCGTAGCATTTGAAACCGTGCCGCAAGGTGGCCAACGAGCCGTGGGTGTCCAGCCATTGGCAGAGGTCGTGCAGTATCCGTTCGCCGGTTTTATCGCCGTGCAGGACCGCCAGTTTTTCCCACGCCTGCGGTTGGGTGGCGCGGATGAAGGCTAGCGCCATGTCGGGAAAGATCGCCCGTTCGCGGTCGAAGCCGTCCCGACCGAGGGCCACGTAGCCGTTACTCAGCAAGTGGGATTCGATCACCGTCTCGAACGCGGCCTCGTCGTAGGGCTTGTTCATCGGTTGGATTGATTATCTGAAATTTGCAATTGCCCCGTTACCGCCGCTGTAATTAGGGCGCTGCGACGTTCTTTGAGAAGGGCGATGGAGCGGTGGAGAGTTTCTTCAAGCTCAGCGGTGCGGGTACGTTCACGAGAAAGGAGGGAAATAATTTCGGTTTGTTCTGGTAATGGCGGAAGCGGAACCTTGAAGGTAGTTAATAAATCTGTGCGGAAACATTTGGTTCCATGAGCCGATTCTTCAATGAGACTTGCAAGCGGTGCTTGCAAGCCATCAAACAATAATTTTAAGTATATTGGACTAATCCATGTTTCATCTGGTTTTAATGCCTTTAGGTCTTGATTGATAGTGACAGGTATACCCGTCAGAGATGTCGGGATACGTTTCGCAAGGATCATTCCACGAACAACCAACAGCACAATATAATGGTCCCCAAATTTCGGACAGGTAAATAAGGTAGTACTCTGCACGGGTA
>JAVMKI010000055.1:0-16390 GCA_031732755.1 Candidatus Contendibacter sp.
GGTTCCACACCGGCGACTTGGCCCGTTACGACGAGGATTGGTATTTCTTCATCGTCGACCGGCTGAAGGACATGTTCATCTCCGGCGGCGAGAACGTCTATCCGGCGGAAATCGAGGCGGCGCTGTACCGGCATCCGGCGGTGTTTCAATGCGCGGTGGTCGGCGTGCCCGATCCCAAGTGGGGCGAGGTCGGCAAGGCGTTCGTGGTGCTCAAGCCCGGTCAGACCGCCAGCGCCGAGGATCTGTTGGCGTATCTGGGCGATCACCTGGCGCGTTACAAGATTCCCCGCCACATCGATTTTTTGACGGCGCTACCGATCTCGGCGGCGGGCAAGGTGTTGCGGCGGGAACTGCGCCCGTAAGGGCCGGCCGGCACGAGGGCCTGCCCTTACGGGTGGTTACGCCCGAATCCGAATCACCGAGCGTTGACGATCACGAAGTTCTGGTGCGGTTCGGCCCAGCGCAGCGTGACGTTCTTGCCGGATTGCGGAAAGTTGGCGATCGGGTACTCGCCGCTGACGCCTTGCAGGAACTCCACCCCCAGCGTGGTTACGGTAAAGTTCGCATTGGCGAATTCAACCCCGTCGGCGAAGGCGCGCAGGTTGTGGTTGCCGTCGCCCAACCGATTCCAGTTGAAGGTGTACCCGAAACCGTTGTCGTCATCGCCGCAGGTCGCCACCGTGTCGGGCCGGGTAGTGCCGTAGGCCACCCGCTGCCGCGCTCCGCCGTCGATTTGGATTTCCACGGTGCTGGCCTGACAGATCCAGCCGCGGATCAAACCGATGCCGCTTTCGAAGGAACCCTGCTGCGGGCTTTCCAGGCTAGCGAGGAGTTGCGCCAGCGGAGCCGCGGCGGCCGGTTGGGCGCTGGCCGCATTCCGGCTGGCGCCGACGATGACGAAATTCTGATGCGGTTCGGCCCAGCGCACGGTGACGTTGTCGCCGGCTTGCGGGAAGCCGGGTAGGGTCGCTTCGCCGCTGGCGCCCCGCAGGAACTCTTCACCCAGCGTGGTTACGGTGAAATTGACGTTGGCGAATTCAACCCCGTCGGCAAATGCCTTCAAGCTGTGGCTGCCGTTGCCTAGCCGGTTCCAGTTGAAGGTGTAGCCGAAGCCGTTGTCGGTATCGCCGCAAGCTTCCAGCGTATCTTCGCGCGTGGTGCCATAAGCCACCTGTTGCCGATCACCGCCGTCGATCTGGATTTCCACCTTGTTGGCTTGACAGGCCCAGCCGCGAATCAGGCCGATCCCGCTTTCGGTCGAACCCTGTTGCGGGCTTTCCAGATTACGGTTGTACTGTCCACCGCACGCGGTGCCGGCATACGGGAGGGTATCCGGGATGATCTGCACGCCGGTGCTGTAGATCTGATCGGGTTCAAGTGTACCGGCGGTGTCGAAGGTCACCTCGATCATGAACGCCGTCCAACCGGTGGCCGGTCGTTGCACCACGCCGAGATAGGTGCCGTCGGCCTGCGGGGCCAAGCTCTGGCTGGTCCAGATCGCTCCGACCTCCTCCAGCCGGAAATCCCGGGCGTTGGGATTGGTCGCCTGCCACAGTTTGACCTCCTTGGGCCGGGCGGTGGGCGACACTCGCAGCACCCCTTCTCCTTCCAGCGCCCAGGTGATCTGGTGGCTGGTCTTGCCGTCCAGAATATCGTCCATCCACGACAGCGCCTTGACGATGGTATCGTCGCTCTGCTTGTGGTCGGTGTTCGGCGTGTAGCGCAGCCACTTGGGGCCGATGAGATCGGAATAATAGAACTGCGAGGAATCCGTGGTGAAAAACTGATCGCCGGTGGCGTTGAGAATCAGCTTGGGCATGGTGTAGCGGTCGCGGTAAGCATAAGGGTCCACGACCTGCAATAAGGCCTGACCTTCAGGCGTCTGTACCCGGCAGGGCAGATCGAATTCCACGTAGTCCTTCAATGCCGGTGCGTAGAAGCCATAGGCTTCCCAATGGTGGATGAACTGCCGGCCCAGATTGAGCATGTCGATCGAAGCCGGCACGATGGCCTTGACGCGCGGGTCCACGGCGGCGGTCAGCCAGGTGGTCCAGCCGCGTTTGGAGCCGCCCAGCACCAGAAAGTTATCGATCCGCGTGCCCTTGCTGGCGGCGAATTCCTGCACCGTGTCCATGGCGCGAACGGCGGCCTTGGTCATCGCCAGGTGCACCGCCCACTCCATGTCGCCGGTATCCAGCGCTTTGTCCAGGCTGTAGGCGAGGATCTCGTCTTCCTTCCGCCCACGGTTGGTTTCGTCGGTGAAAAACAGCGGCTGATTGGGGACTTGCCGAACCTGGGCGAGCACCGCGCCGGTCGCGACGACCACCGCTCCGATCTCATCGGGTACTTCGGTGATCAGCGTGTCGCGGTTACTGCCGCCGTCAATCAACAGGATGGCCGTTTTGGTGGCGTCCAACCCGAACTGGGGGATGACCAGCACGACCTCGTGCTTCCAGATAGTGCGATCCACCTCGCTGGGCGACCGCCACTGCTGGGAAGTCATTTCGATAAAATAGGCGGTAAATCCGACACCGTTTTGGGTGTGATAGTGGGTATAGCCATAGTTTGGGTCGGTCCTGGCTACATAACGGTCCAAAGCGGTTTCCGTCGCCCAACCGCCGCGCCCCAGCGCGAGCGCCAGCAGGATTAATAGCAAGGAATTCCGAAAAAACTTATTGAATTTATTGAACATAGTGTTTGGTTCCTTTTATCCAGGGTCGGCGTGAAACGTCGTTGTCCGAATCTGTCAGGATTAATTGAAAGGCGATTAATTATATGGCCATCGCTGCGATTGGTTCGTATCCTTATGACTGTCGGTTACGGGAAAGGTCCACCAGCATGACGGCGTCACCGCGCTCGAATCCAAATTCGAACCTCCATAGCTTTCCCCGCGGACACTCGCTAGGCTATTTGAGCATCTTGCGGCACCCTACTCCCAACCCTCGTTTGACTCCGGAGACCCTCATGAAGCCTTCCTTGTTTGCAGTCGCCTTGTGTCTTACCGCCAGTCTGCTGGCGCCGTCGGCCTTGGCCAAGAAAACTCAGATGCGGAACATCGATTTCGGCGAGATCACCTGTAAAGAGTTTTTGCAGGAGCTGTCCACCAGTTCCGCCGAGGATGCCGGCGTTGTGCTGATGTGGATCGACGGCTATCTGAGCGGCGTATCCGGCGATACGACCCTGGACTGGAAGGATTTGGAAAAATTCAGCACCAACCTGGTGGCCTATTGCGGCAAAAAACCCGACGAGAAAGTGTTGGATGCCGCCGAGGCGGTCGGCATTGCCGAATGAACGGCGATGATTCATAAGCTGACCGTTTCGCAATCTTCACCAGCACTGACAGGGGATACGACCACGATCGCGATTCGCGACCCGAGCATGAGCAAAGTCCTGGACCGCCCAGTCATGACTCAATTGAGCGGCGGTGGGGCCTGCGCCGGCTCCAGCGCTTCTTACGGTTCCTGGAGGGTAGAAGTCCACGGAAGTGGCGTAAATCGCGAGGGGGAGATGGGCGGCCATCGGAAACTCCGGTAAGGTTGAGATGCCGAGTAACAACCGAAACCTGAGGAGCCGACGACCGCATCCGGGGTGAGGTTCACGGACGCCGGCCCCAGGCATCGAGCAGCGGTCCGTAATGGACGGCGGTGAGGGGATCGATCAGCTTGAGAATGGTGACGAATTGCTGGAGGTCGCCGCGCTGGCGGACCCAGGCGTCCAGCAAGGGAGCATACGCCCCGCTCGTCAGGGGATTGACCGATTTGAGGATCTGGACCAGCGCCGCGTCCGTGGCCGCCGTTCGCAGCCAGGCGTCGAGCAAGACCCCGTATTGCGCGCTGGTCCGAGGATGGATCGACTTGAGAATTTCAACCAATTCGCGTTTCCTCGCCAGCGGGAGCCGGTTGAATGGCGCCTCCGGTACGGGAGCGCGCTTTTGGAGCGGCGGCGCGACGGGAAACGGCGACACCACCACGATCACGGCCCGGTAATACCCATCATCGTCGCGTGCGCCGCCCCCGGAAATCGACTCGCCATAACTGGCGATCTCCAGGTTCGACAAGCTTTTTTGCATCTGCTGCTCGATGAATTCCGCCGTTGCCTGCGCGCGGCGCAAGGCGAGTTGTTCGTTATGGCGTGCGCTACCCAGGCGGCTGGCAATGCCGGCGAGGCGGATCAAGCTGGTCGGAGCGGTCCGTAAGGCGGCGAGCGCATGCCGTTGCAACCATTGTTGGTGCGATGCCAACAGTCGGCTGCTGTTGGTCGCGAAATTGCAAAGCCGGGCGCTGGCCCCAAATCCCAATACCGATGGGTTGGGTTCGATGTCTTGAGCCATGACAAGCCTTAATTATGCAAGGGAAGAAAAGGGAAGAAACATCTCGCGCCACCCGCCGGTTTCCAGAGAGGTAGCGCGGAGTCAACCGTTGGCGTTTTCAGCGGGCGCATCGGGGTCGGGCAAGGATTTGGCGAGTTCGATATCGGCGTAGGCCTGTTCCCGGTCTTCGAGGTCGCCCACGATCTGGGCGATGCGGTCGTAGCGCAGCGCCACCCAGAAACGCAGCGCCGGCCAGTTCCGCAATCCGACCGCGACCCGGATTTCCCGGTAACCGGTGCGGGCGGCCCGCCGTTCGAGTTCCCCGGTGACTTCCCGGCCCACGCCCCGCCGCTGCCAGCGCGGGCGCAGGAACAGATGGCCGACGCAGAGGGTTTCGGTGGCGGGATGGCCGCGATGGACGCTCAGCAGCCCCTGAAGTTCGTCGTCGCTCCGGTGTCGGACCAGGAAACTTCTTTCATGGGCCGAATGACCGTTGGGCGGCAGCGTGTCGTGACGCAGCACGCTCAGGGCGAGATGCTCCAGATCGCGTTCCGGTCCGAGCAGCCGGAACACCGCCTGGTTCTCGGCCAGGATGGACGCCACCGCCGGCAAGTCGTGCTCGCGAGCTTCCACGAGCCGGCAATGGCCCGTTTCCCAAATCGAGGCGAGGAGGTTCATGGGGTCGAGCAACTCCCGAGTGGATCGACCGATCCGTTGGGCGCGGATCGTCGAAAGTGAAGGAAACCCATTGGGGATTCGCCGCTCATAATTCGCGGATCACCCGGCAGGGGTTGCCGGCCGCCACCACCCGCGCCGGCAGGCTGCGCGTCGCCACGCTGCCCGCGCCGATGACGGTATCGGCGCCGATCTCGATGCCCGGCCCGATGATGGCGCCGCCGCCGATCCAGACGTTTTCCCCGATCCGGATCGGGGCGGCCATCTCCAGGCCGCCAGCGCGCTCCGCGGGATCGAGCGGATGATAGGCCGTATAGATTTGCACTCCGGGACCGAACTTGCAATTCGCGCCCACCTCGACCCGGTTGCAGTCCAGGATCACGCAATTGAAATTGAGATAGACGCCCGGCCCCAGATGGATATTGACGCCGTAGTCGCATTGGAACGGCGGTTCGATCCATGCGCCCGAGCCCACTCCGCCGAGCAGTTCCTGGAGGAGGGCGCGGCGTTGGTCGAGGTCAAGCGGCGAACTGGCGTTGAAGCGCGCGGTCAGCAGTCGCGCCCGTTGCCGGGCCTGAACCAGTTCCGGGTCCGAGGAGCGATACGGTTGGTCGGCCAGCATTCTTTCGCGTTCGGACGGTGGCATGCGGTCTCCGTGGGCAGTTGTCGGGTCGGGCGCGGTATCGCGGCGGGCGATGTTCGCGCCTTTTTTCGGCGCGGACCCAAGCGATTTGCCGGTCGGGCCCGCGCGGTAATCGCATCCCACGGAACCCCGTCGTATTTTGAGCGCAAGGGGTCGCCGACCCAAGCGCTTGCCGCGCACTCGCCGGCTTGAGTCCGATTTGGGCGGCGGATAGAGTGTCGTTCCCGTGGCGCGTGGAGGGTTTCTCCGCGCCCGGCGCTTTTCGAAGAGGCTTTTCACCTGGAGAGATCATTCACCATGCCGATGCTCGCGGCCCATCCGAACGCCCAGAACGAACCGGTCCTGCTGGCGTGCGGACTCGTCAAACAGTTTGCCGGCCGCCGCGTGGTCGATGGGGTGGACTTGCGCTGTCGGGCCGGTCAGGTGCTGGGCCTGCTGGGCGCCAATGGAGCCGGCAAAACCACGACTCTGCGGCTGTGCTATGGGTTCCTTCAACCCGATGCCGGCACGATCCGCGTGGCGGGGATCGACCGACACGCCGATCCCGAGGCGGCCGCCCGGTGGGTGGGCGTCTGCACCCAGGACGACACTTTCGACACCGATTTCACGGTGCGCGGCAACCTGGAGCAAATGAGCCGCTACTTCCGCCCGCGCCCGCCCGCCGTCAAAGCGCGGGTCACCGCCTTGCTCGAACGCTTCGGACTGGATCGCTACGCAAATACCAAACCCGACATCCTCTCGGGCGGCTACCGGCGCCGACTCATGCTCGCCCGCGCCCTGATCCACGAACCCCGGCTGTTGTTCCTGGACGAACCCACCACGGGACTGGATCCGCAAGCGCGTCTGGAGGTCTGGGAATTGATCGATACCCTCCGGCGCGAAGGATTGGGTATCGTCCTGACCACCCACTACATGGACGAAGCCGAGCGCCTGTCCGACGAACTGCTGATCTTGCGCGAGGGCCGCGTCGTGGCGGCGGGCCAATCCCGAGCGGTGCTGGGGGATCTGATCGGCGAGCACATGCTGGTGCTGGACGCCCACGATCCAGCGGCGCGGGCGGTCCGCGATTGGGCGCGGCAGGCGGGCCTGCCGGAACCCACCCGAGTGCTTTCCAGCTTGCATCTGGCCCTGGACGGGCCGGGCTTGGCCCGGTTCGGCGCCCGGTTCGGCGATCTGCGCTTCGAGGTCCGCCCCCCCACCCTGGATGACCTGTTCCTGAAACTGGCCGAGAAATCATGAGCCCCCACTATCGCGCCGCCTTTCAGTGGCAAAGCCGCGCCGTTCTGGGCCGACACCTGACCGTGTACCGGCGCAACTGGCATACGGCCGCGCTGCCGCCCCTGCTGGAACCGATCATCCTGCTGTTGGCGTTCGGGGTGGGACTGGGCGGCTTCATCCCGGAGTTCGCCTGGCGCGGCCGGTCCGTTTCCTATCTGGCCTATCTGGCGCCCGGCATGTTGGCTTATACCGCGTTCATGACCGCTTTCTTTCAGGCGCTGTTCGCGGCCTACATCCGCATGCACTATCAGAAAACCTGGGAAGGGCAACTCGTCACCCAGGTGCGCCTGGAGCACGTCGTCTGGGGCGAGGTACTGTGGGCCGCTACCCTGGGCACGGTTTACGCCCTGATCGTGACCCTGGTGCTGGCGGGGTTCTCCCTGACCGGTTGGCTGCACCTGCACTGGGCCAGCGCCTTTCTGGTTCTCCCGTTGCTGTTTCTCGCCGCCCTGGCTTTCGCCACGCTGGGTTTGTTGTTCACGGCCCTCGTGCCCAGCATCGACCACATGAACATCCCCTTTTTCCTGGTCATCATGCCGCTCGGTTTCGCCAGCAGCACCTACTTCCCGCTGGAGGGCGATTCCCCCTGGACGCAGGCTTGGCTGATCCTGAATCCCTTGCACCACTTGGCGGAAGGGATTCGTTTTTTGTTGCTGGCCGGCGAACCGAACCACCATCTGGCGATCGCCTGCGCTCTGTTTCTGTTGATGATTCTGACCCTCGTACCCATCGATGAGCGGCTGTTGCGACGGCGGGTGTTGGGAGAAGGCTGAGGTTTCAGCGTTGCCGTTACCGGTCGGCCGACAGCGAACTGTCCTGCCCGATTCGCCGGTAGACCGTTCCGGTGAAGAGCGCCAGCAGCGTCGATCCGCTGCGCACCTCGACCCGATAGACCGCCGTGCGTCGTCCCAGGTGAACTTCGGTGGCCAGCGCCTCGACTTCCGCCCCGGCTTGACTGGCTTGCAAATATTCCATGTGGGCGGCGAGCGCCACCGCCAGGGTTCCGTGCGAATTGGACGCCAGGGCGAAGGCGGCGTCGGCCACGGCGTACAGAAAACCGCCGTGCGCCGAGCCCCAACTGTTGAGAAACTCCGGCCGGATGACGCCCCATACCCGCGCCTGTCCGGGCCTTGGCACCTCGCCTTGCAGGCCGAGAGTGATCATGAAGGGATCGAGCATACGATCTTACCCTTGCGCAACGTTCGAAGAAGCGGGTGCCCGACGGCTGCGTCACGCTCGCCATCAAATCTTGTAATGACCTGCGTCAAGCCGAATCTTCCGACCCGGAACCATGTTACCGAAGAGTTCGAGGAGCGATCAGTCCGAGCACCCCGATTTCAATCCGCTGACCGGGATTATCATCTATCATCGGGCGGGGATTCATTCAGCCTTCAAGGAAACCGTCCGATGCAGGGCCATGCCCCACCCCGCTCCACCCAACTCCGGGAATCTCCCTTCGCTCAACACCGGATCGCCGGCAACGGCTCGCGCCCGTCGGCGGATGCGGCGTGGCGACTCGGGCCGTGCCCGGACGACAAGCCACCGGATCCGTTGCGAGAAACGGTCCGCCACGATTTCCAAAGCCGTCGGGTTCTCCGGGAGCGCTGATGGCGGGGCTGCGCCTGGACGGCTTGTCCACCGCGCTGCTGCGGGAGGTCGATCTGACCCTGGCGGCGGGTGAGAAAGTCTTTCTGTCCGGCGCGTCGGGTTCCGGCAAAAGCTTGTTGCTGCGCGCCGTGGCCGATTTGGACCCGCATCGCGGCGAGGTCTGGCTCGATGAGCTGCCCCGCTCCCGCCTGACGCCGCCGGAATGGCGCCGCCGGGTGGGCCTGCTGCCCGCCGAGAGCCATTGGTGGGCGGAAACCGTCGGCGAGCATTGGGGCGCGCCGGCCACCGGTTCTCCGATCGAATCCCTGCTTGCCGCCCTGGGCTTCGATGCCGATGTGAGCGGCTGGGCCATCGCGCGTCTGTCCACCGGCGAACGCCAGCGTCTGGCGCTGGCGCGGCTGCTGCTGAACCAGCCCCAGGCGCTGTTGCTGGACGAAGCCACCGCCAACCTGGATTCGGTCAACCGGGAGCGGGTGGAGACGGTGCTGGAGGATTATCGCGCCGCGCACGCCGCCGCAATGCTGTGGGTGAGCCACGATCCCGAGCAACGGGTCCGCCTGGGCGGACGGCGGCTGGTCATTCGCGAGAGCCGGCTGGAGTCCGAGCCATGAACCTGATTGCCTTGAGCGCCGGGGATCTGGCCCTGGCCGCCGGCCTGGTGCTGCTGTTGGCCGCTCTGTCCTGGCGGCTGTGCCTCGGGGTCGAGCGGCGGGTGCTGATCGCCGCGCTGCGCAGCGCGGTGCAATTGATGCTCGTCGGCCTGGTTTTAAAGCACCTGTTTGCCCAGGCCAACCCGGTGTTGATCGGGCTCATCGTCCTGGTCATGTGGTCGGTGGCGGGTTGGGAAGTGCAAAGTCGACAGAAACGCCGCTACACCGGTCCCTGGGGTTATGGCATCGGCGCCCTTTCCCTGTTTCTGTCGTCTTTCAGCGTCACGCTGCTGGCCTTGCTGGCGATCATCCGGGTCGAGCCCTGGTATCAGCCGCGGTACCTGATCCCTCTGCTGGGCATGCTGCTGGGCAATACCATGAGCGGGGTGGCCATCGCCCTGGACCAATTGACCCGCCAGGCCTGGGACGCCCGGGGTTGCATCGAAGCCCGCTTGCTACTGGGGGCGACCTGGGAGGAAGCGATCGCCGACCTGCGTCGCGAGGCGCTGCGTTCCGGGCTCATTCCCATCGTTAACGCCATGGCCGCGGCCGGTCTGGTGAGTTTGCCCGGCATGATGACCGGTCAGATTCTGGCCGGCAGTCCCCCCCTGGAAGCGGCCAAGTACCAACTCCTCATCCTGTTTTTGATCTCCGGCGGTACCGGACTGGGGGCGATGGCGGCGGTCTGGGTCGGTTCGCGACGCCTGTTCGACGATCGCCAGCGCCTGCGTCTGGATCGGCTGACCAGGGATCGTCGATAAGCGGAAGTCACGGCGGCTTTGAGGCTGGGCACGCTACCCCGCGCCGCATCGAAGCAACGGCGGGGCGAGAAGGTGGATGCGCGACGCTTAGGTCCACTCTACAATTCATCAGTCCAGCCTGCTGAAACACCAAACACTGGAAAGACTTGGGCAATACGGTGATTGTCTTGATGACTGGCGCGCAGGTGGCCTGCGCTCGGGTTTCCCGGACAATGCCCCGGTCGGACGGATCAATGAAGGAATGACGAACAACGACAATCCCATCGGGATGTTCGATTCCGGGGTGGGCGGGCTGTCGGTGCTCCGGCACGTCCGCGCCGATTTGCCGCACGAATCGCTGGTATACGTAGCGGATTCGGGCCATGCGCCCTATGGCAACAAACCGGCCGATTTCATCGTGCGCCGCGCGTTCGCCATCACCGAATTCCTGCTGGAGCGGGAGGCCAAGGCGGTGGTGGTGGCCTGCAACACCGCCACGGCGGCGGCCATCGCTCGGCTGCGCGCCCATTTTTCCATCCCGATCGTCGGCATCGAACCCGCGCTCAAGCCGGCCGTGGCCACGACCCGATCCGGCGTGGTCGGTATTCTGGCCACCGGCAACACCGTCCGCAGCGACAAATTCGCCGCCCTGCTCGACCGGCACGGCCAGCGGGCGCGGGTGATCGTGCAGCCCTGCCCAGGGTTGGCCGATTGCGTGGAACGAGGCGACCTGCACGGTCCGCGCTGCCAAATGCTGCTGGCGCGCTATCTGCAACCGCTGCTGGCCGAGGGCGCCGATACCCTGGTGCTGGGCTGCACCCATTACCCGTTCCTGATCCCGGCGATCCAGCGCTTGGCCGGTCCGGAGGTTGCCGTTCTCGACCCCAGTCCGGCGGTGGCTCGACAATTGCGCCGCCGGCTGGAAACCGGGGGCTTGCTGGCCGAAGACCGCGCGGCCGGCGGCGTGCGATACTTCGGCAGCGGCCCGCCCGAACCGACCGCCGCGTTGATGACCCGCTTGCTGGGGCATCCGGTCACGCTCGAAACGCTGCCCGAGCACGCGCTCCACGACACTCTGGAACGCTTAAGACCCGAAACCTAGAATTCGAGATTTTTCCGAAGGAGCCCACCGCCATGCAGCAGGAATCCGGTCTTCCTCTTGCCGACAGCAACCCGGACCCCCGGCGCTTCCCCTGCGCGCAGTGCGGCGCGTCGCTCGAATACGCTCCCGGCGCCGAGGTGCAGCGTTGTACTTACTGCGGCCATGAAAATCGTATTGCCATCGCCGCCGCGCCCATCGAGGAACAGGATTTCCGGCAAACGCTGCGCGATCTGGCCAACACCGCGGCCGTTCGAGAGAGCGTTTCCATTCACTGCGATTCCTGCGGGGCCTCCTACAGTTTCGATGCCGCCGTGCACGCTGGGGAATGCCCGTTTTGCGGCGCGCCGGTGGTGGCGAAAACCGAGCGGCATCGCGAATTGCGGATCCAGGCGCTGCTGCCATTCAAAATCGAACGCGAACAGGCACGCGCCGCGTTTCGTCAATGGCTCAGAGGGCTATGGTTCGCGCCCGGCAAGCTCAAGGATTACGCCCGCAACGACGCCCGCCTGACCGGCATGTACGTGCCCTACTGGACTTACGACACCGATACCACCACCCGCTACCAGGGCGAGCGCGGCGACAACTATCAGGTTCAGGAACGCTACCGCACCGTCGAAAATGGCCGAGAAGTCGAGCGCACCCGCCTGGTGACCAAAATTCGCTGGAGTCCGGCGGCGGGCGTGGTCTCCCGATTTTTCGACGACGTGCTGGTGCTGGCCAGCCGTTCGTTGCCGCGCGAAGTGACCGAACGCCTGGAGCCCTGGGATCTGGCCAAGCTGCTGCCGTACCGGGAGGAATATCTGAGCGGTTTTCGCAGCGAGATGTATCAGGTGGAGCTGGAGCAGGGCTTCGAGCACGCCCGCGAGATCATGGCCCCCACCATCCAGAGCGATATCCGGCGCGACATCGGCGGCGACCATCAGCGCATCCACGCCGCGGACACCCGCTACGATGAAATCCGTTTCAAGCACATCCTGCTGCCGGTGTGGATGTCGGTCTTCCGATTTCGCGACCGGGTCTACCGTTTCGTGGTCAACGGTCGCAGCGGCGAGGTGCAGGGCGAGCGGCCTTACAGCCCCTGGAAGATCGCCCTCGCCGTGATCTTGGGGCTACTGCTGATCGGCGGCGGCATCGCGGCCTGGCAGTATCATGAAGAAGGCGCCCGAAGCCGGCCGCAATTCGAGTATCGGCCACGGTTGGGCGTCGGTCCGCGCGAGCACGGCGGGAACGGCGATAAGCAGCGGCAAGCCCAAGGTATCCGCCGACAGACGATGGGGATTCTTGGCGACGAGGAATTCGCGGCCAAGAAAACGGAACTGCTCGGCCGGCTCTAGGCGCAGCCGTTTTTTCACCTCGAAAGCCGGATGCCGCACGATAGATCCGCCCGTGCCCGTCGATCTCCGCGGCGCATCGTCGATCCACGTAGACCCCGGACTGAATCGTGGGGTATGGTGAAGGAGTTTCTCGCCATACCAATCATATTTCGCGATGTCACAAGAACCTACGGTATCTTATCGTCATCCCGCGCCGCCGAAGCCGCCTGTCCCCGGCGAATGCTGCGAGCGCGGGTGCGAGAATTGCGTCTGGGTGTTTTATTACGAGGCGCAACGCCGCCATGAGGCGACTTTACGGGCTCTGGCGGCGGCGCCTGCCGATCCGGGTTAAGAACAAGGGACGCCTTGGCTTGGAGGGCGGCGAACCGAAGCAACGGCGGTGACCGGATTTCCCCGAGGCCAACCGCCGTATCCTGTTTTGCCCCGCGGCTTTGTCCGTCATCGTGGAAAGCTTGCGGACAAAGCCGCGGGGTTTCGTTTGGGTTCTCCGGCCGGCGCGGTCAGCCCTCCGGGGACGGTCCCTCGGACAGCGGCGGAAACTCGGGGTGGGAGGACTCCTGCTGGCGGACGGCGGGGTTGTAGCGCAGGCAATTGGGCAGGCAATCGCACTCGAAGGCGATCTTCATGGGCGCGACGCGACCCTCGTTCTTGAGCTGGAACAGGCGCGGCACCACCCGGTCGCGCAAGGCTTCCGGGTCGATGGTGTTGACGTAGATCTTGGTGCCGCCCTCGAAGCCGGCCGGCGTCGAGACCCGCCACTTGATCAGCACCCGCCACGGCATGGGCACGTCCACGTCGGGCGGTTTGTAATACCATTCCTCGTTGCAGGGGATGTCGGGGCCGGCGGCGGCGTGGCAGGCATGGACCAGATCGGACACCCCGCGCAATTCCTCCGGGGCGTGGTTCCAAGGCTGGCTGCGTTCGCTCTTGGAGAAGATCTCCAGGGTGGGGTAGCGATGGCCGAAGCCGGCGTAGGCGATGGCGTGGTCGTTCTCGGCCACCACCAGGTTGCGGTAGGCGGCGAAGTTCACCGCCGCTTCGTTGTAGAGATTGGGATTGGCCCGCACCCGTTGCAGTTCGATCTCGTTCTGGACCCCGCGTTCGTCGATGGCCACCAGTTGCTTGTGCAGGTGGTCGAAGGAAGCCCCGGCCGGCTTCAGCCAATTCTGGAACACCGCGACATAGCGGACGTAGCGGTTGTGCACGTACAGTTCGCGCGCGGCGTCGATGGTGAAGCGCAGATATTGGTAATGCTCTTCCGGGGTCAGGGTTCCGGAGGAAGCGAGCTGGTTGTCGTGCGTGGCGCCATCGACGAAATGGCGCCGGGCGACGATCACCTCGTGGCCGCCGCCGAAAAAGGCGCTGGCCCTGTGCAGCTTTTCGTCCTGGGACAGCCGGTTGCGCGCCGCCTCGTCCAGGCCGGACGCCTTCAGGCGTTGCTCGACGACGTGCAGGACGTGGCGGCGACCCGCCTCCGAGGCCAGATAGGCGCGCTGGTGGGCGGCGATGGCGTCGGGAATCCGGTAGTCGAAATTCTTCCGCCAATAGTCTAAAGACACGATCTCGAACAGATCGGGAACGCGGCGGAATTCGGCCACGGTATCGAACAGCGCCTCGGCGTGGAGATGGCGCAGGGTGGCGAAGCCGCTACCGGTGCGGATCAAGCGCGCCTTCTCGGGCGGGGTCTCCAGATAGCGCCGGGCGCAGAACGCACAATGGGCGTCGTGCTGCTGGGGGTCGAGCGGAGCGGGCGCGAGTGGCCCGACCCCCAGCGGCCGGTTGCCGCGGCCGGGCACGGTCCACACTTCGGTGCCGGTGAACGGATTGACCTGTTTGATGGTCCCGTCGGCCATCCGCATCAGATAGTTGGATTCGGGAATGAGTTGTGGCTGCATGTCGAAATTCACCTCGCCGTTGTGGACGTTCCGAATCGGCGGGCACGCAATATGGATGGTCGGGGTGTCCACCGTGGCCCGATGGAGTGGGTAGAGCTAACGGTTCGGGCGTCAAGGAGTAACAGTGGAAAATGAAAATATAGATCAAGTTGCTTCCGTTAAATTCGCTCTAACCGTGCATTCGGTGCGGTAGCACAGCCAATCGAAAGTTTGGCATTGAAAAATATTTAATATTAAACCTATGGTTGCGCGCACCGTTTCAAGGGTGGTTTTATGTCTCGGCAATCCCTGTTTCATGCGCTAGTATCCCAATTCCTTTATCGGCGAGGCCGGATCGAGGCCGAACCCGGTCGCTGTATTGTTTGAACGTTTTTTTCACGGAGAGTAACGATAATGATGAACATTTGTTTTGATCGACTCAGTGGCCTGCGTTCGGGGCTTGTGGCGGCAAGCTTCCTCGGCCTCTCGGCATGCGGCGCCATGCAAGCGCCCCCGACAGCGCAAAGCATCGCTGGTTTAACGCCGGTCGGCACTGTGGCCATGACCGAGACCGTTGCGGCGGGCATGACGGGAGGCACAGGCTCATTGACCTTCCAGGGGCGCAGCTATCCGTTCATTCTGATCGGCAGTGTCGTCGGTCCAGGCGGCGCTTCCAGGCTCGACGCCGTCGGCGAGGTGTACAAGTTGAACAACCTGTCGGATTTCGAGGGTCTCTATTCCGAAGGAACCGGGCAAGCCGGGCTGGATACGTCGACGCGAACCGAGCTGTGGCTGCGAAACAATACGGGCGTGATCATGCATCTGACGGGCACCAGTGAAGGGGCCGTACTCTCGCTGGGGCGTAGCGAGGTTGAGATCAAGCTGACCCGCTGATTCGATCGGATGGCGCTCCGGGCGTGGGTAGGATTCCGCATCTCTTTGAATGGAATGCGGTCAGCGAACCCTGTACCCGCGTCCGACTACCCAAGGCATCGAGGAATTTGAAGCGGCGTGCGCGCACAGACAGCGATGGATACATCATGACGGCCATGCAACGCGAAACAGAGCGAAACTTCATGGCCCGCCTGTCAAGATCGTGGCAAAAAGTGCTTGGGCGTTTCAATCGAACACCCTCGACTTACCGCATTGGTTTTATCCTCGCATTGCTTTTGCTGCTCGGGTTGATTTTCGTCGCTGTCGATCTGACGCCCGATTTGTCCCATGTGCGAGTGACGGTGCTGTCCGGTCCCGAAAACGGCCAAGATTACGCGCTGGTGGAGGATCTGGCCCGCGAAGCCGAGGCTCATCGAGGCGCCGTGCTCAATATCGCGACCGCCGGCATCGCGGCCAGTCTCGAACGGCTGGCCAAGGAGGGTCGGGGGGACAGTCTGTTTGCGTTGGCGCCGGATGGGTTGCGCTATCCAAGACCGGAAAAACTGGAGCTGGTCGCCCGCCTGCCCCGCTCGCGAACATTGTTTATGCTGGGACCGCATGCCGATGCCATCCGTTACCCCTCCGACCTCGCGGGCTTTCGGATTGGCATCGGCCCTGACGGTAGCGCCACGGCTCTATTGGCCAGGGAACTGCTCGGTTCAAGGTTGCTCAAGGAACTCGAAGTCACGTCCAGCGAACACTCTTTTGCCGAACAGATCGATCTGCTCAAGCAGGAAAAACTGGATCTGGGCTTGTTTTTGATGGATGCCGATGCATCGTTGATCGAGCAGGCGGTGCGCGAGGGATTGCGAATCGCCAGCTTTGACAACGCCGAATCCCTGTCCGCCCATATCCCCGCCCTAAAAGTCCACACACTCTACGCCGGCCACTTCGGACAATTGCAGCGCTTGCCGCGGACCAACAAGAAAGTTTTCCAAACCGATCTGCTGATGCTGAGCAATGGCGAAGCCTCGCGCTCGGAGACGGTGGCGATGTTGGTGCTGCTGGACGCCATATTCAAGAACTTTGTCGAAATCAATCGGAGCACCCCCAACGATACTGGATTGCGGGAAGCCCGGGATCTCAAGGCGTTTCTTAAAAACGGCGGCCCCAGCTTGCTGGACGAATACGCGCCCCGGCTTGTGAATCTGATGCCGCCCGTCAATATCCTGCACTATGTGGTGTTGATCAGCCCTGTAAAGGTGTTATAACTTATTGTAAAATAATATATTTTAAATTTCAAA
>JAVMKI010000056.1:0-9927 GCA_031732755.1 Candidatus Contendibacter sp.
TTACCACCTGAGAATCACATCCTCGTCGTTAATAGATTATGAACAGGCTCTTAGAAAGGTCCGCATTCGGAAAAATCCGCCTGGACAGGCGCGTTCGCCTATACTGCCCATCCAGATATTGACGCAACGGGAGAATCCGCATATGCGAGCTATTTCGATTGTGGTTCTTGGCGCGGCGCTGGCTGCCGGTTCCGCCTTGGCGCGGCAGCAACCCGATGTTCCGCCGGAGGTCAGCGCCAGTCGGGAAGTCGCGCAAAAGTTCGGCGCGACGCTCAAGGAAACCTTGCAGCAGGCCATCCAAAGTGGCGGCCCAATCAACGGCATCACGGTCTGTCACGACCAGGCCGCTCAGATCGCCACGGAGCAGGGGCAGCGCCTGGGAATGCTGGTGGGGCGAACCAGTCTCAAACTCCGCAATCCCGCCAACGCCCCCGACAACTGGGAACTGGCGGTGCTCAAGCAGTTCGAGGCGCGCAAGGCGCAGGGTGAACCCGTCGACAAGCTGGAATTCTTCGCGGTGATCGACGACGATCAGGGTCAAAAGACTTTCCGCTACATGAAAGCCATTCCCACCGCCGCGTTGTGCCTGAACTGCCACGGCGAGCACCTCAGTCCCGAGGTGGACGCCAAGTTGAAGGAACTATATCCGAACGATCAGGCGCGCGGCTTCAAGGAAGGCGATCTGCGCGGCGCGTTCACTCTTGCCAAACCCGTACAGTGAGGACATCGCATGGACTGGGACGCACGCTTGACCGTTGCCACCATCATCGAACGGGATGGACGGTTTCTGATCGTGGAGGAATACGCCGACGGCGAGGAACTGGTCTACAACCAGCCCGCCGGTCATCTGGACGAAGCTGAAACGCTGGCGGCGGCGGCGATTCGGGAAACCCTGGAGGAAACCGCCTGGGAAGTCCAGGTGGACGCGGTCGTTGGCCTGTACTACTGGACTCATCCCCGGGGCCATACCTTCATCCGCACCTGCTTCGCCGGGCGGGCCTTGCACCATCATCCCGACCAGCCGCTGGACCACGGCATCGAACGCGCCCTGTGGCTGAGTCGGGATGAAATCGCCGCGCTGGGGCCGAAGCTGCGCAGTCCCATGGTGCTGCGCTGCGTGGATGATTATCTGGCGGGCCGGCGCTATCCGCTGGAGTTGTTCAGCTATCTTTAACAAGCGCGCTTCACTCCCCGCGCCCGCCAGCGGAGGAGGGATTTTTCGACGATCCCTACGCTTTGGCGCGGCGGCTGACCATGAAGGTGGCGCTACCCTCCACCACCACTTTGTCGGCCACGGTGCAGACCGTGCTCATGATCACCCGCCGCCGCTCCGGGACGATTTCCTGGATGGTGCAGGTCGCGGTCACGGTATCGCCGATCCGCACGGGCGCCTTGAACCGCAACTGCTGGTCCACATAGATGCAACCCGGACCTGGCAGACGGGTACCCGCCACGCAGGAAATCAGACCAGCGCAGAACATGCCGTGGGCGATGCGACTTTTGAACTGGGTCTGCGCGGCGAACACCTCGTTGCAATGCACCGGGTTGTTGTCGCCGGTCAGCCCCGCGAACATCACCACATCGGTCTCGGTGACGGTCTTGGCGTGCGAGGCGCTCATGCCGACCTTCAAGTCTTCCAAGTAGTAGCCGTGGATGCTGTCGTTATAGCCTTCGTGGGTGGAATACATGACATTCTCTCTGGTTGATGGAGATTTTCGCGCGCCTCGTTCCCGATAAGCACGGGCTAATAGCCTACATGACTTGCGAGTCGATGCAAAAACTAACTGATTGATTATTAGGAATGACCTGACCCGTGATGGCCGAATCTTCCATCACCGACAAACTTGATGCGGCATAATTCGTTGATTTGAAAACGGTCGATTTTTAGGCCGCCCCCGAGCGGGACGGTAGGGAATCGTCGCCCTCATCCCGCCGGTAGCCAATAAATCCATTGCATCGGTAGGGGGGACTAAATACCATAGTTCACTAGGGTTTAGCGCCTTTCCAAAAACACGGACTCTCTCAAAGCGAAGGTGAACAATGAAAATTCTAGTCGCCGTAAAACGGGTCGTTGACTACAACGTCAAGGTTCGGGCGAAAGCGGACGGGACCGGCGTGGAAACCGCCAACGTTAAGATGTCCATGAACCCGTTCGACGAAATCGCCGTGGAAGAAGCAGTCCGCCTGCAAGAGGCGGGTAAGGCGAAGGAAATCGTGGCGGTATCGCTGGGGGTGACCGCTTGCCAGGACACCATCCGCACCGCGCTGGCGATGGGTGCCGACCGGGGCGTGTTGGTCGAAACCGATGTCGAGTTGCAGCCGCTGGCGGTCGCCAAGTTGCTCAAGGCCGTGGTCGAGAAGGAAAAACCCGATCTGGTGATCCTGGGCAAGCAGGCCATCGACGACGACGCCAACCAGACCGGCCAAATGCTGGCGGCGCTATTGGGCTGGCCGCAGGGCACCTTCGCCTCCAAGATCGAGGTCGGCGCCGGCGCGGTCACCGTCACCCGTGAAATTGACGGTGGTCTGGAAACCGTGGCGCTGAAGCTGCCGACGCTGATCACCAGCGACCTGCGCTTGAACGAGCCGCGCTTCGTCAAACTGCCCAACATCATGAAAGCCAAGAAGAAGCCGCTGGAGGTGCTGAAACCGGCGGATTTGGGCGTGGACATCGCGCCGCGCCTGATTACCCTCAAGGTACAGGAACCGCCCAAGCGCCAGGCTGGCATTAAGGTCGACACCGTCGCCACCCTGGTCGACAAGCTGCACAAAGAAGCCCACGTCATCTAACGCTTGCGGAAACTGAACATGAGCATCCTGGTTATTGCCGAACACGACAACGCCGCGCTCAAGTCGGCGACTCTGAACACCGTTACCGCCGCGACCCAGATCGGCGGCGACATCGCCGTGCTGGTCGCCGGTCAGCACTGCGACGCGGTCGCCCAGGCCGCCGCCCAGGTCGCGGGCGTCAAGAAAGTGCTGGTCGCCGACGCCCCGCATTACGCCAATCAACTGGCCGAGAATATGGCGGCGCTGGTGGTCAGCCTGGCTGGTGGTTACACCCACATCCTCGCCCCCGCCACCGCCGCCGGCAAGAACACGCTGCCGCGCGTCGCCGCGCTGCTGGACGCGGCGCAGTTGTCCGACGTGATCAAGGTCGAGAGCCCCGATACCTTCGTGCGGCCGATCTACGCCGGCAACGTGCTGGCCACCGTGCGATCCAGCGACAAGATCAAGATCATGACCGTGCGCGGCACCGCTTTTCCGGCCGCAACGGCCACCGGTGGTTCCGCCAGCATCGAACCTGTTCCCGTGGCGGCGGACGCGGGCGTGTCCAGCTTTGTCGGTCAGCAGTTGACCAAGTCCGACCGACCGGAGTTGACCGCCGCCAAGATCATCATCTCCGGTGGGCGCGGCATGGGCAATGGGGAGAATTTCAAGCTGCTGGAGGATGTGGCCGACAAACTCGGCGCGGCGGTGGGCGCTTCGCGCGCGGCGGTGGACGCCGGTTACGTGCCCAACGACTACCAGGTCGGTCAGACCGGCAAGGTGGTCGCCCCCGAGCTGTATATCGCCGTCGGCATCTCCGGCGCGATCCAGCATCTGGCCGGGATGAAGGACAGCAAGGTCATCGTCGCCATCAACAAGGACGAAGAAGCGCCGATCTTCCAGGTCGCCGACTATGGCCTGGTGGCCGATCTGTTTGTCGCCGTGCCGGAGATGTCCAAGGAACTGGATAAGCTGAAGGCCGCTGGCTGAGCCATTCCCGATCTTGACCCCGCGCCGCCGTTCAGGCGGCGCCTGATTTCCCGACACCGCCCGTCATCCCGAATTTCCCAATACCTATTACACTTTAAATCCCTGAAGGAAGTGTTCATGACCGCCTATACCGCTCCAACCCGCGACATGCAGTTTGTCATTAACGAATTGGCCGGTCTCCCCGCCGTCGCGGCGTTGCCGGCGTTCGCCGAGCAGGACGTGAACCCCGGCCTGGTGGAGGCCGTCCTGGAGGAAGCCGCCAAGCTGGCCGCCGAAGTGCTAGCCCCGCTGAACCATCCTGGCGATGTGCAGGGCGCGCGCCTGTCGCCGCAGGGCGTCATTCCCGCCGACGGTTTCACCGAGGCATACCAGAAATTCGTCGCCGGCGGCTGGAATGGCCTCGGTTGCCATGTCGAATTCGGCGGCCAGGGCTTGCCGGAACTAATCAATGTCGCCACCCAGGAAATCTGGAATGCCGCCAACATGTCGTTCGCGCTGTGCCCGATGCTGAATGGCGGTGCCATCGAAGCTATTCAGCGCGCCGGTTCCGAGCAACAGAAGGCGCTGTACCTGCCGAAGATGGTCAGCGGCGAATGGACCGGCACCATGAACCTGACCGAGTCGCAGGCCGGCTCCGATCTGTCGGCGGTGCGCACCCGTGCCGTGCCCGAGGGTGATCATTACCGGGTCTTCGGCCAGAAGATCTTCATCACCTGGGGCGAGCACGACATGACCGAGAACACCATTCACTTGGTGTTGGCGCGCACTCCGGACGCCCCGGAAGGGGTCAAGGGCATCTCGCTGTTCATCGTGCCCAAGTTCCTGGTCAACGCGGACGGTTCGCTGGGCGCGCGCAACGACGTGCGCGCCGTGTCCATCGAACACAAGATGGGCATCCACGCCAGCCCCACCTGCGTGATGGCTTTCGGCGACCAGGACGGCGCCATTGGCTACCTGGTCGGCGAGGAGAACAAGGGACTGACCTATATGTTCATCATGATGAACGAAGCCCGCTTCAAGGTCGGCGTGCAGGGGCTGGCCATCGGCGAGCGGGCCTATCAGCAGGCGCTCAACTACGCCAAGGACCGGGTGCAGGGTCGGCCGGTCGGGGTCAAGAGCGGCGACCGGGTGACGATCATCAATCATCCCGACGTGCGGCGCATGTTGATGGCCATGAAGGCGCAGAACGAAGCGATGCGGGCGCTGGCCTACGTGCTGGCCGGCCACATGGACCTGGCCCGGTATCATTCCGATCCCTCGGCGCGCAAGACCCATCAGGCGTGGGTGGACCTCTTGATCCCCGTGGTCAAGGGCTGGTCCACCGAAATCGGTATCGACGTCGCCTCGCTGGGCGTCCAGGTGCATGGCGGCATGGGCTTTATTGAGGAAACCGGCGCCTGCCAGCATCTGCGCGATTCCCGCATCGCCACCATTTACGAGGGCACCACCGGCATTCAGGCCGCTGACCTGGCTGGCCGCAAGCTGAGCATGGACAAGGGCGTGGCCATGCGGGCGCTGCTCGCCGAGATCGAAGCGACCGTCGCCGAATTGGGCCGGACCGCCGGCGACGACATGATCGTGATCCTCGACGGCTTGCGCGAAGGCGCGAAGGCGCTGGCCGACGCCACCGAATGGGTGCTGACCAGCCACGATCCCGACGCGGTGATGGCGGTGTCGGTGGACTATCTGATGCTGACCGGCACCGTGTGCGGCGGCTGGCAGATGGGCCGCGCGGCGCTGGCGGCGCAACGCAAGCTGTCGGCGGGGGAAGACCCCGTGTTCCACGAGGCCAAACTGATCACCGCCCGCTTCTACGCCGAGCACCTCCTGCCCAAGGCTGGCGCTCTACTGCGCTCGGTCCGCAGTGGCGGCGCGTCAATCCTGGCGCTGAGCGAAGAGCAGTTCTAGCCCGTCGTCCGAAATCTCCTCTCCCGCCACAGCGGGGGAGGGGAGTCAACCCCACGCTTCCCACAGGTTATCCGGTCATGACTGAACTGAATACCCGCGAGTCCGAAATCACCCGCGCCAGTCTCCTGAACCGCACTATGCAGAATCTGCGGGAAGCCTGGCGCGAGGTCGCCGACTGGGGCGGTGGGCTGTTGCCCGCCGCTCCAAGTCCGCATCTGCCGGAAAAAGATGTCGACGGCCTCAAGGCCCAGATGCGCGACTGTCTGGAAGCGCGCGGTGGCGAGGTCTCGGCCCGCGCCCGCGCCGCCCACTTGGGCCGGGTTTATCTAGCGCTGGAACCCAAGGGCCGCAAGCGGTTTTTGCAATTGCTCGCCACGGAATTCGATATTGATCGCAAGGCGGTGGATCGGGCGGTGGCAAAGCTCCAGCAAGCCGGCGACGATGGCGAGGAACGGGCCAAGGCGGAACGAACGCTGCGTCAGGCGTTGCAACCACCCCGGCTGCGGCTGTTGACCCAACTCAATGCCCTGCCGGAAGGTTTTCACTTCCTGGTGGACTTGCGCGCCGAGCTGCTGATCTGGCGCAAGGACGATCCGGCGCTGGCGGCGCTGGAGCGGGATCTGCTGTCGCTGCTGACTTCCTGGTTCGATGTCGGTTTCCTGGAACTGCGGCGCATCACTTGGGATTCGCCGGCCTCGCTGCTGGAAAAACTGTTTGCTTACGAAGCCGTGCATCCGATCAAGGACTGGGGCGATCTGAAAAACCGGCTCAGCGCCGACCGGCGTTGTTTCGCTTTCTTCCATCCTCGCATGGCCGACGAACCGTTGATCATCGTGCAGGTGGCGCTGGTGCACGGCATCTCCGACAACGTGCAAACCCTGCTGGACGAATCCGCGCCGGTGCTCGATCCCACCGAGGCCGATACCGCCATCTTCTACTCCATCTCCAACGCCCAGGAAGGATTGGGGGGCATCAGCTTTGGTAACTTCCTGATCAAGCGGGTAGTGGATGAGTTGGCCAACGAGTTCAAGAACCTCAAGACCTTCGCCACGCTGTCGCCGATACCCGGATTCCGCACCTGGCTGGATCGCAAGCTGAGCGAGCCGGGCAAGGACGTGGAGGCGGAGTTGCTGCCCCCAGCCGACCGCAAGGCGCTGGCGGTCGCGGCCAAGACCGGTGCCGAGCCGGCCTCGCTCAAGACAGTGTTGCAAACCCCGAACTGGTCCCGGAAGCCGGAACTGGCCAAGACGCTCAAGCAAGTCCTGCCAAAGCTGTGCGCCGGGTATCTGGCCAAGGAGAAACGCGAGGGGGGGATCGCCTACGACCGGGTGGCCCACTTCCATCTCTCGAACGGGGCGCGGATCGAGCGCCTGAACTGGCTGGCCGATAGCTCGGACAACGGTTTGCGCCAGTCGGCTGGGATGATGGTCAATTATTTGTACAAACTCAACGACATCGAGGCCAATCACGAGGCTTATCGCGGCGAAGGCAAGGTGATGACTTCGTCGGCGATTCGCGCGTTGTTGAAAACCTGAGCGTCCGCGATGGCGGGCTATCGCTGGCAAAGCCGGTTCCGCCAATCGACGGCTTGCTTTCGCATGGTCTCTTGACTTCGCGGGCGGATTTTACCGCTTGGCACCGTGCAGGAGTGAACGATGAAAATGAAAATGAAAACCCCCAAGGCCCCCTTCCGGTTCGCCCCGTTGTGCCTCGCGCTGGGCCTGGCCGCCTTTGGCACCGCCGACGCCGCCACCCGCGCCGATTTTTACGCGGTCTTCAATCCCGCCGCCGGCCAGGTTCCCTTCCCCACCAATTTGTTTTTCAGCGGCTCGGTTGACGGTACCTTGAACATCCCGGTGACCGATCCGACCAATCTGGCTGATCCGAAAGTGGCGATGGACGGGTTGGACGGCTTTTCCACCGTCGCCCCGATGACCGCCTACTTCTCCGGCACCCTGAACCCGACCACGGTCAAGGCCGGTAGCACGGTGCGGGTGTTCGAGGTGACGCTGACCTCGTCTTTCGCCATTGCCGAGGTTAAGGGCGAATTGAAAGCGGGCACCGATTACAGCGCCAACCTGCTGCCGCAGGATGCGAACCGGACCACGCTGAACATCCATCCGCTGCTTCCGCTCAAACCCAAGACCGGCTATCTGGTGGTGCTGACCGACGGCATTCAGGACAAGGGTGGCTACAATGCCCTGCCATCACCTACCTATGCATTGACCAAACTGACCACGCCGCTGGTGGACGCCAACGGCAAGAGCGTGATTCCTGGCCTGAGCGACGCCCAGGCCCAGGCGCTGGAGCCGCTGCGGCAACTGACCAACAATCAGGAAGCCGCCGCCGCCAGTCGGGGCGTGACTCGGAGCAGCATCGTGTTGAGCTGGACCGTGATGACCCAATCCATCGACGATGCCTTCGTAGCGCTGGGCAAGAACCTCAAACCGCTGGGAATCGGCCTCAAGGCGACCGGTGCGACCACCGCCGCCGTGCCTTCCCTCAACCTGCCTGGCTTCTCCGATATCTACGCTGGAGTACTGGCGATTCCCTACTACCTCAGCAAGGATCAGCCGCTGAGCGGTTACTGGCAGACGGCCGACGGCAGCGCGGTCACCCGTTACAATCCCCTGCCAGCGGCGAAGGTCGTGCCGCTGCAAATCCCGGTGCTGATGACCGTGCCCAACGCCACCAGTGGCTGGAGCAAGCCCGCGAATGGCTGGCCGGTGGTGGTTTTCCAGCACGGTATTACCCGCAATCGCCTCGATATTTTCACGCTCGCCGACGCCCTGTCATTCGAAGGCTACGCCACCGTGGCTATCGATCAGCCGCTGCATGGCGTCACGGATACGACGAGTCCTTTCTACATGAAGGGGTTGGAGCGCACCTTCGATCTGGATTTGGTCGATAATACGACCGGCGCGACCGGCCCGGATGGCAAGATTGATTCATCGGGTAGTTATTTCCTCAACCCGAAGTATCTGCTGACCATGCGCGATAATTTCCGCGAAGCCGCCGAGGACTTACGGCAACTGACCGCAACTCTGCCGTTGGTGGATTTGAATGGCGATGGCAAGCCCGACCTGGACACCAGCCATATCCGCTTTGTGGGGCATTCGCTGGGCGCGATCACCGGCGGCACCTTCCTGGGCATCGATGAGAATGTCACTAGCGCAACGCTGGGGATGGGCAGTGGCGCCGTCGTCAAGATGGCGGACGGCTCGCCCTCATTGGCTCCCCCTTTGGTTGCCGGGTTAGCGGCGGCTGGTCTTATCAAGGGCACGCCCGCCTACGAAACCTTCCTGGTCTTGGCGCAGACCGCGCTTGATTCCGGCGATCCGATCAACTACGCCGTCGCCGCCGCCCGTTCGCATCCGATTCATCTGATCGAAGTCGTCGGCGGCGAGAATACATTACCCGATCAGGTGATTCCGAACTCGGTCGAGAACGCGCCATTGGCGGGCACCGAACCATTCGCCAAGGTGATGGGGTTGAAATCGGCCAGTCGTACGGTGCGAGATAACCAGGGCGTGCGCGCCATCGTTCGCTTCAACCAGGGCAATCACAGTTCGCTGCTCAGTCCGGCCGCCTCCATCGGCGCCACCGCTGAAATGCAGGGCCAGATGATCAGTTTCTTCAATAGCGAAGGCACGGAACTGGAGATTCTCTATCACCCGGTTATCGCGCACTAGCCGGTTGCCAACGAAGCGATGGGAATCCCCCTGACCAAGAAAAGGGGGGTTCCCTCGAAAAATCTCTCGTATTTCAGGACTCCTCGCCCGATTCGTTCCCGGCAGAGGATGGGGCACCATTCCCCGCGCCTTGCGGGAATGTCGCCCGGTATTTGCTTTCCACGGCGCCGAGCCAGCTTGCGTATTCCTGACCGGGAAAAACGTGGTCCAGCCGGCGCAACAGGGCCGCCTCCTCCCGATAGGCATTGCGGGCCTCTTCCAGCCGGCCCAGCGCGCTCGCCGCGTCGCCGACTCGATCCAGCGCCACGCTCAGGTCGCGCAGCACTTGGGGCGTGTCCCCCAGCCGCTCGCGCAACACCCGCATCACCGCCAGGCTCTCCCCGTAGGCCCGCTCCGCCTCCGCCAGCCGGCCCAGCGCGCGGGCGGCGTCGCCCACCTTGTCCAGCGCCACGCTCAGGTCGCGCAGCACTTCGGGCGTGTCCCCCAGCCGCTCGCGCAACACCCGCATCACCCCCAGGCTCTCCCCGTAGGCCCGCTCCGCCTCCGCCAGCCGGCCCAGCGCGCGGGC
>JAVMKI010000056.1:10027-16310 GCA_031732755.1 Candidatus Contendibacter sp.
GCTCGCGCAACACCCGCATCACCCCCAGGCTCTCCCCGTAGGCCCGCTCCGCCTCTTCCAGCCGGCCCAGCGCGCTCGCCGCGTCGCCCATCCAATTCAACGTCAACGCGATGCTGAGAGAACGTGGATCGGATTCGCCGCCGCGCCGCGCGAGGGCGAGCACCTCGTTGGCGATGGCGTAGGCTTCGTCCACCCGTCGCTGCTCCAAAAGAAACTTAATCGCGCGCCAGCCAGCAATCAGCGCATTCAACAGCGCGTCCGGCTTGCCAAAATCTTTATCTTTCAAACGACTCCATTCATTGATCAAGGAGTCATCGGAAAAGCGCGACGGATAGCCGCTCTCAATGGCAGAACTCTTTTCAAGCTGTGGGGATTGGTCGGCAATGGAAGTTATCACCGCCGCGACTGCCAGGCTGAAATCGCGGATGAACCAGAGATCGGGCGCGAGTTGTCGCGCCTGCGCTTGCCAGCCTTGCGGCAAGATCAAAATCAGGGGCCGCCCCAATCGCCGGCGCAGCAACTCCCGATGATCGTTCAGGCGAGCGAGAACCAGCGTGCGCGCCCGGTCCCAAGCCTCGTCGCCGGCATGTTCGTGCAGCTCAATCCAGAGTGGTGCGGCCATCTCATCGAGCAGGGTCGGCGATTCCCGTACCAAGTGCATGATTTCATTGATAGCAACGTCGGGCAAAGCCGGTTTCAGGGTTTGCAGCTTGGAAACCCGGCCCTGATAGGCGCGCTCCAGCCGCCAGCGCAAAGCGTCGACCAAGCGCGGGTTGGCGATGAACAGAAATCCCAAGGCGAAACCCTGGGACCAGTCGAGATGACGCCGGAGTTGGAGCCAAGCGTCCTCGGCTTGGGGGCCGAGATCGATGGATTGGGGATCAATCAAGGCTGTCGCGGATCAGTGGGTGAACGTCGTACCAGTCCTGGCCGTTGCGATAGTTCAGCACCAGGTGGGTATCGAAAAAGTTGGCCAACCGAGACAGGAATTGCACATTTTGCAACTCCGCTTCCTTACTGGCGTTGATCTTGCGCAGCCAAACCTTGTCGTCCTCGGCGATGGGCAGCATCTCCCGCTGGAGCTTATTCTTGGCATCCTCGATCAGCCGGTCGGCGACGGGCAATGCTCCCTCGTCCGGCATGGAGGCGTCGATCAACACCGCCTTGATCAGGCGGAAGAAATCGCGCAGGTCGCCGCCGGTGGCGCACGCCATCCGCCGCAATTGCGCTTCGGAAAAAATCCGCTCCCACTCCGGGCAACGCTTGCCGACGATGTCCTTCAGAATCTTGAGACCGCGCGGATCTTCCGAGCCGTCCTGATTGAACACATGGACGCTGGGCAGATTTTCCACCACCGCGCCGCCCAGATATCGCCCCAACCCTGGCGCCAGCGGAATGAGATAGGGCGGAATGGTGTAAACGACATGCAGCAAATCCAGCCGCAGGCTATCGGCGTGAACGGAAAACAGGTTTTCCACGCTGTCGTACACGGTTTTGGCCTCGGCCCCGACCCCGCGAATCTGTTCGATGGAATCGAGCAACAGCACCACCTTCCTGTCCGGGTCGCCGTACTTTTTGTGGACCAGGTCGACCGCTTCCACGCCGAACTGATGGGCTTCCTTCACCAGTCGGGCCACATGACCGCGAAGATAACTCTGCAATTTCTGCTTGAAGGTCGGATCGTCCTTGAGGCTGGCTTTCAATTCGACGCCTTCGGCCCCAACGCTAAATTCCTCGATCTTGACTTCCTTCTTGACGAAATCGGCCATGCGTTCCCAAAAGCCGCGCCCGCCGGGGTTCACCCGGTATAGCTTTTCGATCTCGTCGCTCAAGCCGCCCATGACCGCCATGAAAAAATCGCTGATCTCGACCGGCGTCGTCAGATTCAGATAATCCCGCATGTCGCAAAGAAAGACGATGTGGCCGTCCTTCTCCAGGTATTTTTTGAGCCGGCGCAATCCGGTGCTCTTGCCGCTGCCGCGCTGCCCGGATAGCAGATTGACGCTGGCCGCCTCGCTCCAGTCGATACGGGTGCGCAAATGGGCAATCGGGTCTTCTCTGGGGTCCTCCTCCAAATAAGGAATGTAATAAGGGTCCGTTGGGTCCAGCGGCTGATCCTTGAGACTTTGATAAAACCGTTTGAGCAAGGTTTCGTGGTCGTGGTGCATGGTTCGGTTTCACCGGCGGTGTGGAGGGTTCGCCAAGGGTGATGGACAAGCGAGAGGGAATAATCGGTTGGTGTCCTGGTCACTATGCGGCTTGACCCGAGGGTTTTCAATGGCGGGTTCCACGGCGGCTTGCGCTTGACCTAATATGAATAGGCAAGCGGCGGCAACTGTCGGGAATCTGGGGCACGGCGGACGGGATCGCGGTTTAAACGAGGGGGATGGAATGGCGAAAAAAACAGGCGTGATTGCGACGGCGCTGTTCGCCGTCGCGCTGGCCGGAACGATTGGCTACTCCGTGATCGAACGGAACCAGTTTCAGCAATTGATCCATCGGCAAACCCAAACCCAAACGCTCAAGGGCTTCATCTCGGTCGATGCGGAACCGTTCCTCAAGGACGCGCGGGTGCAAAAAATCCTGGCCGATCACCATCTCCACATCGAGATTGCCCGGATCGGCTCGCGGGAAATGGCGGCCAAGGTTCAGGCGGCACCCGATGGTCCCCAGTTTTTTCTGTCCGCTGGCGTCCTGGCGGCGCGGATGATCGCGGACGCGGCAAAGCGGGTCAATCTTCCAGCCACCACCTATTCACCGCTCTATTCGCCCCTGGTGATCGCATCGTGGGAACCGATCGCGCAAATTTTGGTGAACGACGGCGTGGCCACCAAGGCCGGCGACCGGGTCTACGACCTGGATTTGGCCAAGATCACCGATCTCATGCTCCAAAAAAAACGCTGGAAGGATTTGCCGGGGCATGAAAACTACGATGTTTCGCGCAGCATCCTGATCGCCACCACCGATCCGCGCACCTCCAATTCCGGCGCGCTGTACCTGGCGCTGACCAGCCATGCCCTGAACGGTTATGAAGTGGTGACCGACCGGGAAACGGCGCGGCGGTTGGCGGGCCAGATCGCCGAATTGTTCAAGCGGCAGGGCTTTCAGGAAAACTATAGCAATACGGTTTTCGACGATTATCTGTCCATCGGCATGGGCAAGGTGCCGTTGGCTTTCCTTTATGAGTTTCAACTGTTGGCGATGGCGATGACGAACAAGCCGATTCCAACCGACGCCGTGTTGCTGTATCCCAAACCCACGGTGTTCAACAAACAGGTGTTCGTGGCGCTGAACAACACTGCCAAGACGCTTGGCGAACTGTTGTCCACCGACCCGGAGTTGCAGAAGATCGCGGTCGAGTACGGGTTTCGCGGCACCGATTCGGCGTTGTTCAAGGAAGCGGTTGGACGAGCGGGTTTTTCGGTGAAGGAACGGGTGGTCGATGTCGTCGATCCGCCGTCTGGGGAAATCATGGCGGAAATGATCGACGTGGTTGCGGCGGCGATGAAGTGACGCGGAGGACAAGCCATGAACGAGGCGTTAAAAGCAATGACGGCAGTTGCGGTTCAGGTTCGGATTGCCCTGGCGTTTTTGTTGACCATGGTTGCGCTGGGACTGGCGGCCTGCGACAACGCGCCCGCGCCGAGCGACACCGGTAAAGCCGCGCCCGATCCGGCGACGTTTTCCATTCTGGCGACCTCCGACTTGCGAGACGCCGAAGCCTTGGCCGACATGATCCAGCGAGCGACAGGTATCAAGGTACGCTTCGTCTTCGGTGGCACCATGGAGAGCGCCGACAAGGTGATTAATGGCAAGGCCGACGCGGACGCGGCCTGGTTCGCCAACGCCAAATACGTGCTTTCCGATCCCGCCGGGCAGGCGCGGGTCAAGATGCAGGAAAAAATCATGCTCTCGCCGCTGGTGATCGGCGTCTCCCAATCCGATGCCCAGCGCCTCGGCTGGACCGGCGACGCCAAGGTCACTTGGAAAGCCATCGCCGAAGCCGCCCAGGCGGGCCAGTTGCGCTACGCCATGAGCAATCCAGCCTCGTCGAATCAGGGCTTCATGGCGCTGATGGGCGTGGCGGCGGCGTTCGCCGACAAGCCGGAAGCCCTGACCCTGGCCGATGTGCGCAAGGATCGGGTCCGCGAGTTCCTGGCCGGCTACAAGCTGGTCGGCGACAATTCGACTTATCTGGCGGAGCGATTCATCGAAAAGCAGGGCGCGGAGATCAACGCCTTCATCAACTACGAATCCTGGCTGCTGTCTTTGAACCAGAGTGGCAAGCTGCGCGAACCGCTGGTGCTGATTTACCCGCATGAAGGCGTGGCGACCGCTGATTACCCACTGCTCCTGCTCAACGACGCCAAGCGGGAGGATTACGGCAAGATCGTGGACTATCTGAAAGGGGCGGAAGCGCAGCGCTGGTTGGTGGAAAAGACCTTGCGCCGTCCGCTCAATCCCGAGGTCGCCCGGCAAACCGCCAGTCTGTTCCCCAGCAACCGGCTGTTGGTGGAACTGCCCTTCACCGCCGACCGGGCGGTGGCCGATGCCCTGCTCGATGCCTACATGAACCAGTTTCGGACGCCCATCGCCTCGGTATTCGTGCTGGATGTCAGTGGTTCGATGAACGAGGCGGGTCGCCGGCAAGGTCTGATTGACTCCCTGTACTTTCTCGCTGGGAGCGACGACTCCATCACTGGCCGGCTGGCGCGGCTGGCCAGCCGGGAGCGCGTCATCATGCTGCCGTTTGCCTCCAACTTCCTGCCGCTACAACGATTCGACATTCCGACGGACGATCAAGCCAAGGCCCAAACCTTCGCCCAAATCCGCCATTACGCCGACGGGCTCCAAATGGAAGGCCGGACCCGTCTGTATGACGCCACCCTGGCGGCGCTGACGCTTCTTGCCGAGGAAAAGACGAAGAACCCAGGATACTTATATTCAGTGGTCCTGTTTACGGACGGTCAATCTAACGAGGGGATGGATTTGGCCGCCTTCCAGCGGGCGCTGTGGCCAGCAACGCGGGATATCCCAGTATTCGCCATTCTTTACGGTGAAGGCAACGTTAGGGAACTGGAAGAAGTCGCCCGGTTGACCCACGGCAAAACCTTCGACGCCCGCAAGGTTCGGCTGCCGACTATCTTTCGGGAAATCCGGGCCTACCAATGAAACGCGGCGGCTGGACCGAAACGCTGACGGGTTTCCTGTCCTCGCCCGCCAATCTGACCGGCCTGGGGCTGGCGTCGCTGGCGTTGCTGGCCCGGCTGGCCGGAATCATCGACGCCTTCTGGCTACTGATCGTGGCGGGTAGTTACGGGTTGGGCTGGCAAATCGGCCGACTGGCGTTTTCCCGCGATTGGAATGGACTGGGCGCGGGGGAACCCTGGGTCAGTCCGGTGGCGCGCACCACCGCGGAACGGGAAGACATGGATGAAAGTCTCAACCGGGTCATGCGGATCGTCACCGAGAATCGCGGCGGCCTGTTCGATTCCGCCCTGCAACAATCGGTTACCGAACTGTGCGCGCAGGTCCGAAGCCTGATCGAGCGGATGGAGGCGTCCGTCGGCTTCATTTCGGCCAGGGACGCCCATAGCGCCAAACGGATCGCGCTCGACTACCTGCCCGGCTTGATCGAGGGTTTCATGGCGATTCCCCGAGATTTCGCGGCGAAAAAGGCGCTGGCCGACGGGAAAACCGCTTGCGAATTGCTACACGAAAACCTGGCGGTGCTCCAGCGCAAAGCCACTGAAATGTCAGACGATTTAGCGGCTCAGGATGCCCGCTCGTTCCTGAATCACGCTGCATTTCTGAGCAACAAGTTCGGGCAACCATCCAGCCTCATCCAGGCTTCAGAGTCAAAACCGGAATTGTGATATAGCGCCTGGACCGCAAATCTCTAGCGGCCTGGCTCAACCCAAGTGGGCAGCCACCCATGGCAACGGTCACGCCGACTTGACGATCTGGCGAGCCACCATCCACGAGCAGATTTGGGAATTCGACCCCTACCGTTACCGGTGGGCTGTTCCAACCGCGAGGTGCGCGCATCTATTTTTTGCCACGATCTTGAAAAATTACCTCTAATTTTATATATTTTAGACACCAGAAACTTTACAAAGAGGAGCGCTGTTGTGATAACACTAACCCGCTTCATCAAATACTGTAGCCTTGTGTTCATGCTTTTTGCCTTGGGGACCTCCATCGCCATGGCGAGTAAAAAAGTAAGAGATTACGCGATGTTCGACTTTTCAGGCGATCAGTCCCTCAAACTGGAGGTCTGACC
>JAVMKI010000057.1:0-101903 GCA_031732755.1 Candidatus Contendibacter sp.
CTTCGAGCGGCTCACGAACTAAAGCCCCCGGCTCTGCCGGGGGATACTTACTGTCCATCGCTAGACGCAGGAAAACGGTGCGGGTTTCCCCCACTGGGATCTCCAATGGGATGGCAAAAGTATGGGTATCCAGCGGCCGGCTAGCGAAGGGGTGTCGATCTCCCGTCCGCACCGTCTCCAATATCCGTCCGTCGGCGACGATATAGACATCCAGCCAGTCCAGATGGGGCCAATCCACCTCCAGGATTCGTCGCGGAGCCGATGGGTCCGGGTTGGTCAAGGTGGCGCGTACCCACCAGGCCGAGGCCGATTCCCCGAAGGAGAGCGCCTGCCCCGCAAGCGTCCGCCAGCGCTCCGGTGGCAGCGCCAGCACCTCGGTTAGTCCCAGTGCCCCGCTGATATCCTCCAGCACTGCGAGCGAACCGAGACCTGGATCGCGTGGTGTGTCCACGACCCGCGCCAGTCCCACCGGCGTGGCCGCAGCGAACGCCCCCCAAGCCGCAAACAGCAACAGGGCGAGAACGCGCGGCAGAGCAGTCATCGGCAGGTTGGGCGCAAAGGCTGGTTATGGGAGGTAACGGGACTCTAACAAGCCGCGCTTGGCCTTTTCAAGCCAATGTCAGTTTATGTCAGTTCCTGGCGAAGGGACGTTTGTTAGAGTCGGCCCTGTCTAGACGCGGGCTAACGTTCTTGATCGTGAGATGAGCGTGGAGTTGGCTGATCCCGCGCCAAAAGCTGAACCACCGTAAGGTTAGGATGGCACGTCACGGATCCCGAAGGATTTCAGGGGGCCGGACCGCCGAGTGGGTTCGAGTACGGTAGGGAGAAAAATCAATGTATCAGAGTCTTGGCCAGGAGCAAAACCTGAATCCAACGCCAAGTATTATCCGAAAACGCCGTTCCACCCTTCGTTTCAACCTTGTTTGGCGGAAATATCCTTCTCCCATGGTGGGGAGCTGCTTGTTTTTGGCCTTTTGGCTATTTTTCGAGGGGCAAATCCAGAATCCCCGCATGGCCGCTGACCTGGCTGGGACAGCGATTTTCACCTTCACGGGTGGCCTTGTTAGCTTTCGTCAATTCAAGCCGGTCAGTCCGGGGGCAGCCGTGATCGCCGGGGTTATCGGTGGATTCCTCACTGCGGTGGGCGGTGGAACCTTTCGTACTTTGCTGCTAGGGTTGGAACCGAACTGTTTATTCTGGATCACGGATCGTTTCTATTGGATCGCGATTGGACAGGGATTATTTCTGATTCTGCTATGGGAACCCAAGGTATGCGCACAGTGTGAAGCGTGTTGGGATGTCGCGGATCGAATGGCGCTGGCAGTGTTTGCTCCACTCGGCGCGGAAAAAGCGGTACTGTGGGGAGCGGAAAATACCTTAAGCCTGATTATGATGGCTGCTTTCTTTGGTTTTCTGACCGGTGCGGGCGGTGGGGCGCTCCGAGACCTTATGAGGATACGACTACCCGTAGCTTTTTTTACTACCTATGGTTGGGTTGCGGCGTTCGGTGGCGTATTTCACCTTGCCCTGCTTCAGTCAGGGGTACCGATGACATGGATTGTTTCGGCTGTCGTCATTTATCTTATTGCTGAATCCATGCACCAATGGGATGGGTCGTATCATGACATCGGCGATAAAGAAAGACCCTGTTATTATTTGGATGTTCATCAATTGATTTGACTGCTGCCGCCAAGAGTATTTGCTGGCATAAAATCGCGTTGCTTTTCACTCCTCTCTTGGAGGTGACCAGTGTCCGCTGTGCCGCCGTTGTTAAAAGGATCGAAACCGGATGAGGATCACACTCCCCATCCAGCCCATCAGGCAACTCCGGTTGCCTTGAGTCAGGGCGTGCCCGAAGCAGCATGTGCCGGACTCCATTTTTCGCAGGCGATTGAGGCTCATCATGCCTGGAAACAACGGGTTCTCGACACTCTTTCCGGGGATGGCTGTGAGCTACTGGATGCCGCCGAGGCGAGACGGAGTGATCGTTGTATCCTTGGTCAGTGGATTAATGGACAGGCGCGTCAACAGTACCACCATCTGCCTGAATACGCTGCGGTGGTGCGCGCGCATACCAAATTCCATCTCGCCGCATCCGCTGCGCTGGTCGCTTCTCATGCTGAGAACCACGAGGAGGTAGGGCGTATTTTAGATGATGTCCAATGCCTATCGGATCAATGTCAACTTGAACTCCGCCGTTTATTCGCCAAGGCGGTGGAGATGTATGGCAACCCTTCTATTTATCATTCTTTACTGACTACCTTGGTAGCCATGGCGCGGTATTTGGGCCAATTTATTTTCATTGGACGCTAACAGAACATTCTCAGCCTTTTCAGGCTGATGTCAGCTTATGTCAGTTTCTGGTGGGAGGACGTTTGTTAGAGTGCGCATTGTAAGAAACGGTCGCGCATTCAAGCTAGCGGGGACGGGTGCGAGGCTTGCCGATTCCATCAAGACAGAGCGGTGTTTGATATGACATGCGAATCCTTGCATCCGGCGCTACATCCCTATCGCGACAAGATCATCTCGGCGCCAGCGGCCGCCGCGCTGATTTCGACCCGGCCAGCATGTTTTCATCGGCACCGGTTGCGCTGCGCCACGCACCCTGGTGGCCGCCCTGGAAAATGACCTGCTTGAGCCCCCGGCCGATGTCGAATTGGTCCATTTTTTGACCACCCAGATCGTGCCGCGCCACAAGGGCAAGGCCGTGACTCGCTATCAGCACCGCACGCACCTTTTTCGTCAGTCCGGATATTGAAGCGGCGGTGAAGCAGGGTCAGGCCGAATATGTGCCGATTTTGATTTATATTGAATATTGATCTGCTGGCGCGTCATATTTTAATGTTGCAACTGATTGATAAATATCAATAAAAATACATGGCGCAAAGCGCGAGTGCCCTGCCCACGCCGCGTAATCCGCCCTACTCTGGGCGTTGCTCGTTATATACTGACCGGGTTGTTCCCAGTTCTGACTCAGGAGAACCCGGTGATCTATTCCCTCGGCGACCGCAAGGTCGAATTCCACGGCGACGACTGGTTCATCGCCGACAACGCCACCGTGATCGGCTCGGTGGTGCTCAAGCAGAACGCCAGCATCTGGTTCAACGCGGTGGTGCGCGGCGACAACGACCTCATCACCATCGGCGAAAATTCCAACATCCAGGACGGTTCGATCCTGCACACCGATCCTGGCATCCTGCTCACCATCGGTCGCGACGTGACCGTGGGTCACCTGGCCATGCTGCACGGCTGCATGGTCGGCGATAATAGCTTGATCGGCATCAAGAGCCTGATCATGAACCGGGCGGTGATCGGCAAGAACTGTCTGATCGGCGCCAACAGCCTAATCCCCGAGGGCAAGGTGATCCCGGACGGCTCGCTGGTGATGGGCTCGCCGGGCAAGGTCGTGCGCGCGCTGACCGAACAGGAAATCGTGGGATTACGCCAATCCGCTGGCCGCTACGTGGAAAACTTCAAACGATTCAAGCGCGATCTGCGCCGACAGGACTGATCTCCCATGGCCGCGCTCGTGGAAGATTGCCTGGAACGGGTAGTTCAACAGGTTGGCACGACGATCCTCGGCAAGGAACACGCCATCCGCCTGGCGTTGAGTTGCCTGCTGGCGCGCGGTCACCTGCTGATCGAGGATTTGCCGGGCATGGGCAAGACCACTCTCGCGCACGCCCTGGCCTGTTGCCTGGGCTTGCAATACCAGCGCATCCAGTTCACCAGTGACCTGCTGCCGGCGGACATTCTCGGCGCGGCGGTGTACGAACGTCAGCGCGAGACTTTCGTGTTCCATCCCGGCCCCATCTTCGCGCAACTGATTCTGGCCGACGAGATCAATCGCGCTACTCCCAAGACCCAAAGTGCGTTGCTGGAAGCAATGGAGGAAAAGCAGGTCACCATCGAGGGTGAAACCCGCAAACTGCCGGAACCGTTCTTCGTCATCGCCACCCAGAATCCCGCCTATCAGATCGGCACCTTCCCGTTGCCGGAATCGCAACTCGACCGTTTTCTGATGCGAATTGAACTAGGCTACCCCGATGCGCAAGCGGAACGGTTGCTGTTGGAAGGCGAGGATCGGCGCGACGTGCTGGCGCGGTTGCCGGTGTGTCTGACGCCAGCTCAGTTGCACGAGGCGCAAATCCGGGTGGCCGGCATTCATGCCGCGCCACCGTTGCTGGATTATGTGCAGGGTCTGCTGGCGTTCTCGCGCCAGTCCAGCCTGTTTCGCGGGGGTCTATCGCCGCGCGCCGGTTTGGCTCTACTGCGGGCGGCGCGCGCCTGGGCGCTGTTGCACCGGCGTGGCCATGTGTTGCCGGAAGATGTCCAGGCGGTGTTGTCGGCGGTGGTGGGGCATCGGTTGTATCCCGGCGACGAGCACCTGGAACAGTCATCCGCCGATCTGGTCGGACGCCTGCGCGCCGCCGTGGCTCTGCCGGTCTGAATCCCGGACCATGGGCACGCTGCGACAACGGTTCGAGAACTGGATCATGCGCGGCCAGCGGCCAGCCAGCGAACCGATCCGGCTGACCCGCCGCCGCATCTATATCTTGCCGACCGCGCAAGGCTATGCGTTCGCCACCCTATTGTTCCTGCTGTTCTTGTGGTCCATCAACTACAGCAACAGCATGGGGTTCGCCTTCACTTTCCTGCTGGCGGCGGTGGCGTTGAACAGCATGTGGCAGGCGCACGACAACCTGCTGGGGCTGGTCGTGGATTCCGGCGGCGCCGAACCGGTGTTCGCCAGCCAGGAGGCGCGATTCAGTTTTCGGCTGGGAAACCCGGATCCCAGGCCGCGCCACGGCATCGCTCTGCAATGGCGGGACCAGCCGCCGTGCTACGCGGATTTGCTGGCCAGCGACGTGACGGTCGTGACTCTGCGGGTAGTGGCCGAACGGCGCGGTTGGTTGCGGCCTGGGCGCATTCGGGTGCTGACCCGTTATCCATTGGGGTTGTTGCAAGCGTGGAGTTGGGTGGAATTCGAGCAAGCGTGTTTGGTTTATCCGCAACCCCGAGGCCGGCGGCCATTGCCGGCGGCGCTGCCGAACAGCACCGGCGGCGGACTGGGTGAACAAGGGTTGGGCAGTGAGGACTATGCCGGTTTTCGGCTCTACGCCCCTGGCGACTCACCGCGCCGCATTGCCTGGAAGGCCGCAACCCGTGGTGGCCCCTTGTTGGTCAAGCAGTTCACCGACCAGGTCCGTCCGGAACTATGGCTAGACTGGCGACTGCTGGGAAACGACCGCGTTGAACCCCGGTTGAGCCAACTCTGTCAATGGGTGTTGAAAGCCGAGAGCGAAGGCCGCCGCTACGGTTTGTTGCTGCCGGGCGCGCGTATTCCGCCCGCCCAAGGCGACGCCCACCGCCGCCGCTGTTTGGAGACGCTGGCGCTATTCACCGCTGTCGAAGGAATCCCTCGCCATCATGAGACTGCCATGGAGTCGGAAAAACCGGCCAGAGCGCCCGCCACCGCCGGTTGAACCGCTGACCACGCCAGCGCTGACGTGGTTGTTAACCGCGTTGGTGTTGGCGGTCGCGCCCCAGGCCGAGGAGTTGCCGATCTGGCTGACCGTCTTGGTTGCCGTGCTGGTGGGCTGGCGCGGGTTGCTGGTGTTTCGGAAGTGGGCGTTGCCGCCGCGCTGGCTGCTGTTGCTCGTGGCCACGCTGGCTGGGATCGGGGTGGTGATCGACCACCGGACCCTGTTTGGCCGTGACGCCGGCGTGGCGCTGCTGACCGCGATGATGGCCTGCAAGCTGCTGGAATCCCGCACGCTGCGCGATGGCGTGGTGCTGGTGTTCCTGGGCTATCTGCTGGTGATGAGCAACTTGCTCTACAGCCAGGAAATTCCGCGAGTGGTCTATCTGTTGGCGGTTATCGTCGTCATGCTGACCGCTCAGGTATTGATCCATCCGCAGCACGTTGGTCTGACCGCGTTCGCCCCGCTCCGCTTGACGGGGCAAATGGCGCTGCTGGCGGTTCCGGTGATGCTGATCCTGTTCGTGCTGTTCCCGCGCATTCCCGGCCCGCTGTGGGGGTTGCCCAAGGACGCTTACCAAGGCCGCATCGGCTTGTCCGACCAGATGGCGCCCGGCACGATCAGCGAGTTGAGTCTGTCCGATAAGGTGGCGTTTCGCGCCCGCTTCGCCAGCGCGGTTCCACCACCGAACCAGCGTTATTGGCGCGGGCTGGTGCTGTGGCATTTCGATGGCCGGCGCTGGACCCGCCCCGAAGAGCCGCCGGCCCAAACCACGATGCCCTTTGTCCCGGAAGGCGCGGCGGTCGACTACGCGGTGACCCTGGAGCCGAGCAACAAGAGTTGGTTGTTCGCGCTGGATTTGCCTGCCCGCCTGCCGCCACGCGTCAGGATGACTCCCTCGTTTCAACTGCTGCGCGATCAGCCGGTCAATGAGGTATACCGCTACGAAATGCGGTCGTATCCGGCCTATCGAACCGGAGGGCTGACGGTGATGGAACGAGGCCGGAGCCTGCAATTACCGCTGCGGGGCAACCCGCGTGCCCGGGCGTTGGCGGCGGACTGGCGCCAGCGCGATCCTCAACCCGACGCGCTGGTGAAGTCCGCGCTGGCCCTGTTCCGCGAGCAGCCGTTTTACTACACCCTGACGCCGCCGTTGCTGGGCGGTGAGATCGTGGACGATTTTTTGTTCCGTACCCGGCAGGGGTTCTGCGAGCATTACGCCGGCGCGTTCGTGTTTCTGATGCGAGCGGCGGGCGTGCCGGCGCGGGTGGTGGTCGGTTATCAGGGTGGGGAGATGAACACCCTGGGCGGTTATCTGATCGTCCGCCAGTCCGACGCCCACGCCTGGGCCGAGGTCTGGCTGGAAGGGCGCGGCTGGGTGCGGGTGGACCCGACCGGCGCGGTGGCCCCGAACCGGGTCCAACAGGGGCTTTACGCCGCCTTGCCCGATATGGGTATCCTGCCGTTTCTGGCGCGGCGTGGTGGTAATAGCGAATGGCTGCGTCAGTTGGCCCTGAGTTGGGATACCCTGAACAGTACCTGGAACGAGTGGGTGTTGGCTTATGGTCCCGAGCAACAGAAGGAATTCTTGTCGGAACTGGGGTTCGGCCCGGTGGACTGGGGTGGGATGACGGTGGCGATGATGGTCGCGCTGGGTGGATTCGGCGCGCTGTATGCCAGTTGGCGCTGGCGGCGCCGGTTGGCGCGCGATCCGGTGGCGCGCGCCTGGCAACGGTTTTGCGCCCGGCTGGCCCGGCGCGGGCTGGCGCGCGGCGCGGCCGAAGGGCCGTTGGATTTCGCGGGTCGGGTGGTGGCGCAACGCCCGGAACTGGCGGAATCCGTTTGGGAGATCGCGCGCCTGTATGCAGTGTTGCGCTACGGTCCGGTCGCGCCACCCGAACGAGTGCGCTGCTTGCGACGGCTGACGCAACGGTTTCGGGCGTGAAGCCTTGCGTCCGCTGACCGCCTGAAAATTGCCCGAATCGTTGTTAGAATTGACCGCCATGAAACTGAACTTCACCAAAATGCACGGGCTTGGCAACGATTTCGTGGTGATCGACGGGATCCATCAGACCGTGGTACCGGATGCGGCGCGCATTCGCCGACTGGCCGACCGCCATTTCGGTATTGGTTGCGACCAGGTGTTGCTGGTGGAAGCGTCCGACCGCCCCGACGCCGATTTTCGTTACCGCATTTTCAACGCCGACGGTGGCGAGGTGGAACAATGCGGCAATGGCGCCCGCTGTTTCGCCCGCTTCGTCCGCGACCACGGGTTGACCGAAAAAGACGAACTATGCGTCATCACCGCCGCCGGTCTGTTGCGGTTGCGGCTCCAACCAGAAGGACAAGTAGCGGTAGACATGGGCCAACCCCGGCTGGAACCGGCGGATATCCCCTTTTTCGCCACCGAGCGCGCCGCCCGCTATCCCATCGCCGCCGATGGGGTGGAACTGGAAGTAGGCGTGGTGTCCATGGGCAATCCGCATGTGGTGTTGCTGGTGGATGACGTGGAGCACGCCCCGGTCGCGCACTTGGGGCCACTGCTGGAACGGCATGGCCGGTTTCCCCAGCGCGCCAACGTCGGTTTCATGCAGATCATCGCGTCGGACCACATCCGTTTGCGGGTGTTCGAACGAGGAACCGGCGAGACGCTAGCCTGCGGTAGCGGTGCCTGCGCGGCGTTGGTGGCGGGGCGGTTGTGGGGTATGCTGCGGCCGAACGTCCGGGTTGAACTGCCCGGTGGCGAGCTGAGCATCCACTGGGCTGGCGAGGGTGAGTCGGTGACCCTCACCGGGCCGGCGACCACGGTGTTCGAAGGGTGGATCGAGTGATGAGCGAAGAATGGGAAGTGTTGGATCCTGAACCGATGGTGGTGGATTACCTGCGCGATCATCCAGATTTCTTCACTCATTACCCCGAACTGGCGGAGAACCTGCGCATCCCGCATCCCTGCCGGCCGGCGGTGTCGCTGCTGGAATATCAAAATCGCCTGCTGCGGGAGCATTGCCAGCGCCTGCGCGACAAGCTGATGGAACTGGTCGCCATTGCCCGCGACAATGACCGGTTGGCGGAACGGGTGCAGCGGCTGGCGCTGGGTTTGCTGGATGCGCGGGGCGGGTTGGACGAACTGTTGCACGGTGTCAAGGCGATTCTGCGCGATGAATTCAAGGCCGATGGCGTCGCTTTGTGTCTGGCCATGCCGCCCACCGCCGGACTGAGCGCGGTGGAGGAGTTTCTGCGGCCGGATGTGGTCTGGCTGTTCGATGCCGTATTCCGCGCTGGCCGACCCCAGTGTGGCCGGTTGAGTCCGGAACAGGCCGCCGCTCTGTTCGGCGACGGCGCGCATCTGGCCGCCTCGGCGGCGCTGATTCCGCTGGGCGGCGGCGGCTGGCGCGGCTTGCTGGCGGTGGGCAGCGGTGACGCCAGGCGCTTTCATCCGGGCATGGGCACGCTGTTTCTGGAGCGGATCGGCGAATTGATCACCCAGACGTTGCAAGCGCGGCTACTGGCGGGCGGGTGGCGGAGGCTGTCCGATCCACCCTCGGCGCGCGGGCATTGACGTTGCGTCAGTACCCCAACCATTGGTCCAGTTGGGCGTGGGCCTCATCCATCCCCAACTGGGTCATGGCCGAAAACAATTGCGCGCTGGCGCTCGGATAGTCGGTTTTCAGCATTTTTTGCACCTGTTGCAACACCGTCCGCGCCGCGCCGCGACTGAGCTTGTCGGCCTTGGTCAGCAGGATGTGGGTGGGAAGCTGACGATAGGCGCAACTGTCCAGCAACTGGCGGTCCAGGGGAGTCAGTGGATGGCGAATATCCATCAGCAGCATCAGACCACACAGAGCGCGCCGCTCGCGCAGATAGCGTTCCAGCAATAGCCGCCAGTGCTGGCGAATGGCGTCCGGTACCTGAGCGTAGCCGTAGCCGGGCAGGTCCACTAGATAACGCTCTGGTTCCATCTGGAAAAAATTGAGCAACTGGGTCCGGCCCGGCGTTTTGCTGACCCGGGCGAGTTGCCGCTGGCTGGTCAGAACATTGAGAGCGCTGGACTTGCCGGCGTTGGAGCGGCCAGCGAAGGCTACCTCCCGGCCCGTGTCGGGCGGTAGTTGCGCTAGCGAATGGACACTGTTGAGAAAACAGGCATTCCGGTAGCGGATGGCGGCGGCGCTGGCTGCCGGGATAGGAGTAAGTTTGTTGGGGTTTTTCATTGAACTCAAAGGCCAAAACTGATATATAAAACCGTCGCTTTCGCACGGCGGAGTTCACTACAACCCGCAGGGGTTCCGCCGCGATCAAGCGAGGCTCGGTCGCCGATCCGCGCCGTTTTTTTCGCGTCGGCGGCAGGTCGCTTGAACCGAATATCGTCATCGTACAGGAGCCTTCTAAAAATGAAAAAACTCGTTGTGATCGCCGCGACGTGCGCATTGCTCGGTTCCGCGACCGCCGCACTGGCCGCTGGCGACCCCACCGCCGGTAAAACCAAATCCGCTACCTGCGCCGCCTGTCACGGCGCGGATGGCAACAGCGCCGTAACGCAATACCCCAAGTTGGCGGGGCAGAGCGCCGATTATCTGGTCAAGCAGTTGCAGGAATTCAAGAGTGGCGCCCGGGTCAACGCGATCATGGTCGGCATGGTGGCGCCGCTGAGTCCGCAGGACATGGAAGACCTGGCCGCCTATTTCTCGTCGCAACAGATCACCCGCGGCGCGGCTGATCCAGCCCTGGCTCCGGCGGGCGAGGCTCTCTTCCGCGGCGGTAATCTGACCAGTGGCGTCGCGGCCTGCGCCGCCTGCCACGGCGCCACCGGGGCTGGTAATCCGGCCGCCAAGTTCCCGGCGCTGGCTGGCCAGCACGCCGAGTATGTCGAGACTCAGTTGAAGGCTTTCCGCGCCATGGAACGCGCCAACGACGCCGGCCAGATGATGCGCGGTGTTACCGCCAAGCTGACCGACCCGGAAATCAAGGCGGTGGCGTCCTACGTGCAGGGCTTGCAATAAGAACCCGGCCAAACCGGGCTGGATACCGCTGATGTGTGATTGATGAGGGTGGCCAGAACTGGCCACCCTTTTTTGCGCCCCGCGTCAACCGGAGAGGTGAACGGATCCGGCCCAGCCGGGTCATAAGAACCGTTTGCTCTCTTCCCACCTTTCCATCACCTTCGATCCCCCGCCGTGAGCGACCCGATCATCGCGCCCCGGCCCACCCAGCGGCGTACCCTGGGTTGGGTGTTGCTGGAATTTCTCGGTTCCATGAACCTCGCCATCACCTTGCTGGTGGTGGTGGCCGTCGCCTCGATCATCGGCACGGTGTTGCAGCAGAACCAGCCCTATTCGGACTACGTCCTCAAATTTGGGCCGTTCTGGTTCGAAGCTTTCGACCGCCTGGGGCTATACGACGTGTATGGCGCCGGCTGGTTTGTGGCCATCCTGGGATTCCTCATTCTCTCCACCGGCGTTTGCCTGTACCGTCAAGTTCCCAGCATGATGCGGGAGATGATGCGGTTCCGCACGCAGGTTCGACTGGAATCGCTGCGCGGTTTTCACCAGCGCGCCGAATGGCGCTTACCGGGTTGGGTGTCCGCCGACGTACTCGCGGAAATCACCAGCGCGTTTCGAGCGGGCGGCTACCGCTGGCGGATTCAGAACCATGGCGACCATCAGGTCGCGGCGGCGATGAAGGGTCGCTACCAACGGCTGGGCTATCTGTTGACCCACGCGGCGGTGGTGGTGATCGGAATCGGCGGCCTCCTGGACGGTAATCTGTGGCTGAAGCTGAAGGAATGGCGCGGTGCGATCACGGTCGAAACCCGCGAATTGGCCGCCCGCGACGTGCCGGCGGCCAGCCGGCTGGCGCCCGGCGCGATTCCGGCGTTTCGTGGCAACATCATGCTGCCCGAGGGCCGCGCGGCCAATTTCGTATTCTTGCGGTTGCGCGACGGTTATGTGGTGCAGGAACTGCCGTTCGCCATCGAACTCAAGGATTTTCAGGTCGAGTACCACGCCACCGGCCAACCCAAGTCCTTCGTCAGTCAGGTGCGTATCCACGATGAAGAGCACTTGGGCGACCAGCCGCTGGATGCCACCATCCGGGTCAATCATCCGCTGACCTATCGCGGTTACTCGATCTACCAGTCCGATTTCGGCGACGGCGGCTCCAAACTGGAACTGCGGGTCTGGCCGCTGGCCGTTAGCCGACTGGAACCGGTCGACGTGAATGGTGAAGTCGGCGGCGTGCTCAAGGTCGCTGGTCTCACCGGTCCCCTCGATTTGGAACTGACCGAATTTCGGGTGTTCAATCTGCAGCCGGAACCCGACGCTCAGCCCGGCGACCGCAAATTCCGCAATTTCGGCCCCAGCGTCGGATTCAAGCTGCGCGATGCCACTGGCGAGGCGCGCGAGTACGTCAATTACATGGCGCCGATCCAATTGGAGGACCGTTGGTTTTTCGTCAGCGGCGTCCGGGCTGGGCCGGGCGAGAACTTTACCTATCTGCATATCCCGGCGGATGCGAAGAATGGTCTCGACCGCTTCCTGCGCTTCAACGCCAAACTGCGCGACGAGGCGGGGTTGCGCGCGCTGCTGGCGCACGCGCCGACCCTGGATGGAAATCCCGATATCCAGCACGATTTGAGCCTGGTGCGTCTGAATTTGGTGGGGCTGTTTGTCCAGGGCGGGTTCGCGGCGGTGATGGAGCGGGCTAAAGCGGTGGTGCCCGCCGACCGGCTTCAGGAAGCGACCAGGCTCTATCTGGAGATTCTGCGCGATACCCTGGCCGAGGTTTTCCTGGAAGTGCTGCGCGCGGAGGGGGTGAACCTGGAGCAGGGCGTGGGCGCGCGCGAGGAAGCATTTTTCAATGACGCCTTGTCGGCTTTGGCTGTATTGCCGGGTTACGGCTCGCCGTTTTATCTGCAACTCACCGGATTCCAGCAGGTGGAGGCGTCTGGCTTGCAGGTAACTCATGGCGGCGCGACCAGCATGGTCTATACCGGTTTCATGCTGCTCAGCGTTGGCGTTTTTATCCTGTTTTATACTTCGCATCGTCGATTGTGGGCCTGGATCGCGGATGAGGAGAACGGTTCGCGGTTGATCCTCGCTGGCACGGGCAATCGCCGCCAGGCGGAATTCGCCCGCGAGTTTGCCGCGCTGGAGGCCGCGCTGACGCGGCGGTTGGGTGCGCCGGAATCCCGACGTGAGGAGACGGTGATGGAATGTACGACCCTCACTTCCAACCCCTCTTCCGCTGATGGGAAAGGGGAGTAAGCGGTTGCTTTTCTTCGGTAACCATGCACGCAGATGAGAGAGGCGGATCGGCAATGACGGTAATGCGCGAAGCGATGTTCGACCAGTGGGAACAACCGTCTTGGTGGCGTCGGCTGACGGTGTGGGATGGGCTATGGACGCTGCTGGCGGTGGCGGGATCGGGCTGCGCCTGGTGGTTTTACCAATTTCAAATGGACAGCTACGAAGTCGCCATCCTGTTCGGCAGCGCCTTGGCGCTGGTCGCCTGGGGATGGTACTGGAAGCCGGCGCGACTGTTCGTCCTGGCGGTGGCGCTGCTGGCGCTGCTGGCGCTGTGGCGATATGGCGCGGACTACGAACTGCGCAAGAGCGCATTCCTGCTCAAATATTTTCTGGAGAGCCAGGCGGCGTTCATGTGGATGAGCGCGCTGTATGTGCTGGCGACCCTCGTCTATTTCGCTGCTCTGTTCGGTCGCTCTACATTCGTCGGCAAGACCGCCACCGTCCTGACCTGGAGCGCCACCGTGCTGGGAATGACCGGCCTGCTGGTGCGTTGGCGCGAGTCCTATCTGTTGGGTGCCGACATCGGCCACATTCCAGTCAGCAATCTCTATGAAGTGTTCATCCTATTCGCGTTGATCACCGCGCTGTTGTATTTGTTTTACGAAGACCGGCATCGCACCCGCGCCCTGGGTGGCTTTGCCTTACTGGCGATCAGCGGGGCGGTCGCTTTTCTGCTGTGGTACACCTTCGATCGTGAGGCGCATCACATCCAGCCGCTGATTCCAGCCCTGCAAAGTTATTGGATGAAGATCCACGTGCCGGCCAATTTTATCGGCTATGGCGCCTTCGCCCTGGCGGCGATGGTGGGTGTGGCGTATCTGTTGCGCCAGCGCGCCGAAACCCACCGTCCCGATGGCCTGCTGGCTACGATGCTGCCGCCATCGGAACTGCTGGACGACATGATGTACAAAACCATCGCCCTGGGCTTCGCCGCCTTTACCATTGCGACCATTCTTGGCGCGCTGTGGGCGGCGGAAGCGTGGGGTGGCTACTGGTCCTGGGATCCCAAGGAAACCTGGGCGCTGATCGTCTGGCTGAACTACGCGGCCTGGCTGCACCTGCGGCTGACCAAAGGTTGGCGTGGCGCGCCGATGGCGTGGTGGGCCATCGTCGGCCTGCTCGTCACCCTGTTCGCCTTCCTGGGCGTGAACATGTTTTTATCCGGGTTACACTCTTACGGTACGCTCTAGGCCGCGCCGCCGCACCCTGTTTTCATCATCCGAACCTTGAGGATTTCGTTGCTATGTCGCCTTCGCTCCGTTGCCTGCTGCTGGTGCTGGCCTGCCTGTTGCCGTTGGCCGCTGTTCGCGCCGCCGATCCACCCGTGCCGCCCGCGTTCGAGGAGGGCAAGGATTACGTGCGCCTGCCGACACCGATGCCGCCCAGCGCGCCGGACAAAATCGAAGTGATCGAATTTTTTTCGTACACCTGTCCGCATTGTTATGACCTGGAGCCAACCGTGCAGGATTGGCTCAAGCGCAAACCGGAAAATGTAACGCTCACGCGGATCGCGGTCGCTTTCGGCGCGAGTTGGGAACCCACCGCGCGCGCCTATTACGCCGCCGAGGCGCTGGGAGTGTTGGATAAACTGCACCAGCCATTGTTTGACGCCATCCACCGGGAAAGGCGTCGACTGGGCAGTGAAGACGAACTGGCGGCGTTTTTCGCCGCGCATGGCGTAGACCAGGACGCCTTTCGCAAGGCTTACCAATCCTTCCAGACCGAGACCCAGTTACGGCGCGGCAATCAACTGGCCCAGCGTTACGGCGTGCACGGCGTGCCGACGGTGATCGTGGATGGCCAGTACGAGGTACGCTCGTCCCGGATATTCGAGGTGGTGGATTTTCTGAGCGCCAAGCCCGCCGCGCCGCAAGGTTAAGGGGCTCAAGCGCGATGACCGATTCCGCCGCGCCGCACCGCCTGCGATTGCTCAGCTATAACATCCAAAGTGGGCTGACCACCCACAAGTACTCACAGTACGTGACGCGTAGTTGGAGGCATCTGGTGCCGGTGCCATCGCGGATGAGCAATCTCGACGGTATCGCGCGCGTTCTGGCCGACTACGACCTGGTCGGTTTGCAGGAAGTGGACGCCGGCAGCCTGCGCAGCGGTTTCGTCAACCAGGTGAAATATCTGGCGGATCAGGCTAATTTCGCACATGTGTTCGACCAGTCCAACCGCAAGATCGGGATGATCTCCCAACACGGTAATGCGTTGCTGAGCCGGATTCAGCCGGACGCCATCGCCGAACACAAGCTGCCGGGGTTGCCGGGCCGCGGTGTCTTGGAGGTTCGGTTTGGGACTGGACCGGACGCGCTGCATGTGCTGATCCTGCATATGGCGTTGGGCCGGCGTGGCCGGTTGCGGCAGATTGGCTTTCTGGCGGAGCAGGTCAGCGATTACCGCCATGTCATCCTGATGGGTGATTTCAACTGCGATTCGGACAGTCCGGAAATGGCGGTGCTGGTGGAAACAGCGCGTTTACGCGAACCGGCTCCGGGTTTGCGCACTTTCCCCAGTTGGCAGCCGAGCCGCCAACTGGACCACATTCTGGTGTCATCCTCTATCGCGGTCGAACAGGTTGCGGTATTGGAGTACACATTTTCGGATCATTTGCCTATCGCCATGGTGGCGCGGTTGCCGGAGTCGGTGCGGCTGGCGCGGGAAGAAGCACGTCCCGTCGCGATCCCGATGCTGTAATGCTGGGGAGAAGTTTTTTGGGGGTGCTGGCGAGCGAGCCGATCGAACGATAGCCTTTATGCGTGTTTTCCGCCGCTCATGAATCCCGATGCATGGCCCCCCACAGCTTTTTTACCCAGGATTGTTTGGCCAACTTCGGTTTGATCCCCTGTTCCAGAAAATACGGGGCGTACCGCTTGTCGTTTTCCATGATGTGCTTGGTCAACCAAACCTTGAGGAAATGAGCCAGTTCAAAACTCACTGCTTTGCCCGCATTCAGTCTGCCACTTAAATCAACCAGTTGTTGAATTAGTCTGTCATGCTGAATCTTGTGCTGCTCGTATTCTGGATAGTGCAGGATACGCATTAGACTCTCTTCGACCGCGAAATGGACCCGGGTATATTCCCCCAGTTTCTCGACGATGTTCTGGGTAGCTTCGGCTCCGTGGCGGTGCTGAATGGCGTCGTGAATCTGGTTTAGCAAATCCACGAGCACCTGATGCTGAGCGTCAATTTCCTCGATGCCGACGCTGAGCTCGTTGGACCACTCGACGAATTTATTCATGATGGCGCTGCCCTCATTGCGACATAACGGTTGCTATAATGACAAAAACGGCCACTATTTGCACGGTAATTGTCATCACCTTCACCCTCCTACGGGGGAGAGTGGTTCATTAATTCGACAACCGTGTCTTCGCGAGGAGCTCGGCGTATTTCCGATCACCGACAGTTTGCCGGTTCATGGCACCCGGGCGGGTATTTTTCGCCCGAGTTTTTGTTAGCCATCCGGTCCGGCTACCACGAACCCTCAGTCCATATTCGCGGACCAGCCTTCGGATAGTCGTCGTCGGAAGCCTTTTCAGCCATCTTTACTCGCTGGGTTGACCCAAGATGTTGGGGATGCGGTGAGGCCCCACGAGCCGGTACCGATTAGGAAACCGCCTTGATGAACGCCGCGTCCTCCGTCGCTCGCGAACCCCAGTGTATGGCCCCCCATAGCTTTTTCACCCAAGATGGTTTAGCCAGTTCCGGCCGGATGCCCTGCGCCAGAAAATGAGCGCTATACCGCTTGTCTCCCTCCATGATGTGCTCGGTCAGCCAGGCCTTGAGAAAGTGGGCCAATTCGAAACCGATGGCGCCCTTGCCTTTTTCCCACTTGGCATGCATGTCGGTCAACTGCGCGATAAGTTCGTCATGCTCTTCCTTGTGTCGTTCATAATCCGGATAGTGCAGGATGCGCATCAAACTTTCTTCGACCGCGAAATGAACGCGGGTGTACTCACCCAGCCGATCGATGATGTCCTTGGTGGTCTGCACCGTGCGTCCTTGCCGCATCGCGTCGTGGATCTCATTCAATAAGTCCACCAACACCTTGTGCTGGGCATCGATTTCCTCGATGCCGACGCTGAGTTCGTTGGACCACTCGACAAATTTACTCATGATTACTTTGCTCTCGTTGCGACATAACGGTTGTCATCATGACAAATCATGACAAAAACGGCCAGCATTTGCACGCTGGCCGTTGATTGTCGCTGCCCTCCCGCCGGGGAGGGCGATGCCATTATTTGACTAACCGCGCCTTCACATAGGCACCTGGCGCATCTTCGATCACTGGCAACTTGCCGGTTCCTGGCACCCGGGCAGGGATTTTCTCACCCGAGTTCTTGCTCAGCCACTTGTACCAGTCTGGCCACCACGAACCTTCGGTCTGCTTGGCATCCTTGAGCCATTCATCCGGATCGGCGACCTGCTTGGGATTGGTCCAGTAAAAATACTTGTTGGCGGACGGCGGATTGATCGGGCCGGCGATATGGCCGGAACCGCTCAGCACGAACCGCACCGGACCGTTGAATTGCAGACTGCCGGCGTAGTTGGACTTCCAGGGCGCGATGTGGTCTTCAATGGCCGACAAGAAGTAAGTCGGGATTTTGACCTGAGTCAGATCGATCGGCGTGCCCAGCAGGGAAATGGCGCCTGGCTGCACCAACCGATTGTGCTGGTACATGTTGCGCAGATAGAAGCTGTGCATCTTCGCCGGCATCCGGGTCGAATCCGAGTTCCAGTACAGCAGGTCGAAGGGGAACGGGTCCTTGCCCAGCAGGTAGTTGTTGATGAAGAACGACCACATCAGGTCATTCGCCCGCAACATGCTGAAGGTGGTCGCCATCTCGCTGCCGTCGAGATAGCCCTTGGCCGCCATGCGCTTTTCCAGCGAGGCGATTTGCTCTTCCTCAATGAAGACTTCCAACTCGCCGGGCTGGGCGAAGTCCAGCATGGTGGTCAGGTGGGTGCCGGAACTGATGCGCGGCGTGCCCTTGGACGCCAGATAGGCGTTGGTGACCGCCAGCAGCGTGCCGCCCAGGCAGTAACCCAGCGCGTTGACCTCGCGCTCTCCCGTCGCCTGCTCGATGGCGTCCAGCGCCGCCAGCGGGCCATCCTTCAAGTAGTCGTCGAAGGCCTTTTCGGCCATCTTTTCGTCCGGGTTGACCCAGGACATCAGGAACACGGTGAAGCCCTGATCCACCGCCCACTTGATCAGGGAATTCTTGGGCCGCAGATCCATGATGTAGAACTTGTTGATCCACGGCGGGAAAATCAGCAGCGGCTTCTTGAACACCTCTGGCGTGCTCGGATCATACTGGAGAAGCTGCATCATCTCGGTCTGAAAGACGACCTTGCCGGGCGTGGTGGCGACGTTCTTGCCCAGTTCAAAGGCGTTGAGGTCGGTCATCCGGATGTTGAGTTTGCCCTTGCCGCGCTCGATGTCGTCGAGCATGTTCTTCAGGCCGTTGATCAGGTTCTCGCCGCCAGTTTCGATGGTGGTCCGCACCACTTCGGGGTTGGTCAACGCGAAGTTGCTGGGCGACAGCGCGTCCACGAACTGACGGGTATAAAACTGGAGCTTGCGCTTGGTCTTGTCGTCGTAGCCTTCGACGTTGGCGACGATGTCCTGAATCGCGCCGGAGGTCAACAGGTAGGACTGCTTGATGAACGAGAACAGGGCGCTATCCTGCCAGTCGTCGTGCTTGAAGCGCTTGTCGCCCTTCGGCTCGCGCACCACCGCTTCCATCGGTTGGCCAAACAGCGCCGGCACGGCCTTTTGCCACAGTTCCACATAGTTCTTCCATAACTCCATCTGGGTCTGCGCCAGCTTGGCCGGATCGCTGAGAATCTTCTGGGTCAGGTCCAGGAATGACTTGCCCAGCGCCATTTGATCCTGTAAGTCATGCATGCCATCGCTTTTCTGGCGATTCAGGAATTCCTTGACAATAGCCTGACTTTTTTCAGCGATATGGGAAAAAAGCTGCGCGACCTGCGCCGGATCGGGCATTTTGACTTCCGGCAGCTTGGTTTCGGGTTTCTTTTGCTCAGCCATGCGTATTCCTCTCGTCGTTATGGTGGTTTGCTGGATCGTTCTTATTTTAGCTGATGTTGCCTCTTCCACGTCAGTGGGGCGCTCAAAAACGAAACGGACAGGCCATCACGGAAGTTCCGCGTTGGCCTGTCCGTAAGCGGGAGCGCGAATCGCTACCTTACTTGACGACCAAGCCCTTGAGTTCTTGCAGGCTCTCGGTGACGCGCTTGTTGATGATGGCGAACGCTTCGGTGTTGGACTTGCTGACCATTTCGGCCAGTTCGCGCATGTTGGCCAGCGCCTGTTCGAACGCCTTGCGAGCCAGTTCAGTCTGCTTGGCGGTCATTTCCTGCGGGTTGCTCGCGCTGCCCGCCAGTTGCTGGGCGATGGAGGACACCTCGCTCATGGCCTGGCTCAAAATCTCGGCTTGCCGTTGCGCCACCGCCTGCATGCCTTGCACCGCCGTCTGATTGGCGGCGGTCAGCGCCTCGATGTTCTTGCGCTGAGCCGCCATGATAGCTTCCATGTCGAAGCCGGGGATTTTGACGTCACCCAGCATCTTCGTCAGATCGAATTTGCTCAGGTCGAACTTGGCGAAATCTACATTGGCGAACGGGTTGAAGGGATTGTTAGCCATTTTACTTACTCTCCTGACTCATGGGGTTAAAGACGCATTGTGCAATGCAGCATTGCTTTGCACATTTTGCATCCCGCAACGACCGGAGTCAACCAGAATTTTGCAGTGCAGCAACTCCAGCGGAACCCTTATCTTTCGTATCCCAGACTTTTGGCGGCGATCTCGTAGACATCCGGCGACAGTTCCGGCGCGGCGAGGATGCGTTCCAGTTGCGTGCGCATCTCCTGCTGGCGTATCGGGTCGTACTGGCGCCAGCGAGTGAACGCGGTCATCAATCGCGCGGCAATCTGGGGATTGAAGGCATTCAGGTCCAGAATCCGGTCGGCCAGGAAAGTATAGCCACTGCCATCGGCGGCGTGAAAATGCCAGGGGTTCGCCTGGGAGAACGCGCCGATCAGCGCCCGGACCTTGTTGGGATTGCGGAGATTGAACGCCTCGTGGGTCATCAAGCCCCGGATGACGGTCAGCGTGTCAGGCAGACGGGAAATCGCTTGCAGGGTCAGCCACTTGTCCACCACCAGCGCCTCATGTCGCCAGCGGGCGTAAAACGCCGCCAGCGCCTCGGTCCGCTCCGAACTCTCATCATGAATCAGTGCCGCCAGCGCTCCAAGTTCGTCGGTCATGTTGCTAGCGGTGTGAAACTGTTCCAGGCAGCGCGCGCGCAATGCCGCATCGCCGAGTTGCATCAGGTAATCCAGGCAGACGTTCTTCAGCGCGCGCCGCCCCATGGCGGCAGCGTCGATATGGTAACCGTCACGTTCCTGGCGGTGCAGGGTTTGGTAAATCGCCAACAACGGTTCTTGCAACCGCTCCGCCAAAATCCGCCGGACAAAACACCGCGCGGCGTGAATCCCGTCCACGTCCACCACATCCATTTGTTCGGCGAGGTCGCTTTCGCTGGGCAGGATCAATACCTGCGCCAGCAACGCGGGATCAGCGTCTGAGGTCAGTGCTTGGCCAAACGCGGCGCTGAAGGATTCCGGCAGCGTCCATGTCCCGCCTAAACGGCGTTCCTGGACCAGCGCGAGAATGGTGCGGATTGCCAGGGTTTGTCCAGCGTTCCAACGGTTGAAGTCATCGCTGTCGTGGGCCAACCGAAAGCGCAGATCGGCGTCGTTCTCGGCGCCGTCGATCTTCACCGGCGCGGAAAAACCACGCAGCAGTGAAGGTACCGGACGAACCGGGATGTTGACGAAACAGAACGTGTGCTCCAGATCGCGCAGTTCCAGTATCCGGGTGGTTTCCCCTGGTTCATCCTCGCCATCCAGGCGCAGCGGCAGGTCGCGACCTTCGGTGTCCAGCAGGCCCAGCGCCAAGGGAAGATGGAATGGTTCCTTCCGCGGTTGACCGGGTGTCGGTGGGCAGGATTGTCGGATCGTCAGGGTGTAGCGGCGGGTGGTGGGATCGTAATGATCGCTGGCGGTCAGTTCCGGCGTACCGGCCTGGTGATACCAACGTTTGAACTGACCGAGATCGGCGTCGTTGGCGTCGGCCATTGCCGCCACGAAATCATCGCAGGTTACCGCCTGGCCGTCGTGACGCTGAAAATAAAGGTCCATCCCGCGCCGAAAGCCATCCTGGCCGAGCAGGGTCTGCATCATGCGGATCACTTCCGCGCCCTTGTTGTAAACGGTGACGGTGTAGAAGTTATTGATTTCGATGTAGGCGTCGGGGCGGATCGGATGCGCCAGCGGCCCAGCGTCCTGCGGGAACTGACTGCCGCGCAGCACGCGCACATCTTCGATGCGCTTGACCCCGCGCGAGCCGAGATCGCTGGAAAACTCCTGATCGCGGAATACGGTCAGCCCTTCCTTGAGGCTGAGCTGGAACCAGTCACGGCAGGTGACCCGGTTACCGGTCCAGTTGTGGAAATATTCGTGGCCGATGACGCCGAGGATGCCCTGATAGTCGGCGTCGGTAGCGGTCTCCGGCTTGGCGAGCACGTATTTGGTATTGAAGATGTTGAGGCCCTTGTTTTCCATGGCGCCCATGTTGAAATCACCGACCGCGACGATCTGGTACAGGTCCAGGTCATACTCCAGCCCGAACCGCTGCTCGTCCCAGGCCATCGCTTGCCTGAGCGAGTACATGGCGTGATCGCATTGGCCAATATTCGCCGGCTCGACGTAGATGCGCAGCGTCACCGTGCGTCCGGAGCGGGTGACGAACCGATCCTCGATAAACTGTAAATGACCCGCGACCAGAGCGAATAGATAGCAGGGTTTGGAAAACGGGTCGTACCATCTCACCCAGTGGCGCCCGTCGTCCAGCGCCCCGCTGGCGACCGGATTGCCGTTGGCTAGCAGTACCGGATAACGGGCTTGATCCGCGATCAAGGTGGTGGTGAATACCGCCATCACGTCGGGTCGGTCGAGGAAATAGGTGATCCGGCGAAAACCTTCCGCCTCGCACTGGGTGCAGAAATTGCCGCTGGACCGGTAAAGACCCTGTAAGGCGGTGTTGTCCTGGGGTCGAAGGCGGGTGACCACCGCCAATTCGAACTCGGCGGGTGGATCGAGCAGGGTCAGGTGGTTGGCATCCACCCGATAGCGGTCGGCGGCAAGCGGGGTTCCGTTCTGTTCCAGCGCGATGAGTTCCAGATGCTGGCCATCCAGCGCCAATGGCGTTCCGACGGGCGTGGATTGGGCGCGGATCACAGTCAGGCGGGAATGAACCAGAGTGTGGTCTTCACCCAACTCGAACCGCAGGTCAACGGTCGGAATGTGGTAGGCGGGCGGCGCGTAGTCCTTGAGATAAGTGGTCTTGGGCGTTTGGGTCGACATAGAGGTACTTTAAAAGTTTTGGAGTGAACAATCCGCTTGGAGAGCGGGCGGCTCGGTTTGTTCAGAACCCTCTGGTTCCCATGCCATCCCGTCGCCCGATCTTTCCAACCAAAATCCGTTCGATGCCAAGGCAACTACGGTAAACAGCTCGACGCTGACCGCGTCTTGCCTCTGAAACGATCCGAGGGATTGGTATTGAAACGGGAGTCGATGCTAATGCGGTATGCTTGATTTTGTGCGATTCTTTATGAGTTCTATCGCGTTCTTCCCTGGTTCAGGATCACGATTGGAGGTTGTTCATGCGCAAGTCCTTCATTGCCTTCCCCCTGTGTCTGGCTGCTGTCGGCATGGCCGCGTCTGCCCACGCCGAGTTGACGGGCACGCTGCAGAAGATCAAGGATTCCGGCGCCATCACGGTGGGCCACCGCGAATCCTCCATCCCATTCTCCTATCTGGACGCGGAACAAAAGCCGGTCGGCTACGCGATGGACCTGTGCGCCAAGGTCGTCGATGCCGTAAAGAAAGAGCTGAAGATGCCCAACCTGCAAGTCAAATACCAGCCGGTCACGTCGCAGAACCGCATCCCGTTGATGCAGAATGGCACGGTCGACCTTGAATGCGGCTCCACGACCAACAGCGTGGCTCGCCAGCAGCAGGTCGGTTTCAGCGTCAGCTACTTTATCACCAGCGTGCGCATGGCGGTGCGCAAGGACTCCGGCATCAAGGACATAGGCGATCTCAACGGCAAGCCAGTCGTCACCACCACCGGCACTACGTCCGACGGGCTGATCAAGCAGAACGAAAAGGGCAAAACCATTGATGTCAAGAACCTCTATGGCAAGGACCACGCCGACTCTTTCCTGATGGTGGAAAGCGGCCGCGCCGCCGCGTTCGTCATGGACGATATCCTGCTCGCTGGTCTGATCGCCAACGCCAAGAATCCGGGCGATTTCGCCATCGTCGGCCCGTCGCTGCGCGACGAACCCTACGGCGTGATGCTGCGCAAGGACGATGCGCCGTTCAAGGCGTTGGTGGATAAGACACTGGTTGGCCTGATGAAGTCGGGCGAGGCGGAAAAGTTGTACACCAAGTGGTTCCTGAACCCTATCCCGCCACACGGCGTCAATCTCAACTTCCCGATGAACCCCGCCCTGAAAGCAGCCTTCGCGACACCGACGGACAAGGGCGTGGAATAAGCCGCTGATCGCACCGAGGGCGTATCCCGCCCCCGGTGGTTATCCGCTGCTTAGAGGCCGTCTCCTGGAGGTCGCCTCGCGATTGATGCCGTCAAATCGCCGTCAAATCAATGTATTCGTTGGCGCGGAACACCGCTCATGGGCGATTTTGACCAGTCTGCCGTCGAGTGGGTGCCCCATCAATTGAATTACTTTCCACAGCTTCTCAGGAATCGCCGATGAACTACCATTGGGATTGGCTGTTTTTTTTCCAGGAAGCCGATGACGGCCTCAAGTATTACCAGTGGGTCCTGTCCGGTCTGGGTTGGACGGTGGCCGTCTCGCTGACCGCGCTCGCCATCGCCCTGCTGCTTGGCTCGATGTTCGGCGTCATGCGCACCACGCCCAACCGCTGGCTGACCGTGATCGGCGATGCCTACGTGGACTTGTTCCGCAATATCCCGCTGATCGTCCAGCTTTTCCTATGGTTCTTCGTCCTGCCTGAATTGGTGCCGCCGAACATCGGCCTTTGGATGAAGCAGGATTTGCCCTACTTCGTGACCGCCGTCGTCGGCTTGGGCCTGTTCACCGGGGCGCGTATCGCCGAACAGGTCAAGGCCGGCATCAACGCGTTGCCGCGCGGCCAGCGTTTCGCCGGCCTGGCGCTGGGCTTCACCGAATGGCAGACCTATCGCTACGTCCGCCTGCCCATGGCCTACCGTATCGTGCTGCCGGCGCTGACCTCGGAAGCGATGAACGTTTACAAAAATTCGGCGGTGACCTACGCGGTCGGCATTCTCGAACTCTACTTCCAGTACAAGCAGATCATCGAGAAAACCTCGCAGGTGCTCGAAATCACCATCGTCATCACCCTGGCTTATTTCCTGGTGGCCTTCGCCACGAACCGGTTGTTCGTCTGGATTGAGCAGCGCAGCCGAGTGCCCGGCATGATCGCTGGCGGCCAGGGAGGCCAGTGATCATGGGAGATTTCGATTTCTCGACCATCACCACCAATTGGCGCTTTCTGGCCGAAGGTCTGCGCTACACGATTCAGGTCACCTTCACCGCCATGGCGGGCGGTATTCTGCTCGGCACCCTGCTGGCGCTGATGCGGCTGTCGGCGTTGTGGCCGCTGCGGTGGTTCGCCGCCACCTACATCAATTTTTTCCGCAGCGTGCCGCTGGTGCAGGTGATCCTGGCGGTTTACCTGATCCTGCCGCTGTTGTTGCAGTCGCTGACTGGTCGGCTGATCCCCATCGGCGCCGACAATTCGGCTTACTTTACCTTCACCATCTTCGAGGCCGCCTATTACGCCGAGATCATCCGCTCGGGCATCCAGTCCGTGCCGCGCGGCCAGGTGGCCGCCGGCTACGCGCTAGGTTTCACCTACAGCCAGACCATGCGGCTGGTGGTGCTGCCCCAGGCTTTCCGCAACATGCTGCCAGTGCTGCTGACGCAAACCATCGTGCTGTTCCAGGATGTGTCGCTGGTGTACGCCATCGGCGCGACCGACTTCTTCGGCGCCGCCGACAAGATCACCCAGCGCGATCTCCGTCCGGTCGAGATGTACACCACCGTGGCCGTGGTCTATTTCGTCATCTGCTTTGCGCTGTCGCGGCTGGTCAAGTACTTGCAGTCCCGCATCGCCATCATCCGCTGAATCTTCGGAATTCCCCATGATAACCATTGATAATGTGTCCAAGTGGTACGGTGACTTTCAAGTGCTGACCAACTGCACGACCCGTGTCGCCAAGGGCGAAGTGGTGGTCGTTTGTGGCCCGTCCGGCTCTGGTAAATCCACCCTGATCAAATGCGTGAACGCCCTGGAACCATTTCAGAAAGGTAGCATCGTGGTCAATGGCACCGCGGTGGAAGATCCGAAGACCAACCTGCCCAAACTACGTTCGCATGTCGGCATGGTGTTCCAGCACTTCGAACTGTTCCCGCACATGACGATCACCCAGAATCTGACGGTCGCCCAGATCAAGGTGCTGGGTCGCGGCAAGGACGAGGCCATGGACAAAGGGCTGAAGCTGCTCGACCGCGTCGGCCTCAAGGCGCAGGCCAATAAGTTCCCCGGTCAGTTGTCGGGCGGCCAGCAGCAGCGCGTGGCTATTGCCCGGGCGCTGGCGATGGACCCGATCTGCATGTTGTTCGACGAACCCACCTCAGCGCTCGATCCCGAAATGATCAACGAGGTGCTCGATGTGATGGTGCAACTGGCGGGCGAAGGCATGACCATGATGTGCGTCACGCACGAGATGGGGTTCGCGCGCAAGGTGGCCCACCGGGTCATCTTCATGGATCATGGCGCCATCGTGGAGGATGCGACCAAGGACGATTTCTTCGGCAAACCGCATTCCGAGCGCGCGCAAGTCTTTCTCGCCAAAATCCTACAGCACTGAGGTGCGGCAATTGGTCGCATTCCGGGTTCCCGCCCCGGCAATTTATCATGGAAAAAGAATCGTTAACCGGGTTCAAGCGCATCTTTCCCATCCCAACCCAAGGTTCATTTCCATGAGCGATCCCGTTCAAGCCGACCGTCGTCGGGTTCTCCGCCTTCTCGCCGTCACCAGCGCCGCCGCCGGTGTTGCCACTCTAAGTTCGCCAGCGCTCGCCGCGAAGTGCGAAACCGACGGTACTCCGCTGCAATTTACACCCAAGGCCGCGCCGGACTCCAACCCGCAGAACGACGACATCGCCAAATATCCCAAATGTCCGTACTGCGGCATGGATCGCAAGCAGTTCCACCACAGCCGCCATCTGGTGCACTATCAGGATGATTTGGCCGACGGCACTTGTTCGCTGCATTGTGCCGCGCTCAGCCTGGCGTTGAATCTGGACCGGGGAGCGAAGGCGATCTACGCCGCCGATTTCGGCGCGAAGACCGATCCCAAGCCACTGGCCAACGTGGATGTGGCCACCTATCTAATCGGTTCCAAACTGCCAGGAGTGATGACCGTGCAAAGCAAGGTCGCTTTCGGCGCCAAGGCGGCGGCCGAAGCCGCCAAGGTGGAACACGGCGGCGAACTGGGTGATTTCGATGCCGCGCTGAAGGCCGCCTATCAAAGCATGGCCAGCGACACCCTCATGATTCGCAAGAAGCGGTCAGGGATGAAGCAGCACGCTGCACACGGTTAAGAAACCCACTTGGCGGATATTCCAGCCAAGCGATTGACGTGAGATAAAAAATCCGGCTGGTAGACATTGCCACCAGCCGGGCAAGGTCCTGCGGATATGGCTGGTTCAAGCATAAACGTTTCTTCGGCGTCACGGGCGTGGTGCGACGTTACGCCGCAGGCGGCACCTCGACGAGGCCGTGGCCAAAAGTTCCCACAAATCGCGCCATGTGGTTGGATTTGAAGCGGCGAAAGCGCCGGGGTTTGGAAACTTCCGAGGTGATCGACGCATCCCGCATTGGCTAGGCGCGGACCGGCCGCTTGGCCAGTTTGCGCTGCAAGGTACGGCGGTGCATGCCCAACTGCCGGGCGGTGGCGGAGATATTGCCGTCGTTGTCGCGCAGTACCCGCTGAATGTGCTCCCATTCCAGACGGTTGACGCTCAGGGGACGCGCGCTGACCGGGACGGTGGGATCGCCCTCGGTCGCGGTGAAGGCCGCCACTACTTGATCGGCGTCGGCGGGCTTGGGTAGATAGTTGACCGCGCCGAGCTTGATCGCCGCCACCGCCGTGGCGATGCTGGCGTAGCCAGTCAGCACCACGATTCGGGTGGCCGGCTCCAATGCGAGCAACTCCGGGATCAGCAGCAGCCCGGAATCGCCCGCCAGATTGAGATCCACCACGGCATATTCCGGCGGGTCCGCCGCCGCCAGTCGCAGCGCCGTGGTGCTGTCGCGTGCCGTGGCGACCGTAAAGCCGCGTCGATTTAGCGCCAACCCCAGCACCCGACAAAAAGTCGCGTCATCATCCACCAACAGCAGGTTGGAACGGTCATCCAGGTCTACGGCATCCATCACGCAGCGCCGATGTGAGCGGGCAAATCCACCCGGGTGCAGGTTTCCCCCCGTGGATCGCGCCACAGGCTCACCTGGCCGCCCAGCCGCTCCAAAGCGGCGTTAGCCAACAGCAGGCCAATACCGGCGCCATCTTCCTTGGTGGAAAAAAACGCATCACCAGCATGGCGTAGCGCCTCCGGCGTCAAACCCGCGCCCCGGTCACGAATCTCGATCACCACCCGCTCTCCCTCCCAGCGCCCTTCCAGGTTTACGCTGTGCGGGCTGGCGTCAGCGGCGTTGTTGAGCAGGTTGAGCAAAGTCTGACAGACTGTTTGAGGCGCCGCCACGGTGGGCGACGGCGATGACCCGGAGCAACGCACCGCCAATGGCACGCCTGGATGCAACAGTTGCCAGCGGTTACGGAGGTGTTCCAGCAAGGTATCCAGGGGTTGCCTGGCCTCGCGGTCGACCGCCAGATTGGCGCTGCGCAACAGGTTGCCGAGGATGGCCTTGCAGGCGTCCACCTGCTGGCGCAGTAGGCCCAAATCAGCACACAGTTCCGAATCGGCGGCGCGGCTGATTTCCATCTCCCGGGTCAGCACGGCGATGGTGGACAGCGGGGTGCCTAGCTCGTGCGCCGCGCCCGCCGCGAACAACCCTAGGGCGAGAATCTGCTCGTCGCGTAACGCCTGCTCCCGTAGTTGCGCCACTTGGCGATCCCGGATGCGCAAAGCCGCCGCTAGCCGCGCCACGAACCCGGCGATCAGCAGCGCGCTGATGGCGAACACCAGCCACATTCCCCACAGGTGAAGCTGAAAGCCGGGACTGTAGCAGGTGAGAATGCCGGGCAAGGGCCAGTAATGGAACATCAATGCGGTGTAGAGCGCCACCGTGACCACCGCCATCACCCAAACCTGACCGACGGGCAACAACGCGGCGGCGACGGTCAGCGGCAGGAGCAGCAACGACACGAATGGATTGCTGGCGCCGCCACTGAAGAACAACAGCAACGCCAGCGCCAGCACATCGAGTTGCAGGTACGCGAACAACTCCCAGGCGGTCACCGGCTTGTTCCGCCGGGCGGACGGATGCACGGCCACGAACGCCAGCATTCCCCAGATCAGGAATAGCACCACCGCCAGGAACGGCAACGGTTGCGGCGGCGTCAGGCCGAACCGCAGCCAGAGCAGCATGACGCACGGCCCCAGCACCACCAGCAGACGAAACAACCACAACCGTCGCAAGTTTTGCATCGGTCCAAGAGAGTGAGTAAATGAACTGTGAATTTTAATGATTGGCTGGGCTTGGGGGTAGAACGGGGTAGAAATAAAAACTATCTTAAGCGTAACAATTTTATTATTGTTGATCAATGTCTTGGTTTTAGCCGCCCAAATAATTCGCGGCGGTTGTCCAGCCGAAAGCTGAATACACAAAGCGTAAGCGTATTATGAGGACTTGAATCGCAATGTCGGTAGCTCGCACTTGCTTGATGAAAAAGTCACGCTCGAATCGGTGGGTGTTATTCCTCGTTCCACTCGTGCTATTCGGCCCAGTTTCATCAGCGTCTGGAGCGACTATTGGCCCGATTGTCAGCAGCTTTGTCCTGGATGGCGCTCTCAAGGAATGGGCGAAACAGCCGTCTGCCTTACCCTTGATCCCCAAAGGTACGGATGCCCGTTCCGGCCGAGTTTGGGTTGCGCAATCTCCACAAGGGTTGGTTATCGCGGGCAAAATTGAGGGGCCGCCGCCCACCTTCGCCAAAAATACCGAGGACATGCCGAACGGCGACCATGTGGAAATCTGGATCGCGCTGGCCGAGAACATCCCGTTGCCGCCCATTGGCGCTTATTCATCCATGGATGGCACCACCGAATTGCACAGATCCGAGGATTGCGAAGAGGACGAAGCTTGCAAAACCTGGTATGCGGACCAGGTCAAACATCGTCGCCTGCTGCCGCGACTGTTCGTGCGGCAATGGCAACTGGCGCCAAGCGTGACGGTGGAAACCTACGCCAAACCCGCCTTCGCGGAGATGCCCGAGAAGGCGCGGGAAACCTATCAAGTTCTCGCGCCGCGAGGATTGCCAGAAGTACGATTCACCAGACATCCGCCCGATGGCTATGCCTTCGAAGCGCTTATCCCCTGGGAAGCGATGCCGCCCTCGGATCGGTTGAGCCTCGACCATATGCGGGTGATGGTGGATGTCTTCTCGCCTGGCGGCCAGGGCAAATACGGCCCGCTTAGCACCACTTCCGGGAGCCGGCAATATGGCAAGGTAGGGACCATGAACGCCGTCACCCTGAAGTCTCCGCGCCGCTGGCGGCTGACTCCCTGCGGGTATCCTCTGGAAGGCAAGAACTTCTGGGGTCGCATCGGTTCCTGGGGTACGGAGCCGACCTACAGACCCAAGAAGCTGCCGGCTTATTTTCTACCCACTGCAAAGGAAGAAATCACCGCCAGCTTTGCCCTCGATAATGATTGGATCGGTCGCTTCTGGTCCCCCGAGGGCATTTCGCCGGTGGTTGTCACCACTGAGTTCTTCAGCCAGAAGCTGGCGGCGGGGATGACCCTCTGTGGCCCGGAGTTGGCGGTGCGGCACGGCAACCGAGTCGATTTCGCTAGGCGCCTCAAGATCGAACCGAATCCCAAGAGCAAAAGGGTTGCTGACGGTTGGCTGCTGGTCGGGGGATGGATTGGGGAATTTCGTGATCCTGAAGGCCAGTGCGGTGCTTGCGAAAATCAATACCTGAACATGATTTTCATCGCTGAAGCGGCCGGACCTCCGCTGTCCGCTTTTCAGGTTTCCGATACCGAGTGCGGCTGTTGCTTGTTCGGCCATTGCATCTACGATATTGCCCTATCGGACGACTTCAAGACCATTCACATCAAGGAAGGCGTTGATAGGGAGGAAAAGGAAGTGAAGTTTTGCTTCGATACCACTCAGCATGTCTACACCCCATGTCCAGCGAACCTTCAATAGCTTGAGAGACGGCTGGAGATTGTCATCATGCGTCATCACGGGTTCTTCGTCGCTCTGCTCTTGGTCTGTTCTGGGTTGGCGTGGGCAGATGCTTCTCCTCAAGGGGCTTGCGGGAAACTCTCCATTGCCCCTTCAAAAGGGGAAAACCAGTCGTCTTATCGGCTGCGCTGTGAACCAGCGATGGGCGGCAACGCACGGATTCAATTGCTCATCGACGGAGAAAAACCCCTCGTGCTGGCAGGCGTCGCGGGAGAACCACTCGCCTCGCTGGCGGCAACCTTCGATCCCGCCTCCGTCTCCGTGCGCCTGCTCGAAGGTCAGCCGAACCTTTACTGGATTCGATACGGCTACCGCGGATCGGCGGAAGCCGGCGGCGACGACATCGACCACCAACGCGATTGGGTCGTGCAAAAAGGCGATATGGTTCACACCCTGTTCGATCAGTGGACAAAGGTTTATGAGAACAACCGGAGCGGCAATTTCCTGAGCGCCACCGAGGATGTGGCCCTCGAATACCGAGGCTCGATTTTACGAGCCATCAGCATCCGATTTCGCGGGAAAGCGGTTGAGGATGACGTACATGAACCCGGCGAACCCGGCTATCGAGAATCCGGTTCGACGGAATCGCTCACCAAGGTCACTCGGGAAATCGATACCGGCACGGGTCGGGTACTCCTGGAAAAGACCATCAGCGCGCAACTCGATGGCAATGCGCTGTTTCTAGACGATGGCGTATCCGGTTGGCTGGCGATCACCAACCCTGATTTTCACCTGGTTGCTTGGCGGCCCGGAGAAATGTTCCCGAGACATCGGCTACCAGACCCGGAGAAGCTTGAGAAAACACCGTCCGTCGCCACCTGTTGGCTGTACAACAGAGTTCCTTGGGACTCAGTCAACGCAACGGGAAACCATCCACCCGCGCCGCCCGACCATGTGCGCCCCGAACACTTCGTTCCGGCGCATTGCTGCGCGGTGGAAACCTCCGCCGACGGCAACCGGATGTTCCTCTACGAAACCGCGAAAACGCAAAACGAAGGCGAAAAGGCGGGCCGCCTGCTCGCGCTGTTCGACCGCCCCTCGCAAAGTTGCTACAGCGCCAACCTCGCTCAGGACGGACGTTGGGGCAAGGCGTTCTTCGACTGGATCGGCAACCCGGTTTTCGACCCTAACGGTGGTAAGCTTGGGTACCGCGCCAGGCAGGGAAGTCACTGGTTTGTCGTGATCGGCGACCAGCGCACCCCCGATTTCGACCTGGTGGGGTCGCCGGTCTTTAGCCCCGATGGTCAGCATGTCGCCTATTGGGTCAAGCGGGACAAAAAGGAATTCATCGTGCGGGATGCCCAGAAAGGTCCAGCGTTCGACGGCGCTGGCTTTCCGGTCTTCAGCCCCGACAGCGGTACCGTGGCCTATCGGGCGCGAGAGGGGAACCAGTGGTTTGTCATGCGGGGCGATGAGAAAGGCCCGGTTTTCGACGACATCGGTTATTACACCGTACCCAGCTTCGGACGCGGCAGCGACATCGCCGATGTGGTGTTCAGCCCCGATGGTCGCCAACTTGCCTATGCCGCCCAGCGGGGACAGGAGTGGTTCATCGCGCGGAACGGTCAGCCAGGTCCCGCCTTCGAGCACGTCGGCCTGCCGGTGTTCGGTTCGGATGGCCGACTTGCTCATCGCGCCCGACAGAACGACCGGGAGTTCATCCTGCTGGGGGGAAACAAAGGACCCGAATTCGATTTCGTCAGCAACCCGGTGTTCAGCCCTGACGGTCGCCAACTCGCTTATTGGGCGCAAGAGGGAAAAGCCGAGTTCATCGTGCGCGGCGAGCGCAAGGAACCTGCGTTTGACAAGGTTGGCGCCCCACTTTTCCATCACGACGGCGGTCCGGTGATCTACTGGGCCAAACAGGGCGAAAAAGAGTTCATCATGACGGGCGGGAAGAAAGGTTCCGAATTCGAAACCATCGAGGCGCCGGTGTTTCATCCCCGCACCGACCAAATCGCCTATCGGGTCCACCGGGATAACATGACGTTCGTCATGCTCGGCGATCAGAAGGGACCAGAATTTGATTTCGACAACTCGTCCCGAAGCCGCCCTCTGGTTTTCGGTCCCGATGGGCGAAAACTCGCTTACGCGGCCAAACAGAACGGGAAGGAATTCATCCTGCTCGGTGAAAACAAAGGTCCGGCATTCGATGAGGTCGGCGATCCAGTCTTCAGCCCCGACGGTGGACGGTTAGCGTACCGGGCGAAGGTGGGAGAACGGTGGCTTATGCTGGTAACCGAATTGAATGGCCAGGACCATGAAGTCCCTGTCGGGATTCAGACGAACTCTTTCCCAACCGTTCCGTTGAACAAGGTCGTGCCGACGCTGATTCCCCATCCGGTCATCGCTGGCGTGGTTCTCGGGGGCTCGGCGCGGGGGCGATGGGTGAAGATCGATGGCGAGAAACTCCCCAAAGCGAATTCTTCCGCGTGCTTGTCCGAGACCGGGCAGTGTTGCCGGACGTTGGGTCCGGAATGGATACCGCAAGGTTTGATCTACAGGCTCTATTCCTTCGATGAACCGCTGGGCGAATGCCCTGGGGGCAAGGCGAAGGCATGTGACAATATGGTGACTGGCGATACCGACCTCACCGTGGACTTCGCATCGTGTTCGGTCAAGAAGTTCTCCTTGGCCATCGCTGGTTCCTGGAACGCGCTCCCGCGTCGCCCGAGGGTACTCAAGAACCATCAGGACTTCGCTCCCATTGTGCGGAAATTTCTAGACCGTAAGGGACTCCAGCGGGCGCCGGTTCGCATCGAATATGTCCACGGCATCGATCTGGACGGCGATGGAATGGAGGAGCGCGTCATCTATGCCCGAAGCAGAAAGGACGTTGGTGATCATGGCGACCCCAACGACTATTCGCTGCTACTCCTCGTGAAGATCGTCCAAGGCCAGCCGGAAACGACCGCCATCTCGGCCTGGTGGCCGGGAGAACAGGAAAATCAAGGGCCTTACGAGATTTATGATTCCCGTTACGCCGACGCCAACGGCGATGGAATGATGGAAATCCTGGTCGACTGGCGTTACTACGAAGGCGGTGGCATCCGCGTGTATACCCTGCGGGACGGCAAGCCGGTCGAGACCGAGCTGAGCTATTTTAGTGGACTCTGACCGGATTCCCCGTCGGACGGTTTTTCAACTCCGGCCCGTCCAGGCCACCTTGTACAAATCCAGCCGCCGGTCGCGGAAGTTGCGCACGCTACCGTGCACCCGCATTTCCTTGAGGCTATCCAGGTCCAGGTCCACGATCAGGGTCATTTCGGTGTTCGGCGTGGCCTCGGCGGCGATGGCGTCGTGCGGAAAGGCGAAGTCGGATGGAGTGAATACCGCTGCCTGGGAATACTGCATGTCCATGTTCTCCACCTTTGGCAGGTTGCCGACGCTGCCGGAGATTACCACGTAGCATTCGTTCTCGATGGCCCGCGCCTGGGCGCAGCGCCGTACCCGTAGATAGGCGTTCTTGGTATCGGTCCAGAACGGTACGAACAGAATCTGCATCCCCTGATCGGCCAGCAGGCGCGGCAATTCCGGGAATTCCACGTCATAGCAGATCAGAATGCCGATCTTGCCCACGTCCAGTTCGAACACCTTGAGCGTGTCACCGCCCTGCAAACCCCAGTAGGCGCGCTCGTCCGGGGTGATATGCAACTTGGATTGCTTGTCCCAGGTGCCATCGCGCCGACACAGGTAGGCGGCGTTGTACAGCGCGCCACCCCCGTACTCCGGCATGCTGCCGGCGATGATGTTGACGTTATAGGCTACCGCCATCTGCACCATGGCCTCGCGCACCGGTTCGGTGAATTCGGCCAATTGGCGCACGGCCTCGGCGGTGTTGCGCTGATTGAACTGGGCCATCAGCGGACCGTTGAAAAATTCCGGGAACAACACCACATCGGTTTTGTAACCGGCCACCGCGTCCACGAAATACTCGACCTGCTGCAATAATTCTTCCAGTGAAGTGATCTGGCGCATCTGCCACTGCACCGCCCCAACCCGCACCACCGACTTGCGTCCGCCGATCAGGACTTCCTTGTCCTCGTAGTAGATATTCAGCCATTCCAGCAGGACCGCGTAGGCCTTGGATTCGGCGTCGTCCGGCAGGTAGCCGGTGATGATCCGGCGGATGTGAAAATCGTTGGCCAGTTGGAAAGTGAGGATCGGGTCCACCAGCTCCTTGGCCTTCACTTGTTCGACATACTGCTGGGGCGTCATCTCGTGGGCGTACTTGCTGTAGCCGGGAATCCGGCCGCCCACCACGATGGCGCGCAGGTTCAGCTTTTCGCACAGTTCCTTACGGGCGTCGTACAGCCGTCGGCCCAGCCGCATGTCGCGATAGTCGGGATGGACGAAGATGTCCACGCCGTACAGGGTGTCGCCGTTGGGGTCATGGGTGGTGATGTAGCCATCGCCGATGATCTGCCAGTAGGTGTGGCGGTCGCCATAGTGGCTGTAGTCCACGAGCAAACTGATAGCGGCGGCTACTACCTTGCCGTTGTCCTCGATGCAAATCTGTCCTTCGGGGAAACGGGCGATCTGCGAGGCGAACTGCTCGCGGGTCCAGGCTCCATCCATGTTGTGGTAGACCAGGTCCATGATTTCCCGGATGTCGCCATAATCCGCCAGGCGCAGGTTACGCAACTTCAGCCGGTGTTGGACCGGGTGGTCAGGGTTTTTTTCAGCCATGTTCACGGTATCAGTTGAATGTAATCACGATAGATGCAACGGTCCATCACCACGGTCAGGCCCGCCGCGCGCGCGCGCCGCGCCGCCACCGAGTCAATCACTCCATCTTGCAACCAGAGCGCTGGCAGTTTCAGGGCGATGCAGTCGTCCACGATGCTGGCAACGTGATTCGATGCCCGGAACACGTCCACCAAATCCACCGGTTCCGGCAACTCGCGCAGGTGGGGATAGGTCTTTTCCCCCAATACTTCCGTCACCGCCGGGTTAACCGGGAGGATACGGTAACCGAAGCCTTGCAACGCGCGAGCGACGCCGTGGCTGGGTCGCGTCGGCGCGGCGGAGAGGCCAACCACGGCGATGGTTTTGATCCGTTGCAACAGGGCGCGGATTTCATCCGGCGAAGGATTAACGAAATTTTCGCTCATGGGCACGCTCTTTTCGTTCGCACCGGACCATTCACGCCAGCACCGATTCGCCAGCATACAAATCCGCCAGTCGCTCGCGCCAGCGGACCACCTGAAACCGTCCGCCATCCACCATCACCTCGGCGGCGCGCGGGCGGGCATTGTAATTGGAACTCATGGCGAACCCATACGCCCCGGCGGAGCGCACCGCCAACAGATCGCCGGATTCGATGTTCAGTTCCCGATCCTTACCGAGAAAATCGCCGGTCTCGCAGATTGGTCCCACCACGTCGTAGTGGCGCGGCTCGCCCCCGGCGCGCGGCTCGACCGGGATGATCGCCTGCCAAGCCGAGTACAGCGCGGGGCGTAGCAGATCGTTCATAGCCGCATCCACCACCGCGAAATTCTTGTCCTCGCCCGGCTTGAGCAGTTCCACTCGTGTCACCAGGATACCGGCGTTGCCCACAACCGCCCGGCCCGGTTCGATCAGGATTTCATAGGGTTTGCCGCGAAGGTGCGCCATTAACGCGGCGGCATGGTCAGCCGGCAGGGGCGGTTCCTCGTCGCGATAGCGGATGCCCAGCCCGCCGCCGAGATCGAGATGGCGGATGTGAACACCTTGCTGTTCCAGTCGCGCCACCAACGTCAACACGCGCTCCAGCGCATCCACGAACGGTGTCACCTGGGTCAGTTGCGAACCGATGTGGCAATCCACGCCGATCACGTCCAGATGCGGCGAAGCGGCGGCCCGCGCGTAAATCGCCAGCGCCTGGTCAGCGGCGATGCCAAATTTGTTCTGCTTCAGGCCGGTGGAAATATAAGGATGGGTGTTGGCGTCCACGTCGGGATTGATGCGCAGGGATACTGGAGCGCGCTGGTCTCGCATCGCCGCCACTTGTTCCAGTAGCGCCAGTTCCGCCTCGGACTCGACATTGAAACAGCGAATGCCGACTTCCAGCGCGTGTTCCAACTCGTCGCGGCGCTTGCCGACCCCGGAGAACACCACCTTGCCAGGATCGCCTCCCGCCGCCAGTACTCGCTCCAGTTCGCCGCCCGACACGATGTCGAACCCCGAACCCAGTCGAGCCAATAAGTTGAGCACCGCCAAATTGCCGTTGGCCTTGACCGCGTAGCAAACCAAATGGGGATGGTCGGCGAAGGCATGGTCGAACGCGCGCCAGTGTCGCTCGATGGTGGCACGGGAGTAGACGTAACAGGGAGTGCCGACCGTTGCCGCGATGTCGGCGACCGGCACATCCTCGGCGAACAGCCGACCGTTGCGATATTCAAAATGGTCCATGGTTCAGGGCTCCGCGGGCGGAGGTTGCTTGGAGATTGCCGTCCGAGTGGGAGGCGTGGCGGACGAAGGTTGCTCGGAGACCGTCGGTTGCGCGGAAGGTTGCTCGGAGACCGTCGGTTGCGCGGAAGGCTTAGGCAAGTACAGCGGGCCTTTCTGGCCACAGCCAATCAGCGGTGCGATCAGCAGCAGCCACGCCGGCAACCATCCAGGGCGAAACCTTTGCATTGGAGTCAATCCTCGTGGGCGGCGAACCAGAAGTTGCCAGTATAACCCGCATTGCGTCAGCGGGCGTGGCTTGACAAGCCGGGGCACTTCGCGGCTAATGCCCTTCAACACGCTTCCACGGGAATTTGCTCATGACTGACACGCCACTGACCACCTTCGAAATCGAACCGGCGGGCGCCGCGCGCTCCAGCGTGATCTGGATGCATGGCTTGGGTGCCGACGCGCATGATTTTGAATCCATCGTTCCCGAATTGGATTTGCCAGCGGAATTGGGCGTCCGCTTTGTCTTTCCCAACGCGCCGATCCGGCCGGTCACCATCAATGGTGGGATGCAAATGCGGGCTTGGTACGACGTGTTCAGCACCGACCTGCCGCGGCGCGCGGATCCCGATGGCGTATGTGCTTCCGAACAGGCGATTTCCGCGCTGCTCGAACGGGAGCAACAGCGCGGTGTTCCCGCCGAGCGCATCGTGCTGGCCGGCTTTTCCCAGGGCGGGGCGATGGCCCTGCACACGGGCTTGCGCTATCCAAACCGGTTGGCCGGGATTTTGGCGCTGTCCTGCTACCTGCCGTTGGCCAGCCAGCTCAATGGCGAACGCCGGCCAGAGAATCAACCGACACCAATTTTCATAGCCCACGGCGATTACGACGCCGTCATTCCGATCCATTACGGCCAACAAAGCGCCGAGTCGTTGCAAAGGCTGGGCTATCGGTTGGAATGGCAGGATTACGACATGAGCCACGAGGTCTGCTGGGAGGAAATCCGCGATGTCGCCAGATGGCTGAGGCGGGTACTGGCTGCCCCGAGTGCATGACAAAACCGCTAATGTCTTCCATCCAATGGGGGATGGAAGCGAACATGCCCTATAATTTCGTGATGGCGGGTATTTTGGAAGCGAAAAAGCTAAAGACCATGGATGATTTACTGCGCTCCGATGACGAGCGTGTGGAGTTGATCGACGGTGAGATTGTTAAGCGCCCCATGGCGCGTTCCGAGCACGCCCTCGTCCAGTCAAGCCTTTCCGATGAGGTTTCAATCTTCAAAAGAAAAGATGGTCTGGGAGGGTGGTGGATCATGACTGAGATCAGCGTTAAATATAACGAACATCAATGTCCTAGTCATGACTTGGCGGGATGGAGGAAAGAACGCGTCCCGCTTAGACCCATGGGAATAATGGATATTATACCCGATTGGGTTTGCGAGATCATTTCACCAAGGCACGAAAGAAAAGACCTGTTTCATAACTTCATGTTATTGCAGCGTAGTAAGGTTCCCTATTATTGGGTCATTTCTCCAGAAGATAAGACATTGATTGCCTATGGATTAGTGGATGAGAAATATCATGTCACCTTTTCCGTGGAGTATGGAGCCGAACGAGATGTCAATAAGGCCAGAATACCACCATTTGAAGAAATCGAGATTGATTTGAAGTATGTTTTTGGGGATGAGTGATGATCGTGGTTTCGATTTTAGTGTTTTATGTTTTAAAAAAGTGAAAGTGAGTTTCATCCAGAATTCGTAATCGAGCTTTTCCATTCAGGAGCCCGAATCCATGGCCGAAATCAGTCGTGTTGCTCTGTTCGGAAAATTGAACAGCTTGGGCTACAAAGCCATCGAGAGCGCCACCGTATTTTGTAAACTACGGGGCAATCCCTACGTGGAGTTGGCGCATTGGCTGCATCAGATTTTGCAACTACCGGATTCCGACCTGCATCGGGCGATTCAGCAGTTCAACCTGAATCCCTCTCGGCTGGCCAAGGATTTTACCGAAGCGCTGGACCGGTTGCCGCGCGGCGCGACTTCGATTTCCGACCTGTCTTCGCATGTGGATGCGGCGGTGAAAGAAGCGTGGGTGTACGCAACCTTGCTGTTCAACGATGCCCAGGTGCGCACCGGACATCTGCTGGTTGGAATGCTCAAGACGCCGGATTTGCGCAACGCGCTGTTGGCGATCTCCCGCGAGTTCGACAAGATCAAGCTGGACACGCTGACCGAGCGGTTCGCCGACATCGTCGCCGCGTCCCCGGAATCCGGGTTGCGCGCTTCGGATGGTTCCCAGGTCGGTGGCGGCGCGGCGCCCGGCGAGGCCAGCGAGGCGATGGCGCCGGCCCCGATGGGCAAGCAGGAGGCGCTCCAGCGCTTTTCGGTCGATCTGACCGAGCGGGCGCGCAAGGGTGAGTTGGACCCCATCGTCGGCCGCGACGAGGAAATCCGCCAGATCGTCGATATCCTGATGCGCCGCCGCCAGAACAACCCGATCCTGACCGGCGAGGCCGGGGTCGGCAAGACCGCCGTCGTGGAAGGTTTTGCCCAGCGCATCGCTTCGGGTGATGTCCCCCCACCGCTGAAAGATGTAACCCTGCGGGTGTTGGACGTGGGGTTATTGCAGGCCGGCGCCAGCATGAAGGGCGAGTTCGAGAACCGGCTGCGGCAGGTGATCGACGAGGTGCAAACCTCGCCCAAGCCGATCATCCTGTTCATCGACGAAGCGCATACCCTGGTCGGCGCGGGCGGCGCGGCGGGCACCGGCGACGCCGCCAACCTGCTCAAACCCGCTCTGGCGCGCGGCAAGCTGCGCACCATCGCCGCCACCACTTGGGCCGAGTACAAGAAACACATCGAGAAGGACCCGGCCCTGACCCGCCGTTTTCAGGTCGTGCAAGTCGGCGAGCCGAGCGAGGAGAAGTCCATCCTGATGATGCGCGGCATGGCCTCGACCATGGAACAACACCACCGGGTGCAGATTCTCGACGAGGCGCTGGAGGCGGCGGTCAAGCTGTCGCACCGTTACATCCCGGCCCGCCAGTTGCCGGACAAGGCGGTCAGCTTGCTGGACACCGCCAGCGCCCGGGTCGCCATCAGTCTGCACGCCACGCCGGCGGAGGTCGAGGATTGCCGCCGCCGGATCGAAGGGCTGAAGACGGAATTGGAAATCATCGGTCGGGAAACGGCGGTCGGCATCGATACCGCCCAGCGCCAGGCCGCCGCCACCGAAAAATTGCAGGCCGAGGAAGCGCGGCTGGCGGAATTGGACGCCCGCTGGCAAGAGGAAAAGGGATTGGTTGATCAGATTCTCGAACTGCGCGCCAAGCTGCGCGGTGACGGCGGCACGGTCGAGGCGGGAGCCACGACCGAACCCGATCCGCAACGGCAGACCTGGCTGGTGGAATTGAAGGAGCTTCAGGCCAAGCTGCATGAGCTACAGGGCGAGTCGCCGCTGATTCTGCCCAGCGTAGACGCGCAAGCGGTGGCGTCAGTGGTCGCCGACTGGACCGGCATCCCGGTCGGACGGATGGTGAAGAACGAGATCGAAACCGTGTTGAGCCTGGCCGACATTCTCAACCGCCGCATCATCGGCCAACGCCACGCCCTGGAGATGATCGCCCGCCGCATCCAGACTTCGCGCGCTGCGCTGGACAATCCCAACAAGCCGATCGGCGTATTCATGCTGGCTGGCCCGTCCGGGGTAGGCAAAACCGAAACCGCTTTGACCTTGGCCGAGGCGCTGTACGGCGGCGAGCAGAACGTCATCACCATCAACATGAGCGAGTTTCAGGAGGCGCACACCGTTTCCACCCTCAAGGGCGCGCCGCCGGGCTACGTCGGTTACGGCGAAGGCGGAGTGCTGACCGAGGCGGTGCGGCGTCGGCCCTACAGCGTGGTGCTGCTGGACGAGGTGGAAAAGGCCCACCACGATGTCCATGAGATTTTCTTCCAGGTGTTCGACAAGGGTTGGATGGAGGACGGCGAAGGGCGGCTGATCGATTTCAAGAATACGCTGATCCTGTTGACCACCAACGTCGGCACCGACCTGATCATGAGCATGTGCAAGGACCCGGACCTGCTGCCCGATCCGGAGGGTTTGGGCAAGGCATTGCGGGAGCCGTTGCTCAAGGTATTTCCGCCCGCGCTGCTTGGCCGGCTGGTGACCATTCCCTATTACCCGCTCAGCGATGAGATGATCGGCGACATCGTCCGCTTGCAACTGGGTCGTATTGCCAAGCGAATTCGGGAAAATCACCAGGTGCCGTTCGATTACGACGACGAGGTGGTGAAACTGATTGTCAGCCGCTGCACCGAACTGGAGAGCGGCGGGCGCATGGTGGATGCGATTCTGACGAATACCATGTTGCCAACGATCAGTCAGGAACTTCTGACCCAGATGGTGGAAGGGAAGCCGGTGACGCGCGTCCAGGTTCAGGTCAAGGACGGCGATTTCGCTTACGCTTTCGAGTAGCGGTCAATGAATCGCAAACAGCGCCGGGCTGCCGCTAGCGCGTCAGGTTTCGGCGCGAATCTGTCCGAAGCGCTGACGCAAGCGATTCAGTCACATCGGCAAGGGCGGCTGGACGAAGCGGAAAGCGGCTATCGGCAGGTGTTGCGGCGCGATCCGCGCCATGTCGATGCCCTGCATTTCCTGGGGGTGCTGATCGCGCAACGGGGTCGGCACGCGGAAGCCGCTGAGCTGATCCGTCAGGCGCTCGCGCTGAATCCGCGCTACGCCGACGCCTGGAATAATCTGGGCAACGTCCTGGCGGGGATGGATCGCTGGGATGAAGCGGCGGTGGCTTACCAGCGGACCATCGAATTGGCGCCCGGCAACCCTAGCGCTCATTGCAATCTGGGCGTGATGCTGTTGCGCTCCGACCGGCTCGCGGAGGCTGCTAGCGCGTTCCAACAGGCTATCAGCCTGGCCCCCGGTTTGGCGGAGGCGCATTTCAATCTGGGCAAGGCGTTGCACGCCCAGGGCCAGTACGAAGCGGCCATCGCCGCGTATCGGGAGACCCTGCGCTGGCAACCCGCGTATGCGATGGCGTATAAAAGCCTCGGCCTCCTGCTGTACAAGCTGAATCGGGGTGAGGAAGCCACCGCGCTGTTTCGGGACTGGCTGGCGCGGGAGCCGACCAATCCAGTCGCCCGGCATCTGCTGGCGGCGCATTCGGGCCGTGACGCACCGGAACGGGCCGCCGACGGTTACGTGCAAAATCTGTTCGATGGCATGGCCGATGGATTCGATGATCACCTGCATCGCCTGGAATATCGGGCGCCGGAACTGATCGCCCGGACGGTCGTCGCGGTGGCGGGCCAGCCAAACGGGTCGCTGAGCGTATTGGATGCGGGTTGTGGCACTGGACTATGTGGTCCGGCGCTGCGTCCGTATGCGCGCCATCTGATCGGGGTCGATCTATCGCCGCGCATGATCGAGCGAGCACGCCCCCGCGGTGATTACGATGAACTGGTCGTGGCTGAACTGACTGCGTTTTTGGCTGCCCAAACAGCAGCCTACGATCTGATCGTGTCCGCCGACACCCTGGTTTACTTCGGGCGTCTGGAACCCGTGTTGACCGTCGCCGCCGCCGCCCTGCGACTGGAGGGGCGGCTGACGTTCACCGTGGAGCGGCTTGAGGAAGATGCGGCAACGGCGGACGGTTTCCGCCTCGATCCCAGCGGTCGCTACCGCCATGCCGAAACCTATCTGCGGCGCGTGCTGATCGAGGTCGGCATGACAGTCGAAACCCTGGAACTCGTGACCTTGCGCCTGGAAGGAGGGCAACCGGTGGTTGGCTTTCTGATCTTGGCGCGCAAGGTGCCCACGGGGACAGAGCCAGCGCGGCGCGCGCATGAGGAGACGCCTTGAGCCACGAGCAACATGACGATCCATCCACCGATTCCAGTGAGGCGCTCGATCACGGCCCACCGGATGCGCAAATCGCCGCATGGTTGTCTCAGGCTAGGGGCTGTCACGGTCGTGGCAATCTGCTTGAGGCGCAAGCGCTGTATGAACGTATTCTCATTCATCGGCCCAATCATCCCGAGGGCTTGAATTTTCTGGGGATTCTCCAGCAGCAGCGCGGCCAGTCGGTTCAGGCCGAACTCCTGATCCGGCGAGCCATCGCCAGCGCGCCCGGTTACGCGGCGGCCCATACCAATCTGGGCAACGTTTTGTTGCTTCAGGGGCGGCGCGAGGATGCCATCGCCGCGTACCGGCAAGCCATCCGCCTCAAGCCCGACGAGGTGGAGGCGTGCGTCAATCTGGGCGCGGTGCTGCGGAGTCTGGGTCGGTTACCGGAAGCGCTCGGCGCCTATCAGCAGGCCAGTGCGTGGCGACCGGCCGATGCCAATATCCATCATCACCGGGGTTTGGTTCTGGCGGAACTGGGTCGATTGGAAGACGCGATCCAGGCCCAGCGCGCGGCCTTGGAGCACCATGCCGCCCACCTGGGGGCGGTCAGGGCGCTGGGAACGCTCCTGCACCGTCGGGGCGAAATGGATGAAGCGCGGCTCGTATTCGGTAATGCGGTGTTTCAACTGGGCGAGGCGGAGGAAGCCCTAGCCCTGCTGCGGTACTGGTTGCAATTGATGCCGGATGATCCCATTGCCCAGCATCGCCTGGCCGCGTGGTTTGATGGGGAAAAACCAGCGCGCGCTTCCGATGGATATGTGACCTATCTGTTTGATCGCTATGCCGATTATTTTGATGACCATCTGGTCGGCGGGCTCGGCTATCAGGGCCCGGCGGTGATCGGGGCGCGGCTGGCCGAAGTGCTGGACGCGCCAAATGGCCAACTTGAGGTGCTGGACGCCGGGTGTGGCACCGGGTTGTGTCAGCCGGTGCTGCGGCCCTACGCTCGCCATCTAACCGGCGTGGATTTGTCACCACAAATGGTGGACAAAGCACGCGAGCGAGGCGGTTACGACGATTTGGCGGTGGCGGAATTGACCGTGTTTCTAAACGAACGACCCGACGCTTACGATCTGATCGCTGCCGCTGATACCCTGGTTTATTTTGGTGTCCTGGAACCGGTGCTGGCCGCGGCTGCCCATGCCTTGCGACCGGGCGGCTGGCTAGCGTTCACGGCGGAGCAAACCTCGGCGGACCGGGTGCCGGACGGTTATTTCCTCAACAAGAGCGGCCGTTACAGCCACACGGCGGAATACCTGGAACGAACGCTGGCGGGCGCTGGGCTGGTCTTGTTCATGCGGATGGACGCCACCCTGCGCCAGGAAAGTAATCAACCGGTGGTGGGCCATATCGTGTTGGCCCGCAAACTCGCCATCGCGGTCGATGAATGACTGGATTCTTGGCGATGGCGCGGCTATCTTGACGGCTTTTGCGCGCGGCGGGTGGTTGGATTCCAGGACCGCGCAAAATCTTGGGTTGCTCACTCGGGGGATAGTCTGGATGGTGGAGTTTGATGAGGTCAAGCTGTTGATCAGCGAAATCCTGCAACTGGGCGAGCGGGCGCTGTCCTTCGAGTTGGACACTCCGTTGCTGGGCAGCATCCCGGAATTCGACTCCATGGCGGTACTGACGCTGATCCATGCCCTGGAACAGCAGTTCGGGATTCAAATCGCCGATGACGAGATCAGTGCCGAAACCTTCGAGACCGTGGGCCAGGTTTATCAATTCGTCTGTAGCAAGGTCATGGACGCGGCATGAGCGTGGGCGCTACCAGTGTTCCGCCAGAAATGCGGGAATGCGCCGCTCCAGCCAGTAATCGGCCCGCCACGGCCATGGCCCGGCGACGAAACCCACATGGCCGCCGCTGGGGCTGAGTTCCAACCGGACGCTGGACGATAATTCGCTGGCGGCGGGAGCCGTCGCCGGCCACATGAATGGATCGTCCAGAGCATGCAGGATCAGGGTCGGGGTGCGAATATGCCGCAGGTCGGAGCGGCAACTGGCGCGGGTGTAATAGTCGTGAACCCCGGCGTAGCCGTGCAGCGGCGCGGTGATCCGGTCGTCGAACCCGTGGAAACCCCGGATCGTCGCCAGTTCGGCCAGCGTCACCGGACCATCGGAACGGTGGCGGAACTTGGCGCGATAACCGCGTTTCAGCGCCCGCAGCAGATGAAGTTGATAAAACTGGGAAAAGCCCTGTTGCAACCGCCGCGCGGTGTCGTCGAGCCAAAAGGGGATGGACACCGCCACGGCGGCGCGCAGAGGCAGATCGACGCGGGCAGTGCCCAGCCACTTGAGCAGGGCGTTGCCTCCCAGCGAATAGCCGACCGCTGCCAGAGGCACGGTCGGTTCACGCCGGCGCAGACAATCCACCACGTAAGCCATGTCAGCGGTATCAGCCGCGTAATAGCGCCGCGCCAGTCGATTGGGTTGACCGCCGCACCCGCGAAAGTGCATCACCACACCGCGCCAGCCATGGCGGACGACGGCCGCCAGTAGGCCGCGCGCATAGTGGGAATCGCTCGAGCCTTCCAGCCCGTGCAAGATGAGTACGATGGGGCCACGCTCGCCGCCAGTCCAATCCAGGTCCAGAAAATCGCCGTCAGGTAATTCCAGGCGTTCGCGGCGTAGTGTCAGCCGTGACCGCCTCCGGAACAGCACCGGCCACAGAGTCTGGGCGTGCGGACCGGGCAGCCACCAGGCCGGGCGAAACGCGGGGGGAGAATCCATGCGCGTGCGGATTGAGCTCCAGGCGGCTCAAATCCGCATGGACAACGACTGAAAGACATCCTCGGTCATGTGTTGCAACATGCTGAGCGCATCCCAGTCGTCCCAGGATTCGTGGATACGGCCATTTTCGATACGGTGAAAGCTCATGCCCGTCACCGACAGCCGCTGACCACTGGGCGCGATGCCCATGAATTCGCCCTTGTGAGTGCCACGACCGACCCAGCGCGTGGCGACTTTGTCGCCTTCGGCAAGCTGATCCTGAATTTCGAAGCGGATATCGGGGGCGGAGAAATGAAAGAGCATGACCACTTGCTTGAACGCCTCGACGCCGCGGACCACATCCGGCAGGGTGGCAATATGACCGACGTACTCGGGAGCAACGATTTCATCGGCGGCGTCCAGGTTGCACTGACTCCAGATGGCCTCGAAATTGCGCCGGACCAGGGCTTTGTTGGATTCCAGCGTATTGTTGTCTGACATCGGCAAGCCTCCTGACGGTATAAGCCTCCGCATGATGCGGTGATCGAAACGACTCGATAGTGTAGTCTTTTCGCCGGTGGCGCGTCACGGGGCCCCGCCCGGTAGCTGTTATAATTCCGCCGTATCAATCAACCGGCCGAGAGAGATCGGATCATGCCTCAACCAAGCCCGTTTTATTTTCAGGATGTCGAGCGCTGCGTCGATGAAATTATCGCCAGGGTCGGTCAGCGGATCGTCCTCGGCATCCCCTTGGGAATCGGTAAACCCAATCCGCTGGTGAACGCGCTCTACCGGCGGGTGAAGACGAATCCGGACTTGCGGCTGAAGATTCTCACGGCGATTACCCTTGAGGTTCCCAAGGGTTCCAGCGACCTGGAGCAGCGCTTTCTGGAACCGTTCGTCGAGCGGGTGTTTGGCAATTACCCCGATCTTGAGTACGCGCTCGACCTGCGCGCTGGTCAGATGCCGCCCAACATTGAAATCGTGGAGTTCTTCTTTAAACCGGGCGGTTTCATGAACGTGCCGATGCAGCAGCAGAACTACATCAGCACGAACTACACCCATGTGATTCGGGACGCGCTCGAGAACGGTGTTAACGTATGGGCGCAGCAGGTCGCCAAGCGCGAAGTGGATGGCGAGCCGTGGCTCAGCCTGTGTAGCAATCCCGAAGTGACTCTGGATTTCTTTCCGATGGTCGAGGAATTGCGCCGCCGTGGCCAGCAGGTTCTTCTCATCGCCCAGGTCAACCGCGAAATGCCCTTCATGTACAACGACGCCATGGTCCGACCGGACATGTTCGATCTGGTGCTTGATCATCCTCGCTACGACTTCCGGCAGTTTGGGGCGCCCAACATGCCGGTGGACAACGCCGACTATATGCTGGGCCTGTATGCCAGCGCCCTGATTCGCGATGGCGGCACCTTGCAGATCGGCATCGGCTGTCTGGGCGACGCCATTGTCTATTTCTGTCAATTGCGCCACCGGCAAAACGCTCTCTATCAGCAGATGCTGTCCGAATTGCGGATCTTGGAACATCACGGTGAGTTGATCAGCCGGATTGGCGGTATCGAGTCGTTCGTCCAGGGGCTGTATGGCTCCAGCGAGATGTTCGTCAACGGCTTCATGTATCTTTACCAGGAAGGCATCCTCAAGCGTCGGGTTTACGACAGCATCCCTCTGCAACGATTGCTGAATGAGGGGGCGATCACCGAGGAAGTGGATGAGCGAACCTTGCGGACGCTGTTGGAACAGGGCGTGATTCCGGCCCGCCTGAGCGAAAAGGATGTGGAGTTCCTACGCCGGTTCGGTATTTTCACTGGCCAGGTCCAGTATGCGAGCGGCACGTTGCTGATCGGCGATGCCGCGTCGGTTCCCGCCGATCTGGATCAGGCGGAAACCTGGGCGACGGTAGTCGCCAACGGCTTGGGCAGCCGCTTACAGGGCGGCATCGTGATGCACGGTGGTTTCTTCATGGGACCGAACAGCTTCTACGAAACGCTGCATACCCTGCCCGAGGCCGACAGCCGGCAAATCTGCATGACCACGGTGAAGCGGACCAACCATTTGTACGGCCATGAGGAACTGGCCAAGCTTCAACTGCGGGATGCCCGGTTCATCAACACCACCATTATGGCAACGCTGATGGGGGCGGCGGTATCCGATGGTCTGGAGAACGGCCAGGTGATCAGTGGCGTGGGCGGTCAGTACAACTTCGTGTCGATGGCCCACGAATTGCCAGGCGCCCGCTCCATCCTGATGCTGCGCAGCACCCGCGAGGGTGGGTTGAACGTGAGTTCGAACATCGTCTGGAACTATGGCCACATCACCATCCCCCGGCATTTGCGCGATATGGTGGTGACCGAGTATGGCATCGCCAACCTGCGCGGCCGGTCGGACAAGGAAGTGATCATCGCCTTGCTGAATATCGCCGATTCGCGGTTTCAGCCGGAACTGCTGGAAAAAGCCAAACGGGCCGGCAAGGTTCCCCAGGATTACGAGATCCCGGAGCGGCATCGTCATAATACGCCGGGACGCCTTCAGGCGCGGCTGGGCAAATTCAAGAAGATGGGACTGTGCCCGGATTTCCCGCTGGGCACCGACTTTACCGAGGAGGAAATCGTTCTGGGGCGGGTGCTCAAGGGTCTCAAGACGCGGCTGGCGACCAAGAGCGACCTGATGAAGACCATCGTCAAGGCCATGACGGTGGGATCACCGCCCGCCAGCGCCCTGCGTTATCTGGCCCGCCTCAAGCTGGATCAGCCGACCGGCCAGAAAGAAAAAATGATCCAACGACTCATCGTTTCCGAGTTGATCATCGGCGGTTATGTCTGAAGCGAGCCGGAGCGTGGAACGAAGTCCATGCCCCGGCGCTTTTCAGGATCGGATCGGCCTCATTATTCCGGCTGAGCCAACTCTTCTTCCTTGGCGGCCAGGCCGGGGGTGGCGGCGGCGGATGCCGACGCGGTGGAAGTCAGGGCGGTGTCTTCCGGCAACGCTTCCTCCTCGGCAGTGACGACCGCGACCGGTTCCGGCAGGGGCTCCGGCTTGAGCACCAAGCCCCCTAGCGGCGGCACGGTAATGAGGATCGAGTAGGGGTGTTCCATCCAGGGCCATTCCTCGGCGACCAGTTCGACTCCGCCATTGCCGACCCCGCTGCCACCGTAGTAGTGCGAGTCGGAATTGAGGGCTTCCGTGTAGCGTCCCGGCCGTGGCACCCCGATCCGGTAGCCATGGCGCGGCACCGGGGTGAAGTTGACTAGCACCACCAGGAAGTCATCGCCCTTCTTGCGCAGGTAGCTCAGGATGGACTGATCAGCATCATGGCAATCGACCCAGGAGAAGCCCTGCCACTCGAATTCGTAATGGTGCAGCTCCGGGCTGCTGTGATAGAGCCAGTTCAGATCCTTGACCAGTTGTTGCATTCCCTGGTGAAAACCGTACTGAAGCACGTACCAGTCCAGAGTGGTGGCGCTGTTCCATTCGGTGCCCTGGCCGAATTCGGTGCCCATGAACAGCAGTTTCTTGCCGGGGTGGGTGAACATGTACAGGTACAGCAGCCGCAGATTGGCAAAGCGTTGCCACTCGTCGCCCGGCATCTTGTTGATCATCGAGCCTTTGCCGTGCACTACCTCGTCGTGCGAGAACGGCAGCATGAAGTTCTCGGTGAAGCAGTACAGCATGCTGAAGGTCAGCAGGTCGTGGTGGTACTTGCGATGAACCGGGTTCTGCGCCATGTAACGCAACGTGTCGTTCATCCATCCCATGTTCCATTTCATGCTGAAGCCCAGACCGCCCAGATAGGTGGGCCGGGTGACCTGCGGCCACGAGGTGGATTCCTCGGCGATCACCATCGCGCCAGGATGTTCGCTATGGACCACCGTGTTCAGTTCGCGCATGAAATCGATGGCTTCCAGGTTTTCGCGTCCGCCGTACTTGTTGGGAATCCATTCGCCTTCCTTGCGTGAATAATCCAGATACAGCATGGAAGCGACCGCATCCACGCGCAGACCGTCGAGATGGAATTCCTCGATCCAGTACAGGGCGCTGGACAGCAGGAAGTTTTTCACCTCGTAACGGCCATAGTTGAAGATCAGCGTACCCCAGTCGATATGCTCGCCCTTGCGGGGATCGGCATGTTCGTACAGCGGCTCGCCGTCGAAACGGGCCAGACCGGATGCGTCCTTGGGGAAGTGCGCCGGCACCCAGTCGAGAATCACGCCAATGTGATGCTGGTGGCAGTAATCGATGAAGTAGCGGAAGTCGTCCGGCGTGCCAAAGCGGCTGGTCGGCGCATAGTAACCGGTGGTTTGATAGCCCCAGGAGGCATCGTAGGGGTGTTCGGTAATCGGTAGCAGTTCGATATGGCTGAAGCCCATTTCCTTGACGTAAGTCACCAGTTGCCTGGCCGCTTCCCGATAGTTTAGGAATTCGCCTTCAGGCCCGCGCCGCCACGAACCGAGATGGATCTCGTAGATGGACATTGGCTGGTGCAACCAGTCGGAGGCTTTACGCTGGTCCAGCCACTCGGCGTCGCGCCAGGCGTAAGCGTCGGGCTTGGGAACGATGGTGGCGGTGCTCGGCCGCATCTCGAATTGCTGACCGTAGGGGTCGGATTTTAGAAGGATCGCTCCACTATGGCGGTTGCGGATTTCGAACTTGTACAGATCACCTGGGTACAAATTGGGGATGAACAATTCCCAGACGCCGCTGCCGCCACGTACCCGCATCGGATGCACCCGGCCATCCCAACGATTGAAGTTGCCGACCACGCTGATCCGTTCGGCATTGGGTGCCCAGACCGCGAACAGCACACCGGCGACACCGTCCGCCTCGTGCGGGTGCGCGCCCAGGAAACGATAGGCGTGCCAGTGCTTGCCTTCGCCAAACAGGTAGAGGTCGAAATCGGGCAGTTGCGGCGGGAAGCAATAGGTGTCGTAGGAAATGTGCTCGCGGTGGTCGGAATCGCGCCAAATCAACCGGTAGCGTTCCGGCACCTGCTCGGGTTTGCCTTGCCACTCGAACAGATCGGTGTTGGGAATGCGCTGCAACGGCAGATTGCCCTCGGCGATGTGGACCTCCTGGGCGTAAGGCAGGTGGGCGCGCACCACGACCTTTTTATCCTGGGGATGGCGGCCCAGCACGGCAAAGGGATCATGGTGGCGGGCTTCGACGATGCGTTGCAGTTCGGGTTGGAGTTTCGGGCTCGTCACGTTATTCATCCTGTTATGTTGACGGTTGAGGCCATGCCCGATGGCAGGTGGTGTTGCGGACCACGAACGGCTTGACGGGCGATGCCGGTTGGGTTTGTTTCAAGCTAGGCGTTTCTGGATTTGGATCAGCCAGTGCGGCCCGGACTCGGGACCGTGCGTTTTAATGGTTTAGTATACGCCGAATCGCCAGAGGATGGTTTTTCGTAAGGATAAGCGAACCGTCGGGTAGGAAACGCCATCAGACCCGCGCGGGACGTTTTTCGTGAATCGGCCCATGCGGAGATCAATGGTGATTCGCGCCGTCGGACATCCCCGCGCCGTCGTAGTTTGATAAGATTAACGCTGTATCATCCAACCTCTATCGAAAACAACTCATCCAAAGGGCAATCCATGAATTCTCGTCAATTGCTTGCATCCGCGTTGCTTTTGGGGTTTGGGGCGCTGGCGGGTTGCGGCGGCGGCTCCGACAAGCCGGTGAGCTTTCAAAAGGACGTGTTTCCGATTCTGAAAGCGAAGTGCCTGGAGTGCCACATCGCGCCGGATAAAGAGGGTTACCAGAAAAGCGGACTGGCGCTGAGCACCTATGAGGAGGTGATGAAGGGCACCAAGATGGGGCCAGTCATCGTCCCTGGCCAGAGTCTCAACAGCAGTCTGAACCGGTTGATCGAGGGTCGGCCCGGCGTCGATCCCTCCATCCAGATGCCGCATGGCAAGGTGAAACTACCGGAGGCGGAGCTGGCGACAATCCGCAAGTGGGTGGATCAGGGCGCCAAGAACAACTAGGCCGCGTCCTACCCCCACGCCGGTCCTCCTCCGCCTTGGTTGCGGGGGAGGGGTAACCCGGCGACTCGCGCGTTCTTGCCCCCGCCCCGATTTTGCTCGTCCATTCCAAACCCCGTTTGGTCCGCTCCGTCGCCGTCCGGCTTCCAAATCTTTCCGGGAGTGCATCATGGTCGCTTCCAGGCAGACCGCGCTGACCGGCGCGGATTTCGACACATGGCTGAATACCTTGCGGATTCCATGGACGCCCCCGCGCAGATCGAGAGCGTGCGGCGAGCGTATGCCCTGAGCGGTGAGCCAGAACTGGCGGTGGCCGACCTGCTGGCCGACCTGCGCATGGATCATGAAGTCGTAACGGCTGCCCTGTTGCACGAGCCGGTGGCGACCGGTCGGCTCCAGCGAGCGGTGGTGCGAGACGAATTCGGGGCGGGCGTGGCTCAACTGGTGGATGGCATCATCAAGCTGGACGCCATCGGCGAGTTGCACCAGAGTGGCCAGCACGCGGGTCGCCAGTTGGAAAACCTGCGCAAGATGCTGCTGGCGATGGCGCAGGACGTGCGGGTGGTGCTGATCAAGCTGGCGATGCGGTTGTACACACTGCGCCAATTGAGTCGGGCGCCCACCGGGGAACAGCAGCGGATCGCGCAGGAAACCCTGGACCTCTTTACCCCCCTGGCCAATCGACTTGGCATCGGTCGGATCAAGTGGGAAATGGAAGACCTGGCGCTGCGCTACCTTGATCCGGTCACGTACAAGCAGATCGCCGCCGCCTTGGACGAGCGCCGCGCCGACCGGGAACGCTATATCGCGCGGGTCATGGAGGAGTTGCGCGACTACCTGCGCCAGGCCGGCATCCACGCCGAGGTGGGTGGCCGAGTCAAGCACATCTACAGCATCTGGCACAAGATGCAGCGCAAGAAGCTGACCTTCGAGCGAATTTTCGACGTGCGCGCGGTACGGGTGCTGGTGGACACGGTGAACGACTGCTACGCCGCGCTCGGCGTCGTGCACGCGCACTGGAACCATATCCACCGGGAGTTCGACGACTATATCGCCCATCCCAAACCCAACGGCTACCAGTCCTTGCACACGGCGGTGGTGGGGCCGGAAGGCCGGGCGGTGGAAGTGCAGATCCGTACCAACGCCATGCACCAATACGCCGAACTGGGCGTGGCCGCGCACTGGCGCTACAAGGAAGGTGGGGCGGGACCTGGCGACGCCACTCACCAGCAGATCGCCTGGCTGCGGCAAATGCTCGAATATCGGGAGGACGAGGCCGACGAGGGCGATCTGCTGGAGCGCTTCAAGGCCGAGGCGTTTCAGGATCGGGTCTACGTCATCACCCCCAAGGGCGCCATCGTCGAGTTGGCGCAAGGCGCGACTCCGCTGGATTTCGCCTATCACGTTCACACCGAGGTGGGCCATCGCTGCCGAGGCGCCAAGGTCAACGGCCGCATCGTGCCGCTGAGCTACGAACTCAAGAACGGCGAACAGGTCGAGGTGTTGACCACCAAGGTTGGCAATCCCAGCCGCGACTGGCTCAGCCCGCATCTGGGCTACGTCAAGACCAACCGGGCGCGGGCCAAGATTCGCCAGTGGTTCATCCAGCAGGATCAGGATAAAAGCATCGCCGCTGGACGCGCCACGCTGGAGCGGGAGTTCCAGCGGCTGGGCATCCGTCATCTCAAGCTGGAAAAAGTGGCGGAAAAGCTCAATCTCGCCAAGCCGGACGACCTGTTCGCCGCGCTCGGGCACGGCGTCCTGACCATGGCGCAGGTGATCGGTCGGATTCAGGACCTGTTATCGGCGGCGCCGGCGGCGGGCGACAGCCTGCTCGTTACCCGCAAGCCGAGGCCCGTTGAATCGAGCGTGGGCAAGGGCGATGTACAGATTCGTGGGGTGGGGCGGCTGTTGACCCAAATCGCGCATTGTTGCCAGCCGGCTCCGTTCGAGCCGATTGCCGGCTATATCACCCAGGGGCGCGGCGTGACCATCCACCGGCAGGATTGCGCCAATCTGTTGGCGTTGGCCAGCCGCCATCACGAGCGCATCATCGAGGTGGGTTGGGGCGAGACGCCAGCGACCTACCCAGTGGATGTGATGATTGTCGCCCACGACCGCTCCGGGCTGCTGCGCGACATCACCTCGATCCTGGCTAATGATCAGGTGAACGTGCTGGGCGCCAACACTCTGACCGACAAGGAAACCTCTATCGCCCGCATGGGGTTGACCCTGGAAATCACCGACGTGGTGCAGCTCAGTCGCGTGCTCGACAGGATCGGACAGTTGCCCAATGTGATGGAAGCGTATCGGAAGAACTGAACCGCCGGCGGTTCAGTCCAGGCTTGCCAGCAGTCGCCGAGTTTCCCGCAACAGCGGATTGCGTCGTAGCAGCAAGGTCAGCCGGCCACCACCGCTTTGCCGCCACAGGATCGCCGCCCGGATACCGGCCAGCAGCAGCGCTCGAATCCGGTTGGCGTTGTCCGGGTTGTTCAAATGAACCGGGTCGCCGTTCACCATGATGCGCGGTCTCAGGGTACTGAGGCTATTGAGATAGAGATCGGCGAAACGGGCAATGGTGTTTTCGTGATCGACTGGAAAATGGGACAGGTTGCGGGTCGCGTCCTCGATGCCGGCGCGGATAGCCGCAAGCAAGTCCGACCGTTGGGCGAGCTTGCGTTCCAGACCGAGCAACACGACCGCGTAGCGGGTCAACTCCAGGTCTCGGGGCTGTTCGAGCTGCTGTTCGAGCAGGCGCAGTCCAGCGCGCAGCCGAGCAGCACCGCCATAGATGGCGGCGCTGGTGGGGGCGTCGATTTGGAGCAGGCTGTTCAGGCAGGTGGCGGTGTCGTCCGCGTTCGCCAGACCGCGCCGGGCAATTTGGCGGACGAGATCGACGGCTTGCAACACCCCGGCAAGAGCGATGGCGCGGTCGTGATCGGTTTGGGGCATTGGGCTTCAAGGGGTTAGGTGGCGAGACTGGCTTCAATCATAGGCGGCGACGATGATTCCGCCACCCAGACACACCGCGTCGCGATAAAAAACCACCGACTGTCCTGGCGTGATCGCCCGCTGAGGTTCAGTGAAGAGAACATCGCACAGGGTGGCATCCAGTCGTTCCAGCACACAACCCTGGTCCGGTTGTCGGTAGCGAATCTTGGCCTGACAGGTCAGCGGTGCGTGGGGTGGTTCGCCGGTGATCCAATGCGGCGCCGTCGCGCGCAGCCGACGGTGAAACAGGGCAGGGTGATCGCGACCCTGCGTCACGATGAGCGCATTGCGTTCCAAATCCTTGTCGACGACGTACCAGGGTTCGCCGCTGCCCTCGCGGCGGCCGCCGATCCCCAATCCCTGGCGCTGACCGATGGTGTGGAACATCAGGCCGGCGTGTTCGCCGAGGGTTTCACCCGCCAGCGTCTGGATCGGGCCGGGCTGGGTGGGCAGGTAGCGGTGGAGGAAGTCGCGGAACCGGCGCTCGCCGATGAAGCAAATGCCGGTGCTATCCTTTTTGTCGTGGGTGACTAGGCCGGCGGCGGCGGCCCGTTCCCGCACCTGGCGCTTGCGCAGCCCGCCGACGGGAAAGAGCGCGCTGGCCAACTGCGGCTGATTGAGGCCGTGTAGGAAATAGCTCTGATCCTTGCCGGGATCGCAACCCTTCAGCAACTGATGGCGACCGTTTTGCTCCATGCAGCGAGCATAGTGTCCAGTGGCAATGCAGTCAGCGCCCAGCCGTCGGGCGTAGTCGAGAAACGCCTTGAACTTGATTTCGGTGTTGCACAGCACGTCCGGGTTCGGCGTTCGACCGGCGCGGTACTCATCCAGAAAGTAGCGAAACACACGGTCGCGATACTCGGTAGTGAAATTGACGGCGTGCAACGGAATGCCCAGCGTCTCGCACACGGCCCGCGCATCCTCCAGATCTTCGGCGGCGGCGCAGTAACCGGTATCCTGAGCATCCTCCCAGTTTTTCATGAAGACGGCATGCACGTCATAGCCCTGTTCGACCAACAACAAGGCGGCGACCGAGGAATCCACACCGCCGGACAGTCCGACGACGATCCGAGCTTTGGGCATCGCGTGGGAAGGGATACATGGTGAATGGGAGCGAAACAACGGAAGATAATAGCAGACGCGCCGGTCAGGAGCAGCACCGGCGCGCTTGGTAAAGTCCCAGCCTCCGCCTTGCGCCGAACTGTTTGGAAAATACGGAGCAAGAACTATTGGCCGACTGATCGGCTGTCCTGCACCAGTCGATCAAATTCGATTTTGAACTGCGCCGTTAACTCGCTCAGGATTCGAGCATCTTCCGTGAATTTTCGCTGCAAGCTGGCGATAGCCTCGGCCTGGCTGCTCAGGAAAGTTTGTAAACTGGCCAGATCGCTGATTTCGGCGGCCGCCTTCATCCGGTTGATCGCTATGTCCACGTAGGCTTGCAGGGCGCTCATTTGAAAGTTGACCAGGGTTTCTAGATTGGCGGCGGACAGTTTGTTGGCTTTGATGATCGGGGCCAGCAGATTTTGTTGCCGCCCGGAAAGAGGGATTGTGGGGTCATGGGTCATGGCGAGTCGCTCCAAAGGAAGTTGGCGTGGATGACTGATTTTACTGTATTGCGGCATGGCGTGGATTTTATTGCGGTGTAATCCGCGAAGAACAGCGTGTTGTTCCTGAAATTCTGGACAGGGCGAGTTCAGTCATTGACCTTGGCGTCCGGTGGACAACTGGTGATAATGCCTTCTTCGTCAAGGAATATTGTTGCCCATGTGGTTTAAGAATCTGACATTGCTGCGGTTGGTCGAGCCGCTTCCCCTGACTGCGGAAACATTGGCGGCTCGGTTGGAACAACACGCCTTTCAACTTTGCCTCAGCCATCAACCTAGCGCCGCTGGCTGGACGCCTCCCCTGGGGCGTAAGGCGGTGGATTTGGTGCATGAGATAGGTGGCCGCTTGTTGATCTGCTTGCGAACCGAGGAAAAAGTGTTGCCGGCGACGGTGATCAACCAGACCTTGACCGAACGTATCGCCGTGATCGAGGATCAGCAGGGGCGGACGGTGCGCCGCCGTGAAAAACAGGAGTTGCGTGACCAGCTCGTGCAAGATTTGTTGCCCCGCGCCCTGACCCGTAGTCGGCTTGGCTATGCTTATCTGGATCCGGCGGTGGGCTGGCTGGTGGTGGACAGCGCCAGTCCGCGGGGAGTCGAGGAAATCACCGGGATGTTGCGTCGGACCTTGGGTACGCTGCCGGTGGCGCCGCTCCGGGTGGCGTGGCCCCCGACAGTGATCATGACCGCCTGGCTGGCCGAGAACGGAGCGCCGGCCGGATTTGCCTTGGGCGATGTTTGCGAATTGCGCGAGGATGACGCTGGGGGTGGGGTTGTGCGCTGTCGGGGCCAGGATTTGACCGGGGATGAGATCCGCGGCCATCTACAAGCCGGTAAGCAGGTGACTCGACTGGGCCTGATCTGGGACGGACGGGTCGCTTTCGTGCTGGATGAAGCGCTGACCTTGCGCCGACTCCAATTTCTGGATGTGGTGCGAGAGTCCCTGCGCGATACCGCCGCCCCGTCGCTGGAAGCCATAGCCGATGCCGAATTTGCCCTGATGACTGGAGAATTGGCGTTGCTGCTGCCACGCTTGTTGGAGTCGTTCGGTGGCGTGGCGTGATATTCCCCCGGACTTCGCGGCGCGAGGCGGGCTGGAGTCGGGCGAATCGGTGTAACGAGGCGGCGGATGAGCCGCAAGGCGGAAAGTCGCGGGTCCCGATGGCTAGATCTGGCCGTATCCGCTGGTGATGTGGCGCGAAACGCGGCACGGCCAATGGAAAATTATCCACCGACCTGTTGTCGTGGGCGCGAGGTGTTCACGATAGCCCTTGGGAAGATAGTGTTTGAAAGGCGGGGTTATGGGCGATAGCTGGCGACTGATGAGCGTGGTGGTAACGGTGGGAGTTTTGGCGTTTGTGGTGCTGGTTGGCTGGTTCACGTTCCATTATGTCGGGCGACGGAAACGGGTAATGGCGGAACGGGTTCTAGTGGCCCGACAGATGGCGGAACGGGCGGCGGCGGAACGGGCGGCGGCGGAACGGGCGGTAGCGGAAAAAGCGGCGCTTCAGCGGGCCGCCGCCGAGCGCCTGGCGGCCAAGCGAGCAATGTTGGAGCAGGCGGCGCTGGAGCGCGCGGCTCGGGATAAGGCGGATGTGGAGCAGGCTATCGCCGAATGGGCGGCGGCCGAACAGGCCGAGGCCGAACGGGTGCAACTGCACCAGGCGGTGGCGGAACGGCGAGAGGTTGAGGAAACCGAGTCCCGACTACGCGCCGTTGAAGAAGCCATTTCCGAATGGGTCGAGGCGGAACGGGAAGGCAGCCGACTGGCCGCTGCCACGCCAGCCGGCAAGCCCCCGCCGAAGAAGACCTATACCCGTACCGAGGTCATTCACCAGCAGGTGCGGTTGCACGCTGGGGCAGTGACCAAGGAAATCCAGGAATTGGACTACATCAAGAACCGGATTGAAGCGGGGGTGGACCTTCTGCCGATTGAATTCAAGCAGACGGTGGACGACTGGAAGGAAGGCCGGGTTCTTCGGCACAGCAGTTTCGATGATCTCAAGCTGAAATTTCGTTACAAGGCCTACTCCGTCGAGGACGGTTACGAGTTGTTGTATATGTATAATCGCTGGATTACCCAGCAGTGGCAGAAGCTACGATTGTTCATCCGACTGCTGGGCGCCGGCGAGGTGGACTCATCGGAGAGCATTCAGTCGGCGATTGAGCGGGTGGAGCGGAACGAACGGGAAAAATATCTCGACATGGATGTGGACGTGGTTTTTACCTTGCGTGATATCCGTGACACTCTGGACAAGTTGATCGATATGGAAACCATCCTCAAGGAACTGGAGGCGGTTTGCCGCAAGCGTTCCGAGCAGATCATCAACCCGGCTTGGGAAGCCAAGGGGTCGCTGTAAACGGCGACGCAATCCGTGACGCATGGCTATAATCCCTTAGGTGGATGGAGGCATCCATCCACCTCCCACCCTTTCCCAAGCAACCGTACAGTCGCAATCAATCCCTTAAATTAAAGAGGAAAACCGATGAGAAAATCATTGTCCCTGCTGTTGTTTGCAGTACTGGCCTCCCTGAGCGTTTTCGCCTGGAGCGCCGAAAAGACCCTCAATCTGGGCGTTGTCGCCGAACTGACCGGCGACATGCCGGCCGTGGGGACTTCCTGCAAGAACGCCGCTGAAATGGCGGTCAAGGAGGTCAACGCTGCCGGTGGCCTGCAAGTGGGTAAGGAAAAAATGAAGGTGGATCTGGTGGTCGAGGACAACGCCGGCAAGGCCGACCAGTCCGCCGCCGCCGCGCAGAAGCTGATCACTCAGGACGAAGTGCTGGCCATCGTCGGCCCCAACGCCAGCCGCTATGCGATTCCCGCTTCGGAAATCGCCGAAAGCTCCGGGACGGTGCTGATCACCCCTTGGTCGACCAATCCCAAAACCACACTGGATGCCACGACCAACCAGCCCAAGAAGTACGTCTTCCGGGCTTGCTTCATCGACCCCTTCCAGGGTGGAGTGCTGGCCAAGTTTGCATTGGAGAAGCTGAAGGCCAAGAAAGCCGCAGTGCTCTACGATGTGGCCTCCGACTACAACAAAGGCATTGCCGAGGTGTTTAAGGCAAATTACGAAAAGCTGGGCGGCAAGATCGTCGCGTTCGAGACCTATACCACCAATGACAAGGATTTCTCGGCGCAGTTGACCAAGATCAAGGATGCCAAGCCGGACGTGATTTTCCTACCCAACTACTACAGCGAAGTACCACTGCAAGTGCAGCAGGCCAAGCGACTGGGCATCACCGTGCCCTTCATCGGCAGCGACTCCTGGGGTAGCAACGAACTTCTCACCCTGGGTGGCGCCGACCTGAACGGTTATTATTTCAGCACGCACTACGCCGCCGACAACGCCGCGCCGGTCGCTAAGAAGTTCATTGCGGACTATGAGAAGGCTTACGGAACGAAGCCGGATGATGTAGCCGCGCTGACCTACGACGCCTTTGGCTTGCTGTTCGGCGCGATCAAGAACGCTGGCAAGGCTGACCGCGAAGCCATTCGTGCCGCGCTATCCACCCTGCCCAATTATAAGGGTGTCACCGGCGACATGAAATTCCAGGCCAATTCACGCGATCCCATCAAGAGCGCGGTGATCCTGCAAATCAAGGATGGCAAGTTCACCTACTTCACCAACGCCAACCCCTGAGGAAAAATAGCGGATGGCGAGTGGCGAATAGTGGTGGGGTTCGACCACTCGCTGCTCGCCCATCGCCTCCAGCGGCCTCGGTGGGCCGTTCTTTTCGTCAATCCGCGGCATGACGGCAGGTACACTCTTGAGCGAAGGCATCGTCTACTGGCTGCAACAGGCCTTGAACGCCCTGCAACTGGGCAGCATTTACGCCCTCATCGCCCTGGGCTACACCATGGTCTACGGCATTCTGACCATGATCAATTTCGCCCATGGCGATGTATTTATGATCGGCGCCTTTCTCTGTTTTCTGGCCGCCGTGTACCTGGGACTGTCTTTCACGCCCACCCTGTTGCTGACCATGCTGGGCGCGGCGCTGCTGGGCGTGGCGATTGAACGCCTGGCCTACAAACCCTTGCGCCATGCGCCCCGAGTCTCGGCGATCATCACCGCCCTGGGAATCGGTATTTTCCTGGAAAACTTCACCTTGGCGCTGGCGCCCTATCCCAAGAATATTCCGCCCTTGCTGGAGAATGTCACCTGGGATCTGGGCGGCGTCTCCCTGTCGTCATTGCAGGTCATCATCATTTTCCTGTCATTGGGTTTGATGTTCGTGCTGGATTACGTCGTGCACCGCACTCCAGTGGGCATAGCGATGCGAGCCATTTCCTGGGACAAGACGTTCGTGCCGCTGATGGGCGTGCCGCTGGACCTCATCATTTCCGTCACCTTCGCCATCGGCGCGGGGCTGGCCGGCGCGGCGGGCACCATGTATGCGCTTGCTTACCCAGTCATTGATCCCTACATGGGCATCATGGTGGGTTGGAAAGCGTTCATTTCCGCTGTGGTGGGCGGCATCGGCAACATTCGGGGGGCGATGATCGGCGCGTTCATCCTAGGCGGGGTGGAGATCATGGTCACGGCCTTCTTTCCCTCCACCTATCGGGATTTCGTCGCCTTCACCCTGTTGATGTTGCTCATCGTCGTTCGACCCTATGGCATTCTGGGCCAGCCACGGACGCAAAAGGTATGAGCGCCATGCTCGGAAACGGTTGGGAACGGTTCATGGCGCAACGCTGGTTGCTGCCGATGCTGATTGCGGTTGGCTTGGCCTTGGCCTTCGCCATTCCTGAATACAACCTGCTGAACAAATACATTCAGTTGGTCATGATGTATGTGGGCATCAACATCATCCTGACGGTCAGCTTGAATCTGGTGAACGGCTACATGGGCGAGTTTTCCCTGGCCCACGCCGGTTTCATGGCGGTGGGGGCTTACACCGCCGCCCTGCTGACCCAGAGGGTGTTGCCAGTGGCGGACTATCCGGGATTGTTCCCGCTGGCGGTGCTGGCCGGCGGGCTGATGGCGGCGGTGCTGGGGCTGGTCGTGGCGGTGCCGTCGTTCAAGGTGCGCGGCGACTATCTGGCCATCATCACCCTGGCGTTCCTGATGATCGTCAAGTCGGTGATCGAAAATATCGACACTATCGGTGGCCCGCGCGGCATTCCGGGCATCAAAAGATTGACCACCCTGCCCTGGGTATTCTTCTGGACAGTGGTCTCGGTCTGGGTAGTGCGCAATTTCGTCTATTCCAAATATGGGCGTGGGGTGCTCTCCATCCGCGAGGACGAGATCGCCAGTGATTTGATGAGCGTCAACACCCGCCGGGTGAAGTTCCTGGCGTTCATGGTATCGTCCTTTTTCGCCGGCATCGCCGGAGCGCTGTTTGCCCATCTGTTGCAGTTCATCAGTCCCCGGGTGTTCGACATCATCAAGACCACCGACGTATTGATCATGGTCTACCTGGGCGGTATCGCCTCCATCGGCGGTTCCATCCTCGGCGCGACCGTCTACACCGTGTTGCTGGAACTGCTGCGACCGTCCACCGTGGCGGCGATGCTGGCCTGGTTGCCGGCGGTGGTGTTCGATCCACTGAACGCGCATTTCATCCAGCATCTGGGGGTCTGGCGGATGGTGATCATGCCACTGGCCCTGGTGCTGGTGATGCTCTTCGCGCCACGTGGGATCATGGGTCTGCGAGAGTTCCGCTGGTTTATTCCCAAGCGGGATCTGGACGCTCATCATCGCCACATCGCCCACGGAGAAAGCCATGGCGTTACTCACAGCCACTAGGGTCAAGCATTATTTTGGAGGGCTATGCGCGGTCGCCGACTTCAACTTGGAACTCCAGTCCGGCGAACTGGTGGGGATCATCGGTCCTAACGGCGCGGGTAAAACGACGATCTTCAATCTGATCACCGGCGTCTATCGGGCCAGCGAGGGCAGCATCCGCCTGCGGGGCACCGAACTGGTGGGCAAAACGCCCCATCAGATCACGGCCCTGCAGGTTGGCCGCACCTTTCAAAACATTCGCTTGTTCCGGGATTTATCGGTGTTGGACAACGTGCGCATCGCTCATTACGCCCAGGTTCGCTACAGCCCACTGGAGGCGCTGTTGCATCTGGGCCGCTATCGCCGCGAGGAACAGCGCATTCTCGACAATTCCCGGCGGCTGTTGCGCATTTTCAAACTGGAGCATCTGGCCGGCGAGACCGCCAAGAACCTGCCCTACGGCTCGCAACGGCGGCTGGAAATTGCCCGGGCGCTGGCCATCGGCCCGGAATTGCTGTTGCTGGACGAACCGGCGGCGGGGATGAACCCGAACGAGATCGATCAGTTGATGGAATTCATTCAGTGGATCCGCCAGGAATTCAAACTCACCATCCTGTTGATCGAACATCAGATGAAACTGGTGATGGGTATCTGCGAACGGATCAAGGTGCTGGATTTCGGCGAAACTCTGGCCGAGGGACCGCCCGAAGTCATCCAAAACGATCCCAAGGTGTTGGAAGCTTACCTGGGCGAGGGACCGGTCGGATGAGCGAGGCGAGAAGCGGGTTTGAAGACCTGCAATTGGAAGTACGCGACCTGGAGGTCCATTACGATGGGATCCGTGCGCTGCACGGCGTGTCCTTCACCGTGCTCAAGGGCGAAATCGTAACGCTGATCGGCGCTAACGGCGCTGGCAAGACTTCGATTCTGCGAGCGATTTCCGGCTTGACGCCCTATGCCGGCGTCGTCGCGTTCGAGGGCCAGAATCTCCGGCGCGTGCCGGCCCACCGGATCGTCAAGCTCGGCATCGCCCACGTACCGGAAGGACGGGGCATCTTCGGTAATCTGACGGTGCTGGAAAATCTGCGGTTGGCGACTTGGCAACGGACCGACAAGGGCGAGATCGCGGCTGATTACGACCGGGTCTTCACGATCTTTCCCCGGCTCAAGGAGCGTCAGCACCAACCAGGCGGCACCTTGTCTGGTGGCGAGCAGCAAATGCTGGCGGTGGGACGGGCGCTGATGAGTCGAGGCCGGCTATTGTTGCTGGACGAGCCGTCCATGGGCCTGTCGCCGCGACTGGTGCAGGACATCTTCCGGGTGATCGAGGATATCAACCGGTCAGGAACCACCATTCTGCTGGTGGAGCAGAACGCCAACATGGCCTTGCGGATTGCGTCCCGCGCCTATGTCCTGGAAACTGGCGGCATCATGCTGTCCGGCGCCGGGCGGGAATTGCTGGGCGATCCCCGGGTCAAGGAAGCCTATCTGGGCGCGTAGGCGCCGCATCGACCCTTTCAAGGTTTGGCGTCGTTTTCTTCCATGATGACGCGGAACCCGGTCATCGCATCGCGGTAATCGGGTTTGCGCGCCTGGCGTCTGGCTACCCGCAGATCGCCGGCGCCGTTGTTCCACGAACCGCCACGAATGCTCCGTTGACCTTCGTTGGGCCGCAAGGTCGAGCAACGTTGCTCGTCGCCACCATAGTCGGGATTGTAATCCGAGCAGGTCCATTCCCACACGTTGCCGGTCATGTCATACAGGCCCAGGGCATTGGGCAGATAGCTTCCGACCGGCGCGGTGACCGCGTAACCGTCGTCCAGATTGCCGATGGAGGCGCCGGTGGGGTCGTTGCGGTCGGAGAAATTAGCCCGGCGAGGGTCAATATCGTTGCCCCAGGCGTACCGGGTTGTGGCGCCAGCCCGAGCGGCATATTCCCACTCAGCCTCGGTGGGTAGGCGGAAGCGCTGGCCGGAACCGGCTTCCCAGGATAGCCATTCGGCGAAGGCCTGCGCATCGTTCCAGTTGAGATTGACGGCGGGCTGGGCGTCGCCGTTCAAGGATCGCCCCTGAAAGGAGCCGCTGTTGTGGGTGGGTCGGAAGCGGCGGAATTGGCGGTTACTGATCTCGTCCTTACCCATCCAGAAGCCCTGGACGCAAACCTGGTGAGGGGCTTCGTCGCGGCTGCGATCCCGTTCGGTGGTGGGACTGCCCATGGTGAAACAGCCCCCTTCGACCCAGTTCAAATCAAGCCCGATAGCGTCCTCGGTTCGGGTCTTAATGGTGGCGTTGGGCTGTTTGGCGGCGGCCAGTTCAGCTTGGACGGCGGCCAACGCCGGGTGATCGGGGTTAAGATCCGCTGCCCGCGCCAAGGAGTTGGCGGCCAGCGTCCAATTTTTGGCGGCGATGGCGTTGCGAGCTTGGTCGAGATGATGGGCGATTTCCGCCTCGCGGTTTTGGGCAGCTTCCTGAGCCAGACGCGCCATTTCTTCCTGCTGGCGTTGTTGCAACGCGGTTGTTTCCTGCTGACGTTGTTCCCGCAGGGTGTCGTAGTACTGATAAGCGAGCAGGCTGGCGCCCAGCAGGCCGGCGGCCGTGAAGACCGCGATCAGGGCACGCATCCGTCGGGGCGGCGGCGGCTCGACGATGTCCGGTCTGACCGAAACCACAAGGTCCGCCGCTGGGGGCGGCGGCTGAGGTGTCGCCAGGGTGGAACGGACACTCGGCCCCCCTTCTCGCCGAACCGTGGAAACTTTTTTCAGGTGTTCGAGCGCTGATTGGGGCGAGCGCTTGAGTAAGGATTCCGAAGACTCCGATGTGGCGGACGGCGCCTCGGCGATGGGAGTGCTCTTTTCCGGAGCGGGCGGCGGCGCCAGATCGTCCAGATGTTCCCAGATGTTTTCCAAGAGCGGTAAGGAACCGCCATCGGTATCCTCGAACTGAAAGGGAACCGGGCGCGATACGACGCCGGGCGATTGGAGCGAATCCTGCGGTGCGCGGACGCCAATCCCCCTCTGCTGGGGTTGACTCTCGCCGGCGGTGGGAAACTTTCCAGCGATGCGTTGGGAGGGGCGCGAGGGAGCACCTGGCCGTTCCGGGGGTTCGGCGAGTGGCGCGGGTGGCTGCTGAGCGTCGCCCTCGGGCCAGAGGACGCGCAAGGAAGGGGTGGACGCCTGCTCCAACAGGTCGGCGGCCAGGGGGGGCACCTGGGAGAAATCCGCGTGGTTGTTGGCCTGATCAGCGGCTTGCAGGGCTTCCCGCATTGCGGCCACGGTCTGGAACCGGTCTTCGGGCCGTACGGCAATGGCCTGGTCGACCACGCGCAACAACCCCTGCGAATACAACCCTGCGCCGACTTCGATGGCGGGTTGCACCGGATCCTTGAGCACCCGTCCGGGTGCTTCAATCGGCGGTGTACCGGTGATGCAGCGGTACAACACCGCGCCGATGGCGTAGATGTCGGTCCAGGGTCCGTAGTCCTCGCCAACCGTAACGTACTGCTCGATGGGGGAGTAGCCAGGGGTGACCACGCTGGTGACACTGCGACTGCGTCGGCCCAACGCTTGGCGGGCGGCGCCGAAGTCGATCAGGATGACCCGTCCGCTGCCGGCGCGAATGTAGAGATTACTGGGTTTGATGTCTCGGTGCAGGTAGCCTTGGGTATGGACGGCTTCCAACGCTGGCATCACATCGCCCAGAATGCGGCGCAGCTCCGGTTCGGGCAGAATGCCGCCCCGCTGCAAGGTGGCGCTCAGCGATTCGCCCTCCTCGTATTCCATCACGATATAGGCGGTGCCATTGGCGGTAAAATAGTCCCGTACCCGGACCACGCCCGGGTGATTGACCTGCACTAGGATTTTGGCTTCGTCGAGAAACCGTTGCAGGCCCCACTCGTAACAGGGCGGCTCGCTGTCCCGGGCCGGGATCTGCCCTTGGGCGTTGGCGCGGACGCTGATGCCGTTATGGTCGCGGTAGGCCCACTCGGCGGGGAAATACTCCTTGATGGCGACTTCGTTCTCGAGCGCTTCGTGAATCGCCTTGTAAGTGATGCCGAAACCACCGGCGCCCAGAACGCCCTCAATCTGGTAACGGTGCAGGCTATAGCCTGTGGGCAGCGCGTTGGTCTCCTCGGTCATCGGGCTTTCCTTAGGGTGGGTGGACGCGGGCGTAAGCCGGACATGGCGGCGGATCCAAGGCGACGCTAACGGTGATCCAGGTTGAGTAGCGAGGCGAAGCCCGCGGCCAACCGTCGTAGCCAGGGCGTCTGGCGCTCCGCGGCGGCGTCGGCGCGCAACAGGATCAGGGTGGCGTTGTCAGCCGCCGATCCACCCCGTTGCGCGGCTTGCTGGGTCAAGAGCCGAGCGGCGGCGTTGGGAGGATTGGCGCGCGCGGCATCCCAGATTTCGGCCTCGGTGGTGTGTTCCCAAACCCCATCCGAGCACAGCGCCAGCAAATCGCCAGTCTGAACCGCCAGTTGGCCCAAATCGGGCTTGGGGCGATCCTCGCCACCCAGACAGCGATACAGCCGATTTTGCGCGGGATGAGTCGCCATCTCAGATTCGTCAATTTCACCCAGATCCATCAGCAGTTGCACGGCCGAGTGATCGCGGGTGCGCATCAAGCGTTCTCCATCGCGGAAGTGGTAGAGTCGGCTGTCGCCGACATTGAGCCAGTACGCCTGGTCGGTTGTGAGCCAGACCATCACCACGGTGCTGCGAGCGGTTTCCGATTGACGGTTGATCGTCTCGTGCATGCGCTGACACAACTGGTCGAGCGCGGCCAGCGGATCGTCGCGCAATGGCGACGCGGGGTTCTGGGTGAATTGACGCGCTTCGTCGATCACGAGTTGCGCGCCCAAGGCGCCATCCAGATGACCGCCCATGCCGTCGGCCAGGATGGCCAACAAACCTTGCTGGTCGGGGGACTGGAAAAGACCCCAGCGGTCCTGTTGCTCGTGGCGGGCGCCCAACTCGCTGGCGGCGCCTCGGTCCCAGGAGTGGGGGCAGCTCGATGGGGAGCGTGTCATGCGGTTATCTCCTCCCACGGGTGGGCTGGAGACAGGACGGAGACCGGCCATGGATGAGTGGCCAGGATCGGCCATGGATGATGGATGGCGCGGGAATGAATCCAGCCAGCGCGACAGCGGAGGCTGCGAGTATATCGCCCGATCATGCGGTTCTCCTCTCCTCGATGACACTCTATGCGCATGAGGACGGTTGGGATACGCCTGGCAAGGAATTGACGCGGAGAAGCAACGCGATGGTGTTCTCCGACGATAGTACAATTATGTGACCGGCGATTGGGAACAGACAATCGGAAATTCGCACCCAATCAATATACGGGGTACCGATGCCGGTGAATGACGGCCCTACAATAGGCTCAATACTTCCTCGGCGTGGTTGGCGCAGTCGGGCTTGTCGATGACATGGGCGATATGGCCGCTCTCGTCGATGATGAAGGTAATGCGGTTGGCCATGCCCAGCAGATTGATGGCCGCGCTGATCATGCCGCCGCTACCGATGGCGCCATAGGCTTTGCCGATGGCGCCATCGGTGTCGGCGATCAGCGGAAAATTGAGCTGGTGCTTGGCGGTGAAGCGCTGGTGGGATTCGGCGTCCTGCGTCGAAACGCCGAGCACGGCCGCGCCCCGGTCGCGGATTTCGCCGTGATGGTCGCGCAGGGAGCAAGCCTGTTTGGTGCAGCCTGGCGTGTCGTCCATCGGATAGAAGTAAAGCACCAATTTTCTGCCGACATAATCGGACAGCTTGATGGTGCGGCCATCGGTGGCGGTGGCGATGAACATGGGGGCTGGATCGCCGATTTTCAGTTTCATCGTTTTACTCTCTCTCGGGTGGTTGGCAAGGATTCGCAAGCGCCCCCAGTCGCGGTGTGGGGGAGCTTGGGTTAGCAGCGAAAACCTGAAGGGTGGTGACGCGGGGCGCTCGGTTCCGGTCTTTGGCTGCCGGCTATGAAGAACGCCCCACCACCTTGTCAGGGATGAGGGCAATTCATGAAGGTCACCAGTAAATGCCTCGGGTCAACTGGGCGAACGAGATTTGTTCCAGCGAGGGCTCGTGGGCGTCGGTCTGCTGTCCCTTGGCGGCGGACGATTCGGGAAACAGCCGGAACGCGGTGTTCATGATCACGGCATACAGCTTGGGCGCCACGGCGTGCAGCACCTGGGCGAAGACGCCGACCCGGGTCGCGATGCGCTCCGGCTTGTAAATGATCGCCTGCACGATCATGTCGGCGGCTTCTTCCGGGCTGAGGGTGGGAACATGCTGGTAGATCTTGGTGGGCGCGATCATCTCGGTGCGCACCAGCGGCATGTTGATGGTGGTGAAATCGATGCCGCTGTCGGAGAATTCGGCGACGGCGCAGCGCGAAAACGCGTCCAGCGCCGCCTTGGAGGAAACGTAGGCCGAAAAGCGCGGCGCGTTGCTAAGGACGCCGATGGACGAGATGTTGATGACATGGCCGCGCTTCTTCTTCAACATGCTGGGGATGAAGCCCATGATCAGCCGCAGCGCGCCGAAGTAGTTGAGTTGCATCGTGCGCTCGTAGTCGTGGAAACGGTCCAGCGAGTTTTCAATCGCTCGGCGGATGGAGCGGCCGGCGTTGTTGATCAGGATATCCACGCCGCCGTGATCGGCCAGCACCTGCTGGATCAGCGTGTCGCACGAGGCGATGTCGGCGATGTCGGCGGTGTAGATGAATGCCGTACCACCGCGCGCCTCGATCTCCTGTCGGGTTTCCAGCAACTTCTCCTCGGTTCGGGCGACGATGAGAATTTTGGCCCCGGCCTCGGCGATCTTGATGGCGGCGGCCTTGCCGATGCCGGCGGAAGCGCCGGTGATCAGCACCACCTTGTCCTTGACCGCGCCGGTCAGACTGCGGTCGACGAACAGATCGGGATCGAGGTGGCGCTCCCAGTAATCCCATAGCCGCCAAGCATAGGTTTCCAGGGGCGGCACGGCGATGTCGGTGCCCTTGAGCGCCTTGAGCGTCTCGCGGCAGTCGAAGCGGGTAGGATAGTTGATCAGACCGATGGCGTCGGCTGGAATACCCAGGTCCTTGAGAATCTGATCCCACATGCGCCGCGCCGGCTTGAAGTGCGCCAGCCCGGTCTTGATGACCTGCGGCACGAAGGCAAACATCAGTGCGTTGACTCGCAGGCTCATCTCTGGAGCGTGGGCGGCGCGGGCGAACAGGTTGAGGATGTCGCCGACCCGGTGCGGATGGGGATCCACCAAGTGGAAACACTGACCATCCAGCCCGTCCACGTGGGCGATGTGGTCCATCGCGTCGACGATGAAGTTGACCGGCACCAGATTCAGCCGGCCACCCTCAATGCCGATCATCGGCATCCACGGCGGCAGCAATCTGCGCACTTTCTGGATCAGCTTGAAGAAATAGTAGGGACCGTCGACTTTGTCCATCTCGCCGGTGCGCGAGTCGCCGACCACCGCGCCGGGCCGGTAAATCCGCCAGGGGCGCGCGCACTCGCGGCGGATGATGCCTTCCGATTCGTGTTTGGTCCGGTAGTAGGGGTTATCGAGTTCCTCGGCTTCCTCGAACATGTCTTCGCGGAACACGCCTTCGTACAGACCGGCGGCGGCGATGGAACTGGTCAGGTGGAAGCAGCCAACCTCGATGGCTTCGGCGAAGGCGACCACGTTGCGGGTGCCCTCGATATTGACCTTTTCCTGAATCTCGGCGCTGGCCTTGAGATCATAGATCGCCGCCAGATGGAACAGGTGGCGAACATTGCCCCTGAGTCGGGCGATGTCGGCGTTGGCGATGCCTAGCTTGGGTTGGGTCAGATCACCGATGATGGGTATCGTGCGAGCGGCACCGGCACCCCAGCGCTGGTGGAGTTGCGGAACCATCGGCAATTCGCGTTCCAGCATCAGGTAGTAAACCGTGGCGTCGGGACGTTGCAGCAGCTTTTCGACCAGGCGGCGGCCAATGAAGCCGGAAGCGCCGGTAACGAAATAGTTCATGTTGTTCTAGCTCCTGTACTTCTAATGATAACTATTCTTGAATTTTTAAATTATAGAGTTTGCCGCCTCGAAAATCTTGATCCGGTTGATTGCGACATCCGTGAGGGGAATGACCGATGAGTAGTGGGCAAGAGCTGATTTTGATTGTCGTTACGGCGCTGATGTCGAGTCTGGGCACACTGGTGCTTGGGCTGGTGGTGTTTCGGCAGTGGGTGCAACCCCGGTTGGAAGCCCGGCTGGAGGCGTTCGCGGAGACCCTGGAAGCGCGGGTGAAGGCGGGCGCGGGCGCGGCTGGGCAGGAACTGCTGGAGCCGTTGCGCGCCCAAGTGCGCGGCGGGATGGAGGCGGCGGCGACCGAATTGCTACCCCAGATTCGGGCGGAGCTGACGGCGGGATTTCGAGAGGCGGCTACGGCAAGTCTGCCCGCGTTCCGCGAGGAAGTGCGCAAGGGATTTACCGAGGCCATTGCGTCGTTGGCCACGACCGAACTGCTGGGCCGAACCGCCGGGAAAGTAGTCCGCACCGGTTCGTCACTGGTGGAGAGTGGTTTGAATCTGCTCCGGGCAGCCCGGACGAACGAGCGCGACGATGAAGAAACGCGTTGAATAGCCTGGGCGTTTTCTGGGCGGTTGGGTCTACGATCCGTTCGACCCCGGCAAAATCGCCTCCTGTGTCTTACGGTTGGTGGCCCAATGCCATTACTCCCTGACCAATACCCCATCGCTTAGCCGCCATACCGCCTCCATCCGCGCCGCCAGTCCCGGATCGTGAGTGACCACGACGAAACTGGTTCCCAGGTCGCGATTAAGCTCCAGCATCAGCTCGAACACCTGCTCGGCGCTGTGCCGATCCAGATTGCCGGTTGGTTCGTCAGCCAGCACGCAGGCCGGTTCGGTGATCAAGGCCCGCGCCACGGCCGCGCGCTGACGTTCGCCACCAGATAATTCGCCTGGCTTGTGGGTCAAGCGCTGGCTCAAGCCGACCCGTCCCAGCAGTTCCGCCGCTTGTTCCTTGGCCTTGGCCGGCGCGGCGCCACGAATCAGCAACGGCATCGCCACGTTCTCCAGCGCGGTGAATTCCGGCAACAGATGATGGAACTGGTAGATGAACCCCAGACAGCGGTTGCGCAGCCGGCCCCGGTTCGCGTCGCCCAGCCGGCTCAACTCCTGTCCTGTTACCCATACCGAACCTGCGGTGGGTGTATCCAACCCGCCTAACAGATGTAGCAGCGTGCTTTTGCCGGAGCCGGAACTGCCAATGATCGCCAATCGCGCGCCGCGCCGCACTTGCAAATCCGCGCCCCGTAACACTTCCAGCCGCTCATTGCCCTGTCGGAACGTCTTGGCCAGTTGTCGGCATTCCAGCACTATCGTTTCCACCGTCGCCGCCTCATTCATAGCGCAATGCCTCCGCCGGCTGGGTCCGCGCCGCCCGCCAGGCGGGATACAGAGTGGCCAGCGTCGCCAGGCCGAACGCCACCAGACCGATGGTCGTCACATCGCCCCACTGGACCTGCGACGGCAAATCGCTGATCAAATACACGTCCGGGGCTAGAAACTTGATCCCAAACACCCGTTCGATGAACGACACCACCACACCCACATGGGTTGCCAGCGATACCCCGCCGATCAGTCCCAGCAGAGTGCCCACCAGGCCGATGGTAACCCCCTGGACGATGAAGATACCCATGACACTGAGCGGGGTCGCTCCCAAGGTACGCAGGATGGCGATATCGGCTTGCTTGTCGGTCACCACCATCACCAGGGCGGAGACGATGTTGAATGCCGCCACCGCCACGATCAGGGTCAAGATCACGAACATTGCGGTTTTTTCGATCTGCACCGCCCGAAAGAAGCTGGCGTGATCCTGGGTCCAGTCGCGCGCCAGGTAGCCCTCCGGCAACTGGCTAGCGAGTTGGCGCGCCAGGCGCGGTGCCTGAAACAGATCGTTCAGTCGCAACCGCACGCCGTTGACCGCTCCTTCGGGAAACTGGAGCAGCTTGCCCACATCGGCGATATGCGCTAGCGCCAACCCCCGGTCGTATTCATACATGCCAGCCTTGAACAGGCCCACCACCTCAAAACGTTTAAGTCGCGGCAACACGCCGGCTGGGGTCACGTTGGCTTGCGGGGTGATCACCGTCACCTTATCGCCCAGCCCCACGCCGAGCACATTGGCCAGTTCCTGGCCCAGCACGATGCCAAACCGGCCAGGGCGGAGGTCGTCCAGTGAACCCTGGATCATCTTGTCGCCGATGTCCGACACTTGTCGTTCCTCCGCGGGCAGGATGCCCTGAATCAACGCGCCGCTGACCAGCGAAGCATTGTTGAGCATCGCCTCGCCCCGGATGTAGGGGGCGCCGCCCCGCACTTCGGGATGGCGCAGCGCCTGCTCCCGTACCGCCGCCCAATCCTCTATCAAGCCGTCCCAGCGGCTCAGGGTAGCGTGCGCGGTCATCGCCAGGATGCGCCCACGCAGTTCCTGCTGAAACCCATTCATCACCGACAGTACGGTGATCAGGGCGGTGATGCCCAGCGCAATGCCAAGCATGGAGGTCAAGGAAATAAAGGAGATGAAATGATTACGGCGCTTGGCGCGGGTGTAGCGCAGGCCGATGAACAATTCCAGGGGACGAAACATGGACGCGATTCCAATGGACGGCAGGCAACGCTCGCTGCCGGGAAGCGCGCCATTATAAAGCGTTGGCCGCCCGGTGGGCGGCCAACGCACGCGATCCATCGTCGGATGGATCACTCCGACGCGATTACTGCTTGGGCGCGGTGGGGGGAATTACCGGTGTGGTAGGTACAGCGGGCTTGGTGGGCATGGCCGGAGTAGCTGGCATGGCCGGCATGGCCGGCATGGTTGGAGCCACTGACGTGGCGGCGGCTGGCCCCGCTCCACCCACGGTCACCAGAGGTTTGATTTTGTCGAGTGTTTTCCCTTTGATCCCCGGCACCTTGGCCAAGTCATCCACCGATTTGAAAGGACCATTGGTTTCCCGGTATTTCACGATCTCCGCTCCCTTCTTGGGACCGATTCCTTTCAACCCCTTGTCCAATTGGTCGGCGGTCGCTGTGTTAATGTCGATCATCTGAGCAAAGGTCGCGACAGAGAATGCGATCAGCACGCCAGCAAAAAGGCTTTTTAGCAAAAATCTCATGATTTATATCCTCTGTTTATCATCATTAGCTAATGAGTGGGTCGTCCTGTCGGCAAGAGTCAGACAGGAACAATATAACCATAGAGCGAGTATCGGAAAATGCAAGTGAAATACGTCGCTTTTCGGAAACAACGTCTCACTATCGAGGAGGTGTCGTTCTTGGCTCAGGCACTGGTTTTCATGACCAGATCCGACATCGGCTTGATGGTGTTCCACTGCTGGCAGCTCGGGCAACACCAGTGCAGGGTCTTGACGATGAAACCGCAGTTGACGCAACGGTAGCGAGCAGCGCCATCCAGCATCTGGGTGCTGATGCAGTGCAGGGCGCGTAAATTAGCGTACCTTCCTCCCGCGTCGCCCCGCGCGAGTTGGATTTCAACCAGTCGGCGCAAGCCCAGCAGGGTGGGATAGTCCTGTAATTCGCGTTCGAGAAACTGAAGCGTTTCCTCCTCGCCTTCTTGTCGAACCAGCCAATTGGCTAGCGCGTCGGTGATGCGACCGCCATGATCCCGCTGTTGGATTTCCCGTAAATACGCACCCCATTCATGAATCTGGTCTAATGCCTTGTAGCACTGATCCAGCGGGGCGATGACCTCCGGGAAATAGCCTTGATCTTGCCGCACGACCGCCTGGAGCGCCGCGATGGCCGCACGATAATCCCCCGTTCGCATCGCCAGATGGCCCAGCAACAAATTGGCTCGGACGCAACCGGGATCGCGCGCCAGCGCATTGAGCAACCAGGCTTTGGCTTCTTCGTCCTGGCGGCGCTGACTGGCTTCCTCGGCCAGTTCGCAGCAGAAATGCGCCGTCTCCCGCCGTCTGGACGCACCGCCAATCCGCTCCAGCCGGTCGCAGTGGGCGATAGCGTGGCGCCAATCCTTTTCCTGCTGGAAGATATGGATCAGGCGAGATAGGGCGACTTCCGTGTAATCGGACTGGGGCTGTTCCAACAGTTCCCGAAACAATGCCTCGGCCCGGTCGAACAGGCCCGCTCGCAAATAATCCTCGCCGAGTTCGAACATGGCCCGGCGCCGCTGGTCGACCGTCAGGGTGGGTCTGGCAATCAGGCTGGCATGGAGGTGGATCGCTCGATCCACCTCGCCGCGGCGCCGGAACAGATTGCCCAGGGTCAAATGGATTTCCGCCGTGCTCCGGTCCACGCCGGCCATGCGGGTGAATACTTCGATGGCCTGATCGGGCTTATCCTCGATCAGATAATTCAACCCCTTGAAATATTCGGTATTGTGCGCGGTCGCACGGTCGCGCCGCCCAGCGTACTCGCGTCGGGCCACCCACCAGCCCGACGCTGCGGCGACCGGCAGCAGCAACCATAGTAGCTCTAGCATGACCTAGTGTTTCGACTGGACTGGATTGATGGTGTTGGGTGGATTGGCGCGGCGTGATCCACCCTCCGCGGGTTTCTCACAAAGGACACGGCGGGTAGCATTGGCCAACCGGGAATCGGCGAAGCGTAATCCACCTGGCTACGGCGATCCGCCGCGGGTGGATTACGCTTCGCCGATCCACTCTACCTCATCCTGTTTGGAGTCAATTCCGGTCTGGTAAAGCACTAGCGGTGCGTCACCGGCGCGTCAATGGGTATCCCGACCCATTTTTTTGGCTAGCAGGCTGATCTCTTGATCCTTGCTGGCGACGGTTTGCCGCAGCCGAACTACCTGCCAGCGCAGCGGCATCACGACGAAAGTCCCGATCAACGCGGTTACCAGCGCGCCGGCGGCAAACGCCCCCACCACGACCAGTGACAGTGATAACGACGTTTCGCCCATCACATACTTGACGGTAACCGGGTCCGCATTCAGCGTGGAGAATTCCACCCCCAGCAACAGAACGATCAGCAAGATCGCGGCGATCAACAAGAACTTAACCCAGAACATCGATTTCCCCCGCCAAAATGGCCTGAAGTTGGCTGGCCAGAACAGTGGTTCGTCCGCGCCGCTCAGCCGCCGCTCATGGCGGAAGCAGTGATTCCGCGCCTCCCCAACAAAAAACCCACTACATGACCGTGGGTTTTCGAACGGCGAACGGCAGCCGATAGACTGCCGGATTGAAACAGCGATTACAACAGCGCGTCGCTATCCTCGAACCAGCGGTCGTTGACCCGCTCGCGTAGTTCCTTGCCAGGTTTGAAGTGCGGAACGTACTTGCCCGCCAAGGTGACGGCGTCGCCAGTTTTGGGATTTCGGCCAACCCGCGGTGGGCGAAAGTGCAGGGAAAAGCTGCCAAACCCGCGAATTTCGATCCGCTCGCCGTGTGCCAGCGAACCGCTCATCTGCTCCAACAGCATCTTGACCGCCTGCTCTACATCCCTGTAAGGAATATCGCTGCGTTTGCGCGCGAGAATTTCGATCAATTCCGATTTTGTCATGAACGTCCCCCATGAACGGCGGGCGCGGTGGCGCGCACCACGCCGCCTTCATTCCAGTCAATCGTCCTGTGCGCTCATCTGTTCCTTGAAGATATCGCCCAAGGTCGCCCCTGTTCCAGATTTGCGGCTGTAGTCCTGCAAGACCTCGGCTTCTTCCGCCATGTCCTTGGCCTTGATGGACAAAGCGATGGTGCGGTTCTTGCGGTCCACGTTGATAAACTTGGCTTCGACCTCGTCGCCTTCTTTGAGCACCGCGCGGGCATCTTCGATCCTTTCGCGGGACAGTTCGGAGGCACGCAACGTGCCTTCGACGCCATGACCCAGATCCACCACGGCACCCTTGGCGTCCACCGAGACCACGCGGCCTTTGACCACGCTGTTTTTGGGATGATCGGCGACGAAATTGGAGAAGGGGTCCTTGTCGAGTTGCTTGATGCCCAGCGAAATACGCTCGCGCTCGGGATCGACCGCCAGCACCACCGCGTCCACTTCCTGGCCCTTCTTGTACTGACGCACCGCTTCCTCGCCGGTGGTGTTCCAGGAGATGTCGGACAGGTGCACCAGACCGTCGATGCCGCCATCCAGGCCGATGAAGATGCCGAAATCGGTGATGGACTTGATCTTGCCAGAAACGCGATCACCCTTGGCATGGTTCTGGTCGAAGTCTTCCCAGGGGTTGGCCTGGCACTGCTTCATCCCCAGCGAGATGCGCCGGCGATCCTCGTCGATGTCGAGCACCATCACCTCGACCTCGTCGCCTAGGGCCACCACCTTGTTCGGGTTGACGTTCTTATTGGTCCAATCCATTTCGGAGACGTGAACCAGCCCCTCGACGCCTTCCTCGATTTCCACGAAGCAGCCATAGTCGGCGATGTTGGTGACCTTGCCGAAGACCCGGGTACCGACCGGATAGCGGCGGGCCAACGCGATCCAGGGATCGTCGCCCAGTTGCTTGAGGCCCAGCGACACGCGGTTGCGCTCGCGGTCGAACTTGAGCACCTTGACCTTGATGGCATCGCCGACCGCGACGACTTCCGAGGGGTGCTTGACCCGCCGCCAGGCCATGTCCGTGATGTGCAGCAGACCGTCGATGCCGCCCAAATCCAGGAACGCGCCGTAATCGGTCAGGTTCTTGACCACGCCGTCGACGATCTGACCTTCCTGCAAGTTCTGCAACAACGCCTCACGCTCGGCGCTGTATTCCTGTTCGACCACCGCCCGGCGGGAAACCACCACGTTATTGCGCCGCCGGTCGAGCTTGATGACCTTGAATTCCTGTTCCTTCCCTTCCAGGTAAGCGGCGTCGCGCACCGGGCGCACGTCCACCAGCGATCCTGGCAGGAAGGCGCGGATCTCACCGATGTCCACGGTGAAGCCGCCCTTCACCTTGCCGCTGATCAAGCCCTTGATGATTTCCTCGCTCTCGAACGCTTTTTCCAAGGCGCTCCAGACCCGGGCGCGTTTGGCTTTCTCACGGGACAATCGGGTTTCCCCGAAACCGTCCTCAAGCGCGTCCAGGGCGACCTCGACCTGATCGCCCACCTTCACTTCGAGAACGCCATCCTCGTTGTAAAACTGTTCGAGTGGAATCAGCCCTTCGGATTTCAGACCGGCGTTGACGACCACGGCATCCGGCCGGATCTCCACCACCGTTCCCTGGACGATGGAACCGGGCTGCATCTGCTTATCGGCCAGGCTTTGTTCAAACAGTTCGGCAAAACTTTCGGTCATGGGTTGTAGCTCAAGAAGACCGGCGGCGCGAAACCGCCACGGCTGGGTTGAGGAATTGGATTCGGCAGCGCGCTCCCGAATCGGTTTTGGGTGACTGCGTTTCTCGTCGCGACGGCAACGCCCAGTCCCGACGCTGGTCAACGAATAAGCGTAGCATGGGCTGCGCGGACGTAAAGGCTTGCGCTTAACAGTTTTTTGGTAGTTCCAATCGCTGCCTGGTTCGCGTCAGCGCCCAGTCGCAAACTTCAGCGATGCTCAGACGCGTGGTGTCGAGCATTTCCGCATCGGCGGCAGGCCGCAGCGGTGCCACCGCCCGCTGGCGGTCGCGGGTGTCACGCTCGGCGATTTCAGCGGTAAGATTTTTAAGGTTAGCATTCATGCCTTTTTCATTCAACTGCTTATAACGGCGGTGGGCGCGTTCCTCGGCGCTGGCGGTCAGGAACAACTTGAGTTCGGCGTCGGGAAACACCACCGTGCCCATATCCCGGCCATCGGCAATCAGGCCGGGCGGCTGGCGAAAATCGCGCTGCCGCTGCAACAGGGCGGCTCGCACCGCCGGCAGGGCGGCGACCCGGGATGCCGCATTGGCGCAGGTTTCGTCGCGCAGCTCGGCGCCAACGTCCACGCTCTCCAGCAGAATACGCGGGGAGCCTCCGGTCCCAACCCGGAATTCCACCGCCAGGCTGGCGGCCACCGCCGCGACCCCGCTTTCGTCTGTCAGCGACAGGTTCCGGCGCAGCGCCGCCAGGGCGGTCAACCGATACAGCGCGCCGCTGTCGAGCAGATGAAAATTCAGGCGGCTGGCCAACCACTGGCAGAGCGTGCCCTTGCCAACTCCGCTTGGGCCATCCACGGTGATCACGGGAGCTCGTGAGTTCATGCCATTTCCCGTTCCTGGATGACCAGGCCGACGTTCCGGGCCAAAGCCACGAAACCCGGAAATGAGGTGTCGACATTGGCGCAATCATGGATCGTGATCGGACTGGCGGCGTGCGCCGCCGCCACGGCGAAGCTCATGGCGATGCGGTGGTCGCCGCAACTGTTCACGGTGCCCCCCGTCAGCGCGCCACCCTGGATCACGAGGCCATCCAGGGTCGGTTTGGCGGCGATGCCCAAGGCGGTTAATCCATCGGCCATGACCTGAATCCGGTCGCTTTCCTTGACCCGCAGCTCCGCCGCGCCGGTCAATACCGTAACGCCCTCGGCGCCAGCGGCGGCGATGAACAGCGCGGGAAATTCGTCGATGGCCAGCGGCACGAGGGCTTCGGGAATGCGGACGCCGCGCAGCGGTGCGTGGCGGACCCGCAGATCGGCCACCGGTTCGCCGCCGGCCAGACGTGGATTCAATATCTCGATATCCGCGCCCATCAGCCGCAGAATATCGATGACGCCAGTGCGAGTGGGGTTGACGCCGACATGCTCCAGCAGCAGGTCGGAACCGGGCGCGAGGCTGGCTTCCACCAGGAAGAACGCCGCCGAGGAGATATCCGCCGGTACGTCGATGGTGGTTCCCGTCAGCCGCTCGCCGCCAGTTAGCGCGACGGTGCGCTCACCTTCGCGCCGCATGGGATAACCAAAGCCCTCCAGCATCCGTTCGGTGTGGTCGCGGGTTGGTGCTGGTTCGGTGACGCGGGTGGTTCCCTCGGCGTAAAGGCCGGCCAGCAATAGACAGGATTTGACCTGGGCGCTGGCCATCGGCAGCCGGTAATCGATGCCGGCCAATCGCTGGCCACCGCGAATGCGTAGCGGCGCGGCGCCGGTTACGGTTGCCTCGATGCGCGCGCCCATCAGCGCCAGCGGTTCCGTGACCCGCCGCATGGGCCGCCGAGTCAATGAGTCGTCGCCAGTCAGGACCGTTTCAAACGCCTGGCCGGCGAGAATGCCGCTCATGAGCCGCATCGACGTGCCGGAATTGCCCATGTCCAGTGGACCGACCGGCGCGCGCAGCCCCCGCAAGCCGACGCCGTGGATCGTCACCTGGCCCTGCTCCGGGCCGGCGATGCGCACGCCCATGGCGCGAAAGGCTTTCAGGGTGGCCAGGCAGTCCTCACCGTCCAAGAAGCCCGTCACAGTCGTGACGCCCTCGGCCAGCGAACCGAGCATGATGGCGCGATGAGAGATGGATTTATCGCCGGGCACGCGAATGCGTCCACGCAGGGCGCCGCCGGGCGCGGCGAGAAAATTGAGGGTGGCCATGAGTTCGAGGGGTGAAATTGGGGATTCGGAAGGAGGGGTTATATAAACTTGGTTATTATAGACTTGCCCATCGGTAAATGGGCGTGACTCGATTCGACTCGATTGCGTGAACCTTCCGGCTCCAGACGATGCGCTCCTGCTTTTCGGTAGCGGCGCCGTCCCGAACGGAATTCCATCCACCCTGAGACCGCCGTGATGAAACAAGCAACTCGCATTTCCGGCCCCGCGCCAGACAGTCCGGTCCTTTTCCAGCTTGCGTCGGATGGGTTCAACTTGCTGCGCGGGTGGCTGAAAAATCTCACGCTTCGTCTTGGCGCCGTGGTGAATGCGCCGAAGAGCCGCCGCGATACAACTCCCGCCGCGATACAACCCACGGCTTATCCCGCCACTTCAGCGCCGCCAGTCCCCGGCGTTGTTCGGAAACCCGCCCCGGCTTATCCCGCCACCTCGGCGCCGCCAGTCCCCGACGCTACTCGGGAGTCCCAATCGGAGGGTATGCCGGGGAGTTTTGGTTTGGTGGGGTGGCTGAAACATTTCATGTTCTATCTTGGCGCCGTGGTGGCGATTTGCCTGGTGGGTCTCTTTTTTTTGTGGCAAATCCCCTTTCTGCGGGATCCGTCGCAACTTCTGAAAATCATGGACGACGGCCGCGCCGCGCGCCCGCTCACGCCCGCATCGCCGCTCGTCGCGCCCACCGCCCCTATCCCGGCGGCTCCCATGCCATCGCCTGTCAACCCCGCCGTCGATCCCCACCAGCCGTCAATCCCAACCGACGCCGTCGTAACCGCGACTTCGCCGCCGGCCATACCGACCGACTCCGCCGTTAGCGCGCAGCCACCTGCCGAATCGCAACCCGCCGCCGCGCCGGACGATCAAACCGAGCCGGCCGCGCCGCCGACCGAAGCCACCGCCGAGACCGTTCCTCCGCCACCGCGGACGGAGATTGAGCAGTTGCTGACCGACGCGCAACAGCAAATGGAAAACCGCCGGTTCACCGCGCCCGCCAGTGGTAACGCGCTGAGTACGTACCAGCGTATTTTGGAGCTGCAACCCGACCATCCCGTCGCGATTGAGGGCATCCAGCGCATTACGACCTACTATCGGGATATCGCGCAACAAAGTCTGCAACAGGGGCGGCTGGACGAAAGCTTGGCCTACATCAACCGGGGATTGCGCGCAACACCCCAAAATGAACCCTTGTTGAGCCTGCGTCGGCAGGTCCAGCAAGCGCAACGAATAACCAGGCAACGCGAACAGGAAGAACGCCAGAAACAGGCAGCCTTGGAGGAGATGCAGCGCCAGCGACTTGAACGGATGCAGCGGGAACCACTGCGCCGCCCACAGGAGCAACAGCAACCTTGGTGGCGGCAGCCATCGAACTACAATGACAACAGCGGTTTCAATCAGCGTTGAGCGCCGTTTCCGCGCTGACGGGCCTGGACCGGCGCGCGCGGAAAAATTCCCGCAACAACGTGCCGCACGCCTCACCCAATACCGCACCGACGACCACGGCGCGGTGATTGAGCGCCGTGGATTGCAGCAGGTCGAACACGGTTCCAGCCGCGCCGGCGCGGGGATCCACCGTGCCGAACACGACCCGCGCCACCCGGGCGTGAACGATGGCTCCGGCGCACATCGGGCAGGGTTCCAAGGTCACGTACAGCGTGCTGTCCACCAGCCGGTAGTTCCCTGTCCGCGCCGCCGCCGCCCGTAGAGCCAGCACCTCGGCATGCGCGGTTGGATCACAGGCGCCAATCGGTTGATTCCAACCTTCGCCGATGGCTTCATCCCCTCGCACCAGCACCGCGCCAACCGGCACCTCGCCAGCCTCGGCCGCGCGCCGCGCCAGGTCCAAAGCCCGGCCCATCCAGTACTGGTCACGGTCACTGGCGGACGCCAACCGCTTGTCCATGGAACCTACTCCTCCGCGCTGGTGGGGGGTGGCGATGCCGGGCGATCTAGCGTCAGTCGCACCGCCCGCGCCAGATCCAATTTCTGAAACGGCTTTTCCAGCAGGGCGCAATCGGCGGGTAATTGGCCCGCCATATCGGTGAAACCGGACATGAGCAATGTCCGAAGTCCCGGTTGTTGGCGGCGGACCCCCAGTGCCAGGTCGTAGCCGCCGATGCCGCCCGGCATGGTCATGTCGCTCAGCAGTAAGTCCACCGACGCATCCATGGCCAGCAGCGCCAGCGCTTCGTGGCCGTTGGCGGCTTCACGCACGCTGTAGCCGAAACCGGTTAGGGTTCGGGTCACGAAATCGCGGATGTCGGGATCGTCTTCCACCAGCAGCACCCGCTCCCGCCCACGCAGGCGGTTTTCATCCAGTGTCGTTTCCGCCGCGGCGACGGTCTCCCGACCCCTGGGAGTATGGCGGGGCAGATACAGTTCGACCGTGGTTCCCGCCCCGACTTGACTGCGGATGCGGACATGGCCGCCCGATTGCTTGACGAAACCGTAGACCATGCTCAACCCCAGGCCGGTGCCCGCGCCGAGCGGCTTGGTGGTGAAGAACGGCTCAAAGGCGCGTTCGACCACCTCCGGCGTCATCCCCGCGCCGGTGTCCGCGACCGTCAGTCGCACGTAATCGCCAGCCACCACATCGGGATAGCGGGCGGTATGGGCGGCGTCAAGCGTCACGTTGCGCGCTTCGATCCGCAGGCGACCACCACCGGGCATGGCGTCGCGGGCGTTGATCGCCAGATTGAGCACGGCGTTGGTTAATTGGCCAGGGTCCACGCGGACGTTCCAGACCGTCGGATCGGCCATGGTTTCCAGCGCGATGTTCGCTCCCAGGGCGCGCTCCAGCAGTTCGGCGATTTCCCGCAACTGCTGGCTTGGCGCCAACAGACGCGGTTGCAGAGCCTGCTGGCGGGAAAACGCCAACAGCCGACGCGTCAGATCAGCGCCGCGCCGGGCGGCGTTCATCGCCGTATGCGCGGATTTGTACAATTCCGGATTGTCCCGCAGCCCTTCTTCCAACATGGCCAAATTGCCCAGGATGATGGTCAGCAGGTTATTGAAATCGTGCGCGACGCCGCCGGTGAGTTGGCCGACCGCCTTGAGCTTCTGCGCCTGATTCAACGCCATCTGCGCCTGCCGGTATTCGGTCAAATCCTCGGTCAGCACGAAGCAGCCCACCACCCGCGCCGTTTCCGCCGTCGGGTGGGGCGGCACATGCGGGATAAAATAGGCGCGCGCATACCGCCGCTCGACCGGTGTCACCAACTCGAACTCCACGTGAGTGCTTTGGCCGCCCAGCGCCACATCCACATGCTGGCGCAACCGCTGCGCCAGCGCTGGTTCCAATCGCTCGCCGAAGGTGTAGCCAAGAAAGGTCTCGGCGGGCACGCCAAACCACTCCGCGTATTTCTGGTTGACGAACCGATAGCGCCGGTCGGTGTCGAGATAGCCGATCAGGACGGGAATCGTGTCGGTGATCAGGCGAATGCGGTTCTCGCTCTCGCGCAGGGCGGCGGCGATCCGCTTGCGTTCCTCGATCTCCTGGGCGAGTTGGGTGTTGAGCGTCAGCAATTCGGTGGTGCGCTCGTGGACGCGCGTTTCCAACTGTTCGTGGCTTTCGCGCAATGCCGCCTCGGCCTGCTTGCGGGCGGTGATGTCCTCGTAAATGGTGATAAAACCGCCGCTGGCCAGAGGTTCGCCGCGGATTTCCAACACCGTGCCGTCTGGGCGAGTGCGTTCGAAGCAATGACTTTCAAAGCGCCTGGCCAACTGGACTCGTTCCTCGACCAGCGTTTCGGGATCGCCGGGTCCGTATTCGCCGCGCCGAGCGTTGAAGCGAAACAGTTCGGCAAGTGGCAGACCGACCCGCATCAGTTCCGGTGGAAAATCCAGCAGTTCGAAGAAACGCCGGTTCCAGACCCGCAGACACAGGTTTTGGTCAACGATGCTGATGGCTTCGTGCAGATGATCGATACTGACCAGCGTCAACGCGCCCAGATCGGGATCGGACAGGCCAGTCAGGTCCGAAACCGGATTCTTCAACGACTTACCCATGCCATCCCCTCCAGCCATCATGCCAGGGCCATCAATTTCGGCTTGCTCCGGTTTCCCCAAAAGCCCGCGCCGCCTGATCTGGACGACCGCGCTGGTGGTGGGGATGACAGCCACTGCTCCAGATTGGCCGCCATGAACGACGGAATCTGGCGATCCCAGGGCATAAGGATTTTCCGATGAGGCTACGACTTCGCACAGTGTACGCCAACGTCATGCTTTCTCTTACCGCCGTGGTCGGTGGAGCGCGGTGGATCGCGTCCTTTTGGGGCTGTGGGAAACGAGCTACGTCAGCCTGACGTGGCTTGCATGCAATTTACTTAAAGGCGCTTTAATATTTGTAGTGATCAATTAACCGATTGAAAATAGGATCATAGTAAAGATGATTGGCGGTGGAATGGAAGTAATGGACGCAGCGGGATGTTTCAAGTGAATGGGGGGAAGATGACTTCACGGACCGCGTTGGTGACCGGCGCCTCGGCCGGGCTGGGTGTGGAATTCGCCAAACTACTGGCGCAAGACGGCCATGATCTAGTTCTGACAGCGCGCAACCAGGATCGGTTGCAGCAATTGGCCGACGAATTGCAACGGCAACATGGCGTTTGCGTCAAGGTCTTTGCCCGCGATCTCAGCCAGCCCGGCGCGGCGCCAGCCTTGGTCGAAGCGTTGACCGCAGCCGGTTTGACGATTGATCTGTTGATCAATAACGCCGGCCGCGGTCTTAACGGCAAGTACCACGAGAACCCAGCCGAGCAGGAATTCGCTCTCTTGCAACTGAATGTGGTGGCGCTGGCGCAACTCACCCGTTTGTTGTTGCCTGGCATGGTGGCGCGTGGCTGGGGCCGTATTCTAAACGTGGCGTCCACGGCGGCGTTTCAGCCGGGGCCACACATGGCCGGCTACTTTGCCTCCAAGGCGTATGTGCTGTCGTTATCCGAGGCGTTGGCCTACGAATTGAAGGAGACGGGTGTCCGTGTGACGGCGCTGTGTCCCGGCCCGACCCGGACCGAATTCACCGGGCGCGCGGGCATCAAGGAATCGCTGCTGTTCAAGCTGAGCGCGCAATCGGCGGAAACGGTGGCCGAAATTGGCTATCAGGCGCTGTTGAAAGGTGAAGCCATCGTCATCTCCGGCCTACATAATTGGGCGCTCGCTCAATCCATTCGCTTCACTCCGCGCCGCATGGCGCGGACGCTGGCGAGTTGGCTGGTGCAGTCACGGATCGGGTGAGGTGGGTTGTCGCATTCCTGTCCGTCACCCCGGTTCCTCTCCCGCCCGCGGGTGAGGAACCATGAATGCTTAACCATGCTTTTTGGGAATAACTTCAACCATGCGCATGACAGATAGAGTAGTACTGGTGACCGGCGGCGCGGCGGGCATTGGCAAGGCCACGGCCCTGCGATTCGCCGAAGAAGGCGCCAAAGTCGCGATCTGCGATGTGAGCGCCGCCATCGGCCAGGAAACCGTGAAGTTGTTGGGCGATGAAGCGATGTTTCATTCCGTGAACGTGGCCAGCCGCGAGGAGGTCCAAGGCTGGATCGACGCAGTGGTCGCCCGTTATGGCCGCATTGACGTGCTGATCAACAACGCGGGCCTATTGCGAGATAGCCAACTGGTCAAGTTCAAGGACGGTCAGGTGATCGACCAGATGTCCGAATTCGATTTTGATCTGGTGGTCGCGGTCAATTTGAAGGGCGTGTTCAACTGCGCCCAGGCGGTAACGCCGGTGATGAGCCGGCAGGGTGGCGGTGTGATCCTGAATGCGTCTTCCGTGGTGGGGCTGGACGCCAACTTTGGCCAAACCAATTACGTCGCTACCAAATTCGGCGTGGTCGGGATGACCAAGGTATGGGCCCGCGAACTGGGCCGGCATGGCATTCGCGTGAACGCGGTGGCGCCGGGCTTCATCGTCACCGAGATGATCGCCGCCATGCCGCAAAGGATTTTGGACGACATGAAATCGCACGTGCCGCTGGGTCGACTCGGCAACCCGCGCGATATTGCCAACGCTTACCTGTTCCTGGCTTCGGATGAAGCCTCGTTCATCACCGGCGAAGTTCTGCGCGTGGATGGTGGCATCGTGGTCGGAACCTAATATTTTGACCGGGCTGGCTTGGCTTGGCGGTCTTGGCGCCTGTCTTCACGACATGGCGTGATCTGAAACGGAACGCCCTCATCCACCGAAAGAAACCGCGCGTGGATCGGCTACACTCGTCGAGATGCTCTTGAGGGGGCCCTTGGCGAAATTCTGGCGAAATGACGACGATACCCACGATGGGCCTCAACCCCGTAGCCTACTTCGCGGGAATCCTGGTCGCATGCGGTCTCCTGCTCGCATCGGTCGCCATAGCCGAGGAGACCCGGCACGTCCTCGTGCTGTATTCCAACAACCGCTTGCTGCCGGCGAATCTCGAATTTGAAGCCGGCCTGCGCGAGACGCTCGCCAATTCGACCGAGTTGAGCGCCGAGTTTCTCGACTATCCCCGCTTCGACGGCGTGTCCTACATTCGCGCCCTGGCCACGTTCCTGCGAGAGAAGTACGCCCAGCAGCCGCCGGCCGTGCTGGTCGTTGCAGGTGAAGAAGCGCTCGATTTCCTGCTGCGCCATCGTGCCGAGCTGTTTCCGCGAGTTCCAGTGGTCCACGCGGCCGTGGCCCGGTCGTTTCTGTCATCGCTCCTGCCACTGTCAGCCGATGTGGTCGGCGTCCCGATCGAATACGACTTCCCGGGTACCATCGCCCTGGCGCTGCGTTGGCATCCGCAAGCTAGACGGCTGGTGGTGGTGACGGGGTCTTCCGCGCAAGATCGCGTCTGGGAGGCCGAATTGCGCGGCGAAGTCCCACGATTCCAGGACCGAGGAGCGACAGTCGAGTTTCTTGCCAGCTTGCCGACCGATGTGGTGTTGAAGCGGTTGCGCGAGTTAGGTAGCGACGCCGTGGTGTTTACACCGGGCTATTTCGAGGACGGCGTGGGTCGCCAGTTCTCCCCTCGCGAAGCCGCCCAGCTCATGGCCGCCGCCGCCGTGCCAGTGTACGGACCGTTCGATACCTTCATTGGTACCGGTATCGTCGGTGGCTCCATGCCGAATTTCGCGGCCATGGGGCGGCAGGCGGGAGAGATCGCGAACGCTTTACTCGCCGGCGTCGCGCCCACCGCGCTGCGCTTGCCGAAGGTCATGCTCCCGACCGCGAACGTCGACTGGCGGCAGATCCGCCGGTGGGGCATCGATGAAAAAACAATTCCAGGCGACGCCATCGTGCGATTCAAGACGCCGACGCTCCTGGAGGAATATCCAACCGAAACGGTCGTCGCCGCCGCCGTATTCCTGCTACAAGCCGGGCTGATTGCCGGGCTTTTGCTCGAACGCCGTCGCCGCCGCTGGATGGAACTGGCCGTGCAGCAGCAACGTTTTGAATTGGCGCACGCGGCGCGGCTGGCAGTCGCCGGGGAGTTGACGGGCGCAATCGCCCACGAGATCAACCAGCCGCTCGGGGCGATTTTGAGCAATGCCGACGCCGCCGATCTCTTGCTCGCATCCGACACGGATCGGCGCGACGAACTGCGCGAGATTCTCGCCGACATCCGCCGGGACGACTTGCGGGCCAGCGAGGTTATCCATCGACTGCGGGCGTTGCTTGCCAAACAACCGGTCGAACGGCAACCCTTCGATCTGAACGGCGCGGTCGGTGAGGTGGAACCCGTGCTGCGGGCCGAGGCGCGGCAGCGGGGGGTGACCCTGGAAATGCGAACCGCCACGACCGCCGCCATCCTGATCGGCGACCGGATCCAACTCCAGCAAGTGCTCCTCAATCTGGTGCTCAACGCCCTGGATGCCGTGGCCGACCTGCCCGAGGAACGGCGCGCGGTCGCCGTGGCCGTCGAGCGTACTGCGGATCGCCTGGCCCTGGTGGTGCGTGATCGCGGACCGGGTATTACCCCCGAGCATTTGCCAAAGCTGTTCGATTCGTTCTTCAGCACCAAGCGCCAGGGCATGGGGCTGGGGTTGTCGATTGCGCGTACCCTCGTCGAGGCTCATGGCGGTCGAATCCGAGTCGAGTCGAGCCCCGACGAGGGCGCGATATTTCGGGCGGAGTGGCTTATCGGCAACGGTATGGGAACGCCGGGGTCGGCATGAGTACCCCTTCTCCGCTGATCCACATCGTTGATGATGACGAGTCGCTGCGGGTCGCGCTGCTGCGATTGCTCGGCGCGGCTGGTTTCGAGGCGCGTGGCTATGCCTCGACGGGTGATTTTCTGTTGCAACCGCTACCGGATCGCCCTGGTTGCTTGCTGCTGGACGTGCGCATGCCAGGGCCATCGGGTCTCGACCTGCAAGCGGCCCTGCGGCGTCAGGGTAACCCGTTACCGGTGATTTTTCTGACCGGCTACGCTGACGTGGCCGCCAGTGTGCGGGCGATGAAGGCCGGCGCGGTGGACTTTCTGACCAAGCCGGTCGAGCGCGAAGCTCTGTTCGAGGCGCTCCAGCGTGCGCTCGCCCGCGACGCGACCCAACGCGCGGCCCATATGGAGGCGGAGCGGTTGCGCGCGGCCTTCGCCGCGCTCACCCCCCGCGAGCGTGCGGTTTTCGACCGCATCGTCGCCGGTCAGATCAACAAACAGATCGCCGATGCGCTGGGGATCGCGGAGCGCACCGTCAAGCTGCAACGCGCGCGGCTCATGACGAAGTTGGATGTCGGTTCGGTGGCCGAACTTGGCCGATTGGCTGAACGGCTGCGTCACTTGACCGATTGACTGCGGCGGCAACCGTGGCCGTACCCGCGTTTACCCTTTCGGGCAAACCTTCTTTCCCCTTCGGGCAACCACTATTTCCCTTTCGTCCAATAGCCTCGGTGCCGCGCCGATGGGATGATGGATAGTGAGACATGCAGATCGGTTGAGTCTTCGCGGTGGAGACCCGGTCGCTTGTTCGATACACCCGAAAGCGGTTTGGTGCGATGGTACGGGTACGACGTTCAATTTTGGAGAAACGACATGAAGAAATCCTTGATCGCCACGAGTGGGTTGGTGCTGTTGATGAGCGCTGGCGTCGCGCTGGCGCAGTGGAATCGTGCGAGTTTTCCACCGTTCGCCGAAGTCGATGCCAACAAGGATGGCAAGGTCACCATGGAAGAGGCGAAGGCGCACCCTGGTGTTACCGCCGCGGCAATGAAGGCAAAGCCGGGGAGTACCGCCGAGGAAGCCCTGAAGAGCTTCTTTAGCGAAGCCCATCAGAAGGATAAGGGCAAGCCTTATGACTCGCCCATGACCGAGGAAGAGTGGCGGGGCATGACGGGCAAGTAAGCGAACCCCGCGGAGGATCTCCCCGGTCGCCGCCACGACCGGACCGAAGGTTTGCCCCCATTGCGAGCGGAGGTCCGCGATGGTCGCCAGCCAGAAGATTCTCGTCGTTGAAGATGACGATAGCCTACGGTCGGCGCTCGAACGCCTGTTGAACGCCGCCGGTTGGCAAACGGTGGTCTATGCTTCAGTGGAGGCGCTGCTGGCGGACGCCGCTGGGGACGCCGCGTGCGTGGTTTGCGACCTGAGGTTGCCGGCGATGTCCGGCTTCGACCTGCTGACCGAATGGCGCGAGCGGGGTGGGAGACCACCGGTGATCCTGATCACGGCCCATGACGCGTCGGCTTTGGGCGAGGCAGCGGTGCGGGGCGGCGCGGCGGCCTATTTGGTCAAACCGTTTCGTGGTACCGCGCTGCTGGAAGCCATCCACGCCGTGGCCGAACCTGGGATGCCGCGATGAGCATTCGCCAACCATCCCGCGCCTTTCTTCTTCAGTGTTGTCGTCTCCAAACTCTCACCCTGGCCTCGCATATGGGCGCGGAATTCCGATACCGCTTCATCAACTGGAGGACATCGCTCATGCTGCTCAACAGACGAACGTTCCTAGGATCACTCCTCGTGACGGGGTTCAAAGCCACGGGTTCGGCCCTGGCGCTGCGGTTTGCGCCAAACCGTTTCGCAATGAAAGCACCCACTGTATTCCTAATAACCAACCAGCCTTAATAGGAGGAGGTCCGCAAGTGAAAATGAAAGTGAAACTGGCAGCCCTGCTGAGTATTGCAGCGCTCGCCGCAATGGGGCTAGCCGCCGGCAGCGCCGTCGCTGCGGAGGAAAAAAAGCCCAATATCCTTGTCATCTTTGGTGACGATATCGGCCAATCCAACCTCAGTGCCTACACGCATGGATTGGTCGGCTACAAGACACCGAACATCGACCGCATCGCTAAGGAAGGCATCTTGTTCACCGACTACTACGCCGAGAACAGTTGCACCGCGGGACGTGCGACGTTCATCACCGGGCAGTCCGCGTTCCGGACCGGCCTGACGAAGGTTGGGGTGCCGGGCGCCCCGATCGGCCTTCAGGCCCGCGACATCACCATCGCACAGGCGATCAAGCCCCTCGGCTATGCCACGGGTCAGTTCGGCAAAAACCACCTGGGCGATCGGGACGAGTTCCTGCCGACGAACCACGGCTTCGACGAATTCTTCGGCAACCTCTACCATCTGAACGCCGAGGAGGAGCCGGAGCGTCCGTACTGGATGAGTAACAACCCCGACTTCCTCAAGTCCTACAACCCGCGCGGGGTGATTCACAGTTTTGCCGATGGCAAGATCACGGACACTGGCCCGCTCAACAAAAAGCGGATGGAAACCATTGACGATGAAACCACGGCCGCCTGCATGGATTTCATTGATCGCCAGGTCAAGGCGCAAAAGCCTTTCTTCGTGTGGATGAACTTCACGCGGATGCACATTTTCACCCACGTCCGCGAGGCGTACCGCGGCAAGGGGGGTATGGGCCGGGGTAACGAGTACGCCGACGGCATGTGGGAGTTCGACCAGGATGTCGGTAAGCTGCTCAAGCAGCTCGACGATCTGAAGATCGCCGACAACACCATCGTGGTGTTCACCACCGACAACGGGCCGAACTTCTTCACCTGGCCCGATGCCGCCAATTCGCCGTTCCGCAGCGAGAAGGACTCCAACTGGGAAGGTGCCTTCCGGGTGCCGGCGATGGTCAGATGGCCGGGTCACATCAAGCCCGGTGAGATCGTCAACGGGATGTTTTCTGGGCTGGACTGGTTCCCGACGCTGATGGCCGCGGCCGGGGACACGACCATCAAGGAACGGCTGCTGAAGGGCGCCCAGGTCGGCGACAAGACCTTCAAAGTGCACCTGGACGGCTACAACCAGTTGCCGCTGCTGACCGGTCAGACCGACAAGTCCGCGCGCGAGGAGTACTTCTACTTCGACGACGATGGCGAGCTCGTGTCGATGCGCTACGATGTCGTCCTGCCGGATGCGACCAATCCGACGGCCTGGAAGCTCGTTTTCGCCGAGCAGCGCGCGGTCGGAGGGTTCGACATCTGGAGGAACCCGTTCACCAGCCTGCGCACACCCAAGATTTACAACCTGCGCATGGATCCCTATGAGCGCGGCGACGTCGGTCCGACCAACAACTGGAATGAGTGGAACACGCAGAACGTCTACCTGATCTTCGAGGGAATTCGGCGAGCGTCGGAATTCCTGAAGACCTTCGTCGAATATCCACCGAGCCAGAGTTCGGCCTCCTTCTCGATCGACCAGGCGGTCGAAAAGCTTAAGATGGAACTGCAACAGCAGAAAGAGAAGAAATAGGGTCGCGGCGTTTGGCGCATGACTCGCTGGCCGCGGAGGCCGGCGAGCCATGCTGTGCTCTAAGTTTGGCAGGTTCGAAGCGATGGCAAAAAAGAAGCGACCCACGCTCGAAGCCACTGGCGGCATCGCCGCGAGCGAGGTGGCTGGCGGCATGACCCAGGTCGCTGTCTTGCTGCTGGTGATGTCCGGCACCGCCGGGCTCGTCTATCAGTTGCTATGGGTAAAGCAACTGTCCCTGGTGGTCGGCGCCGACGTCTTCGCCGTGACGACGGCGGTCAGCGCATTCTTCGCGGGCCTGGCCATTGGCAGTTATGGCTTTGGCAAACGCGCGGATCGCCTCGCCCGCCCGCTTCGTCTTTACGCGTTCGTGGAAATTGGCATTGGCGTCCTAGGCGTATTGGTGACTTTGCTGATCGGCCAATCCGCGCCGTGGTTCGCGTGGTTGGAAACTCACACCGGCCCGGTTGCCTGGGCACTTCCGTTCGTGCTTGTCGGTTTGCCCGCCGTCCTGATGGGCGGTACGGTTCCGCTGATGATGCGCGTCGTTGCGCCCGCCGCCGCGCGCGTGGCCGCTGTCGGAGGACATCTCTACGCCGCCAATACCGCAGGGGCGATTCTGGGCGCATTACTCGCCCCCTTCTTGTTGATTCCGCTGTTTGGCGTCCTTAGTTCGGCATTTGTCGCTGCGGCAATCAACGTTGCCGTGGCATTCATCGCCCTGTTCGTTGCGCGCTCCCGCGAGGCTCGGGTTTCTGTCCAAACGGCTTCCGCCTTACCCGAGGCTGCGCGTCGCAACCGTCTTGCTTTGGGTTTGTATTCCACCATCGGCGGTTTGGCATTGGGCTACGAAGTGATCTGGTCGCAAGCCATCGTGCAATGGACGAGCACCCGCAGTTTTGCCTTCGCGGTCGTCTTGGCCACCTACCTGGTTGGAATCGTTCTCGGTAGCGCCTGGTATGCGCGCCGCGCGGATCGAACCAGCGACCCGTGGGGGAGTTTGGGACTACTCATCGCGGCGGTCGGGCTTTCCGGCTTGGTGGGAATTCTTTTTGCCGGCCATTGGCTCTCGTCCGTCCAGGTCAAGGCAGCGACCTGGATGTTCCACCTGACGCAGCGGGAATCTTGGGCCATGGCCGCGCGATTCGTGGTCGCGGCGGGCTGGATTGTGCTCGTTCCCACTTTTCTGCTGGGCGCGGCTTTCCCAGCGGCGTTGCGTTTGACTGCCGAATCCGCCACTTTCGGTCGGGACACGGGGAGGGTGCTCGCGCTGAATACGCTCGGCGGCATTGCGGGTACTCTGCTGGCAGGGTTCGTCCTCGTTCCCAGGCTTGGCTTGGAGCGTAGCTTGGCGCTGATGTCCGCCGTCGCGGCGACGGTGGGAATCGTTGCGGTAGTCAAGGGAACATCGGTTTCCCGACGATTGCGGTGGGCCACTTTCGCTTGCAGCGGCTTGGTCGTCGCGATGGGAATCAGTCTGGGGCCTGATCATCTGGCCCGCCTTTTGGCCGAGGCACGCCATGGTCACCTGCTGTTCCACGAGGCCAGCGCCGCCGGCACGGTGGCCGTCATCGAGCAAGGTTCGGGACGGAATCGCTTCCGACGACTGTATATCCAGGGCGTCTCGAATTCCGGCGATTCGATGACCTCCTTACGCTATATGCGTTTGCAGGCCTTGCTGCCTTTGATCATTCATCGCGGTACACCGCGCGACGTCCTAGTGATCGGCCTCGGCACCGGGATCACCACCGGCAGCCTCCTGCACTATCCAGGATTGGAACGACGGGTTTGCGCGGAATTGTTGCCCGCCGTGGTTCGTGGCGCGGCCCTGTTTGAAGGCAATAACGGAGTCGCCACCGATCCGCGCATTGACGTTCGATTGCGTGATGGGCGGCGAGAACTGCTGCGCAGCAAGGACAGTTATGATCTCATCACGCTCGAGCCTCCTCCGCCATCGGCTGCTGGCGTGGTCAACCTTTACTCCACGGACTTTTACCGACTGGCAGCCAGCCGTTTGCACACCAACGGCCTCGTGGCCCAGTGGCTGCCTCTGCCCACCCAGACCGACGGCGACACCCGCTCACTGGTCCGCAGCTTTCTCGACGTCTTTCCCTACGCCACATTGTGGACAACGGAGCTGCATGAAATGCTGCTCGTCGGCTCCCTCGACCCCATCGAGCTCGACGCCACCCGTATCGCTGCCCGCTTCAATCAACCGGGGGTTGCCGCTGCGTTGCGCGAGGTAGGCATTGCCTCGCCCGCCGCCCTGCTGGCCACCTGGCTCACCGACCGCGCCGGATTGGAGCGTTACGCGGCAAACGCCCAGCCGACCACCGACAACCGGCCGCGCATTGAATACGGCGCATGGGTTATGCCGGGCGAATTCATCTCAACATTGCAGGCGCTGAATGATCTGCGCACAGCGCCGCCCCTGGTCAATGCGGACGCCATTCCGGAGAGAGAAATCTCAACCGAGCATCAGAAGCTTATCGCCTTTTACGAAGCCGGGATTTACGCCTACCAACGGGATCGGTTGCGATGGCAGGAAACCATGAGGTGGCTGCTCACCCAGGATCCAGAAAACCCTTACTACCTATGGTTCATTGGAGCGTCGGACGCATGAACACTACGAATACCCACAACCAAATACTCGATCTGAAGAATCGCATGGCCAAGGCCATCATTGGCCAGGAGCATGTTATCGAACAATTGCTCATCGCTTTGTTGGCCAATGGCCATGTCCTTATGGAAGGGTTGCCCGGCCTGGCGAAGACGCGCACCATCAAGAAGCTGGCCGCCAATCTGGAAAGCGAGTTTCGCCGCATCCAGTTCACCCCCGACCTGCTTCCCAGCGATATCACCGGGACGGAGATTTATGTGGGCGAAGCGGAAGGCGACAAGTTCCAGTTCCAGCAAGGGCCCGTTTTCGGGAATCTGATCCTGGCCGACGAGATCAATCGCGCACCGGCCAAGGCGCAGTCGGCCTTGCTGGAAGCCATGGAGGAGCGCCAGGTCACGGTTTCAGGAAAAACGTACAAGCTGCCCGAGCTTTTTCTGGTTCTCGCCACGCAAAACCCCATTGAGCAGGAAGGCACGTATCCGCTGCCGGAGGCGCAGATGGATCGCTTCCTTCTCCATGTCTTCGTCGGTTATTCAAGCGACGACGATGAACGGAAGATCCTGAGACTGGTTCGTGGCGAAGACGCCGGTTTGAAGGACAAGGAAGACGGCAAGCTCGCCGAGCAAATCGTTTTTGACGCGCGGAAGGAAGTCCTTGCCGTGCAAGTGGCCGAGGCCGTGGAGAAATACATCGTCGCCGTGATTGCGGCCACGCGCCGCCCAGGGGATTTCAAGGATGCGCCGTTTTCCAAGTGGATCAAAATCGGCGCGAGTCCGCGCGGCACCCTGGCCCTGGATCGTGGGGCGCGTGCCCGCGCCTGGCTGGATGGCCGAGACACTGCCACGCCCGACGACGTGAAAGCGGTTACCCACGCCTGCCTCCGCCATCGCCTCATCCTGACCTACGAGGCCGAAGCCGAAGGCGTCACGAAGGACACCGTTCTGGATGAAATCCTGAAGCAGGTTGCTGTCGCATGAGCACGCTTGCGAAAAACGGCACAGACCGTCAAGGGATGAATTCAGGTCCCTCGCGCTCTGATCGTTCTGCCGTTCGCACTGCCTTGCCCGGCGTCTATGCGAGCTTGCAGGACCTGGTCGCGTCGCAGCGTCGAGCCAGCGGTTTCAGCTTTTTGCCCCGCCAGCCGATTCACTCACTCCTCGCCGGGCGGCACGCCTCGCGCCTGCGCGGACGCGGGCTGAACTTCGAGGAAATCCGGCGCTACCAGATGGGCGATGACATCCGCCAGATCGACTGGAAGGTTACGGCGCGCACGCGCAAGACACACAGCCGCGTCTTCACCGAGGAACGGGAGCGCGCCACGCTGCTGCTCGTGGATCAGCGCATCACGATGTTTTTCGGCAGCGTCAAGAACATGAAGTCCGTCACCGCCGCCGAGGCCGCCGCGCTCGCCGCATGGCGCGTGCTGGCCCAGAAAGACCGCGTTGGCGCCTTGGTGTTCAACGATTCAAGGATTGAAGAGATCCGCCCGCAGCGCAGCCATTCCACGGTGATGCGAATTCTCCACGCGGTCGTTCAACAAAACCATGCGCTTTCAGTGACCGGCGGTGCCCAGGCCAATCCCGGCATGTTCAATGAGGTGCTCCGGCATTGCGACCGGCTGGCCAAGCACGATTGCCTCATTTGCGTCATCAGTGACGCTTACGGCCACGATGAGGAGTCGCGCCAACTGCTTACGCGCATCGCTTGGCACAATGATGTGCTGTTCGCCTTCATCCACGATCCCCTGGAAGTGGAATTGCCTGCTGTCGGGCCGTTGGTATTCAGCGATGGCTACCAGCAACTGGAGGTGGATACCAGCAACCGCGGCTTTCGTGAACGCTTCCGCGCTACATTCGCCGAGGAACGCGCCGCCGGGCGAAAGTTTCTCCTGCAACGGGTAACTCCGGTGCTCCCGTTGAGCACCAGCGAAGACGTGGCCGAACAAGTCCGCCGTCAATTGGGAGCACGCTTGCGATGAACACTGACGCCACCAGCCTCGATCGGCTGCACGACATCATCGTGGCCCCGCCCGTCCCCTGGTGGCCACCTGCGTCGGGTTGGTATTGGGTGCTGGGGCTGATGGTCGTCATGCTGCTGGCGGCATTGATCACAGGACTCATGCGCTGGCAGCACAACCGCTATCGCCGTGAAGCGTTGGTTGAACTGGCGCGTCATGAAATGGCCTTGCAGAACGCAGAGTTGCGCAGCCCTGCCTTGTTGAGCCTTGCGGAACTCTTGAAACGTACCGCGGTGACCGCATTCCCGCGCGAAGACGTTGCCACGTTGACTGGACTGAAATGGTTTGAGTTTCTCGATGACACCGCGAGAGGCTCACGTTTCCGCAATGCGCTCGGCGCTACGTTGGAAAACGCCATCTACGATCCGCGCACCGCTGACACGCTTGATCCGCAGAGACTCCACTCCGTGGTGGAGGCGATTCGCCATTGGATCAAATTTCACGACACCAGGCTTGAACCGCAGGCAGGAGGCGCGCCGGACAATGAGCCGGCGGATGGTCCGCCGATGCCCGCGCTGTCTGCTGTCGGACAACTGCCGGAGAAGGGCCCATGCTGACGCTCGCCTACCCATGGCTGCTCGTCTTGTTGCCGTTGCCATTGCTGGTCTGGTGGCTCGTGCCGGCACGTCGCGAAACTCGACAGGGGTTGGTCGTTCCCTTCCTCGCGCGCTTGGCCGAGCAGAGCGGTCAGCGCCCGCTGAAAGGCGCCGTGATTCTTCGGGGTGGTTGGTGGCGTTGGCTAGCGGTGTGCTTCTGCTGGACCTGCGCCGTGTTCGCTCTAGCGCGTCCCCAAATCATCGAACCGCCGATTACCAAGGAAATACCCGTGCGTGATCTTATTCTAGCTGTTGACCTGTCCGGCTCGATGGCGACCAAGGATTTTAAGAATGCGAGCGGACAGACGGTGGACCGCCTCACCGCCGTGAAGGAAGTGCTGGACGCCTTTCTGGCGAAGCGCCAGGGCGATCGCGTGGCGTTGATTTTCTTTGGCAGCGCTCCGTTCGTGCAGGTGCCGTTTACCGAGGATTTGAAAGTCTGCCGCCAGCTCATGGACGAGGCGCAGGTGAGCATGGCCGGGCCGCAAACGGCATTCGGCGACGCCATTGGCCTGGCCATCAATCTGTTCGATCGCAGCGAGGCCAAGGAACGCGTGCTCATCGCGCTCACCGACGGCAACGACACCGCCAGCCAGGTGCCGCCCCTGAAGGCGGCTCAGATCGCGAAAGACAAGGGCATCACCATTCACACCGTCGCCGTTGGCGATCCGCGCGCGGTGGGTGAGGACGGGCTGGACGAAAACACGCTCAAGCAGGTCGCCTCGACAACCGGAGGGCTCTACGCCCATGCCGCCGACACCCGGCAATTGGATGAGATTTACAGCCACCTCGACAAACTGGAAACCCGCAAGGCGCAAACGATCTCACATCGCCCCCGACACGACATTTATTGGTGGCCGCTGGCGGCGGCCTTGATGGTCTCGATGTTCCTCCATATTGGCCAGCTTCTGCGGCCGAAGACCTCAAGAAGGGTAAAGACGGAATCACCCGGTCGTGCCTTTGCCTCTTTTACGCCCTTTTCCTTGGCCGCATTATGGCCCTTGTCCTTCCATTTCATCCGTCCGGCCTGGCTGCTTGCACTCGCTCCCGCGGCGCTGCTGTGGTGGCTCCTGCGCCGACGCAATGACGCAAAGCAGCCGTGGCGTGGCATCGTTGCCCCGCACCTGCTCACACACCTGTTGGGCGGGGAGGAGAAGAAATCCCACCTTGGCCCATTGGAATTCATTGGTCTCGGCTGGCTGCTTACGGTGGTCGCCATCGCCGGGCCGACCTGGAAACAGGAGCCCGCGCCTTTTGCGGATGACGTCGCCGCCATCGCCATCGTGGTGAAGGTTTCACCCTCGATGACCACGGAGGACGTTCAGCCCAGTCGCCTGGCACGCGCCACTGATAAAATCCATGACCTGCTCAAGGAACGGGGTGCCGCGAAGACTTCGCTGATTGCCTATGCGGGGAGTGTCCATGTGGTCATGCCACCCACGAAGGACAGCGGCATTATCGATACCTTTGCCCGGGCGCTCGACCCGAAGATCATGCCCGTGGTCGGCGATGTGGCGGCGGAGGCCCTCAAGCTGGCGGATCAGACCCTGGTGGAGGCCGGCGGCGGGTCGATTCTGTGGATTACCGACAGCATTGCGGCGGAGCAGAATGCGCCTTTGTCGTCCTGGAGGAAGTCTTCCGGTACAGCAGTGCGCTTGATGCCCCCGTTGTTTCCGGGCCCCGAGCTGGATGCAGTGATTACAGGTGCCCGCGTTGTGAACGCCAGCGTCGTTCGACTTGCCGCAGACGATACCGACATTCGGGAACTGGCCAGCGCTTCGAAGTTTGCCAGTGCCAGCGGCGGTGATACAAACCGTCGCTGGGCGGAAAGCGGCTACTGGTTGACGCCCCTGATTGCGGCCCTCCTGCTGCTGTTCTTTCGCAAGGGATGGATGGTTCCAAGGGGTATGACACGATGACCTTCAACCAAAGCAAACGCAGACGCCAAACAAACGCAGGGAAACAGCCCTCGCTGCCTTTGCGCTCTTCTATTCCTTGGGTCATTGGGCTCCTGTTCTTGTTGGTCCTTACGGTCGGAACGGTGCGTAATCCCCACTTTTGGCTGACGGCTGACCAGCGCGGGGATCGTTTGTTCGCCGAGAAAAAATATGCTGAAGCGGCCAAGGCTTACGCCGATCCATGGCGCATCGGCGTGGCGCAATATCGCGATGGGCAATTCGAGGCGGCGGCCAAGACCTTTGCCCGCGTGCCGGGCGCGGACGGCGCGTTTGATCAGGGCAACGCGTGGCTGATGCGCGGCAAATATGACGAGGCCATTGAGCGGTATGACCGTGCTTTGGGCTTCCATCCCGGCTGGAAGGAAGCGGAGGACAACAAGGCATTGGCTCTAGCGCGTAAAGAGATGCTGGCGGAGTCCAGCAAGTACCGGGCTGAGGAGTCCGCGAACGCCTACAAACCGCAGGAAATTAAATTCGATCTGAAGGGCGAGAACAAGGAGGAGGGAAAGCCAACCGAGATGAACGGAGAAAAGATGTCGGATGCCGAGCTGCGCGCCCTGTGGCTGCGTCGTGTGCAAACGACTCCGGGTGATTTTCTGCGGGCGAAGTTTGCCTACCAGGCGGCATCGGTGGGACAACCGTCCGGGACAGGAGGAACACCATGAAACCCCGGCCGGTTTCACGTCCTTTTGTTCAATTGCTGCTCTGCCTCGCGGGGGTGCTATTGTGCGGTCACTCGCTGGCACAGGACGCGAAGGTACGGACGAGTCTTGAGACCCAGGACACTATCTGGGTCGGCCAGAAGGTTACGGTCGTGGTCGAGCTGCTTGCGCCGGGAACCTTCGCCAGCGCCGCCTCGTTTGACCTGCCCGACCCGCAAGGCGTGCTGCTATTGCCTCCCATGGGGCATCCCCTTTTGAGCAGTGAAACCATCGATGGCACGAGCTACACGGTGCAGCGGCACGAGTTGTCGGCCTATCCGATGCACGCGGGAGCGCAATCCGTCCCCGCCTTTTCGGTGCGCTTTGAATTCAAGCGCGCCCCGATGGACACCAATACAATCGCGGCTACGCTCAAGACCAACTCGATGCCGTTCACGGTCAAGATGCCGCCGGGCGCTGAAAACCTGGGGCAGGTCATCAGCGCTCGGGATTTGAAGATCGAGGAAACGTGGCGGCCCGAGCCGGGAAAAGAAAACGTGATGGCGGGCGCGGCGTTCACTCGCACGATCACCTTCACCGCGCCGGACGTACCCGGCATGGTGTTCCCGCCGTTTCCCGCTGGCCAGATTGACGGTCTAGGCATCTATACCAAGCGACAACTGCTCGATCAAACCGATGGCGGCTCATTGCGCGGCGAACGGCGCGATGTCATCACGTATGTCTGCAAGCGGGCTGGCGAGTTCACGATTCCCGCCGCTCGGTACACCTGGTTTGACCTGGAAACGCAGCAGCTTCGCACGACGGAGCTCCCGGAGCGAACCCTGAAAGTGGCTGCAAATCCGGCGTTGGCGACGGCGAGCGGCGCGGACTCGGCAAGTGTTGTCGCCGTTTCGCGTTCCATTTCGTGGTGGATGCTGACCGGTCTGGCTGTTGCAGCGCTTCTGCTGCTTCTCGCGGGTAAGAGTGCTCGGTTTCGCCGCGTTTTGGCCGATTTGTTCACTCTGTTTCGACCGTTGCATTTGCAGCCATTGAATCCCACCGAACGATCTCAACAACAGAAACAGTCATAATGAGGACTCATCATATACAAAATTATTGGAACGTTCAGACGGGTGATCGCGATGGAAGGGAATAAGGGCGCGACCCATTGATTCGGTGTCCGACCACTTACACTACGTATGTAGTCAACCGAGTAGAACCGTTTGATCCTATCCACTATAAATAAAGCGTCTGGACGACATTCAGCGCGCGCCTCCGCGAAGCGGCCATGCGCTACCTGACCCGTGGAAAGCTGAAAGCAGATAGACCGCGTAGTACCAAACTTTATCTGTAGACGAGTAAAAAGGAGGTCCGCAAGTGAAAGTGAAACCAAGATTGGCAGCTTTGTTGAGTATCGCAACGCTCGCCGCAATGGGGCTCGCCACCGGCAGCGCCGTCGCTGCGGAGGAAAAAAAGCCCAACATCCTATTCATCGTGTCGGACGACACCGGCTACGGTGATCTTGGACCCTACGGCGGTGGCGAAGGACGCGGCATGCCCACGCCTAACATAGACCGCATGGCGGCCGATGGGATGACCTTCTTTTCATTCTATGCCCAGCCGAGCTGCACGCCTGGCCGCGCGGCGATGCAGACCGGCCGGATTCCGAACCGCAGTGGCATGACGACGGTGGCCTTCCAGGGCCAGGGCGGTGGATTGCCGAAAGCGGAATGGACCCTGGCTTCTGTCCTCAAGCAGGGCGGTTACCAGACCTACTTCACCGGCAAGTGGCACCTGGGCGAGGCTGACTATGCGCTGCCCAACGCGCAAGGCTATGACGAGATGAAGTACGTCGGCTTGTACCACCTCAATGCCTACACTTATGGTGATCCGACCTGGTTCCCGGACATGGACCCGGAACTGCGCGCCATGTTCAACAAAGTGACGGTTGGCTCGCTGTCCGGCAAGGCGGGCGAGAAGCCGAAGGAAGATTTCAAGATCAACGGGCAGTACGTCGATGAGCCCGGTAAGAGCGTCACGCTTCACGGCGTCACGTATCCGGACGGCGTGGTCGGCATCCCGTTCTTCGACGGCTACGTGGAGAAGGCCGCGATCGAGTTCCTCGACACCGCGGCGAAGGACCCGTCCAAACCCTTCTTCATCAACGTCAACTTCATGAAAGTGCACCAGCCGAACTTGCCGGCGCCCGAGTTCGAGCACAAGTCGCTGTCCAAGAGCAAGTATGCCGACTCGATCGTAGAGCTCGACACGCGCATCGGCCGCATCATGGACAAGCTGCGCGCGCTCGGCCTGGACAAGAACACGCTGGTCTTCTACACCACCGATAACGGCGCTTGGCAGGACGTCTATCCCGACGCCGGCTACACGCCGTTCCGTGGCACCAAGGGCACCGTGCGTGAAGGTGGCAACCGCGTCCCGGCGATCGCGATCTGGCCGGGCAAGATCAAGGCGGACGTGAAGAATCACGACATCATCGGCGGCCTTGATCTGATGGCGACCTTCGCGTCCGCCGCAGGCGTGAAGTTGCCAATCAAGGACCGCGAGGGCCAGCCGATCATTTTCGACAGCTACGATATGACCCCGGTCCTGCTGGGCACCGGCAAGGATCCGCGCAAGGAGTGGTTCTATTTCACCGAGGATGAGTTGAGCCCAGGCGCGGCGCGCGTCGGCAACTACAAGGCGGTGTTCAACCTGCGCGGCGATGACGGTCAGGCCACCGGTGGTCTTGCGGTCGACAGCAACCTCGGCTGGAAAGGCGCGGAGAAGTACGTGGCGACGGCGCCGCAGGTCTTCGACTTATGGGCCGACCCACAGGAGCGCTACGACATCTTCATGAACAACTTCACCGAGCGCACCTGGACCATGGTGACGATCTCCGACGCGATCAAGAAGCTGATGAAGACCTACATCGAGTACCCGCCGCGCAAGCTGCAAAGCATGACGTATACCGGTCCAATCACGCTTTCAAACTACCAGAAGTTCCAGTGGGTTCGTGAGCAATTGGGCAAGGAAGGTGTTGATATCCCGCTACCGACCGGGAATTGAGCCAGTGCCCCTTTCCCTTCGGGCGAGGGGTTAGGGTAGGGAGTTTTGATTTCGGGGACTGTGGAATCTAGTCCATTCAACGCGATGTTCGACTTTTCAGGCGATCAGTCCCTCAAACTGGAGGTCTGACCGAC
>JAVMKI010000058.1:0-15096 GCA_031732755.1 Candidatus Contendibacter sp.
TCCACTCCAACAAACTCCAACAAACTACGAGAACGCGCATTATAGAGGGGGGAAAGATGAACGTCAAGTGGGCTACCGCTTTTTTACACCATACCATGCTCCCGATTCACGACCGGTAGCGGCTAGGTGCTTACCAAGCTGAGACGGCTTACCTACAATAGCACTTTCGAATAGCGCCCTTGCAGATTACCGTACCCACTGTGGCAACACGTATCGGCTTGTTTGATTGGCATTTTCTAGCGCCGCGCTACTGGCCGATCTGGCTGGGACTGGGGCTGATGAAACTTATGGCGGCGCTGCCGTTTTCCTGGCAACTAGCGATTGGCGGGCAAACCGGCCGCTGGATCGGCAGGATCGCTCGTCGGCGCCGACGTATCGCCGAAATCAACCTAGCGCTGTGTTTCCCGGAGCTGTCGCCGACGCGGCGGACTATCTTGTTGGAAGAGCACTTCGCTGCTCTGGGCATTGGCTTGTTCGAAACCGCCATGGCCTGGTGGGCGCCAGACGACAAGCTGCGTGGCCTGGCGCGAGTCGACGGTCTCGAGCATCTGCAACAGGCGCTGGATCACGGCAAAGGCGTTATCCTGCTGACTGGCCACTTCACGCCGCTGGAGCTGGGCGCCCGTTTCATCACCTGGCATCAGCCCTTCCATGCGATGTACCGGTCCCACAAGAACCTTCTTTACGAAACCGTGATGCGCCGCGAACGCGAGCGTCGGTCCCGTTTCCCGCCGTTGCCGCACGAAGACTTGCGGGGGTTGTTGCGCGCCTTCAAGAAGGGCCGTGCGGTCTGGTATGCGCCCGATCAAAATCACGGTATCCGCAACAGCGTTTTCGCGCCGTTCTTCGGCATTCCCACTTGCACGATCACCGCCACGTCGCGGCTAGCGGCTCTGAGCGGTGCGGCGGTGGTGCCCTACTTCCCCCGACGCTTGCCGGGAACAGCGGGTTATGAGGTCGTTATCCTGCCCGCCCTGGAAGATTTTCCAAGCGGTGACATCATCGCCGATACCCAGCGCATCAACGCATTACTGGAGCATCATATTCGCCAGGCGCCCGAGCAGTATCTTTGGGTTCACCGCCGGTTCAAGACGCGGCCACCGGGCAGTCCGAATCTTTACAACCTCTGACTTCGGCTTCCCCGCCATGCGTTACCACGCTGATCTCCCCGCCGATCCCACCATTCGCCGCATCCTGATCCTGAAGTGGAGCGCCATGGGCGATGTGATTATCGCCACCGCGCTGTTCGAGGATATTGTCCGGGCTTTCCCCCATCGGGAAATCCATCTCGACACGCAACCTACCTGGCGCGACCTGCTTTTCACGCACGACCCCCGGTTTCAACGGATCCTAGCCGTGGACTGGCGCAACCGTCGCCACCGACTCCGTCAGATGGGAACCTGGCTACGACAAGTAAGGGCGGGGAATTACGATCTGGTGATCGATCTGCAGTGCAACGACCGCTCTCGTCTGCTGCTGAGCCTGCTGAGCCTGAGCGGCCACCGTATTCGCTACCGCCTCGGCAATCGCCGCCAACTGCCCTACAACATTGCACCGGATGAACTGCCCCGACCAGCGCATACCATTGACAAGGGGCGCGCTGCCTTGCAAGCGGGCGGCATCCCGGCAACGACGTCCCGCCCCGTCCTGCATATCCCCGAACGCCACCACACCCGCGCCCGTGCGTTCATGGACCACCACGGGTTATCACCCGGCGGTTACGCAATCTTTCTGCCCGGTTGCAATGCCAACGGCCATCTGAAACGCTGGGGCGCTGACCGCTATGCCGCGTTGGCGAACCAGCTTCATCAGGAGGGATTGGCGCGCGTCGTGTTGATTGGCGGCCCGGATGAAGTGGACGAATGCCAGCGCATCGCGCGGCAATGCGGCCCCTGGTTGGTGAATCTGTGCGGGCAGACCGAGATTCTGGACATTCCACCTTTGTGCGAACCGGCGCGCTTCATCGTTGCCAACGACACCGGCACCGCGCATCTCGCCGCCGCCACGCCCGCGCCGATGATGGTGCTCTGCGGCCCGACCGATCCACGCCGGGTCAAGCCGCTGGGCGACAACGTCACCACCCTGCAAGCAGACTTGCCCTGCATCAACTGTTATCGCAAGACCTGCTCGCACCACAGTTGCATGGCGATGCTGACGCCCGCGCGGGTGTTGCGGCATCTGCGATCCGCGGAAACATAACGCGTCGCCCAACGCCAAGCCCCCGTCACGTTTCGCGGGTTGAGCCGGGCCGATGCTGGCCTGGCGGCGGTGGAGCGCCTTCCGGCAGCAACCGGGTCCCGTACTTGGCGAACTGTTGATATTCGTACAGCTTGGCGTATTTGAGAAAAACATAGAACGCCGCGACCGCCGAGTTGATGAATCCAGCCCAGCCATTGAGAAAGTTGCGCTTGAACAAATAGCTGCGGACGAAGAACAGCGGCGGGTAGAGCAACATGATCAGCGGGACACCCCAACGCTGTTTTTTGATCTTGTCCGCCACCAGCCCGGTCGAGTAGGCATTGACCTTCTCGACCTTGGTGTGAATGTCGGTCTCGCCATAATGATACAGCGGTGCCTTGAGGCGAGCGATGGAACCCTGGACCTTGGGCGCGGCATGAACCGGCATGTCGTCAATATTACCCAGGCGCTTGTCGAACAACCGCAGGTAATGATTCATCCGGGTCGCGGGACTATACATGCGCCAGAACATCTGCTCCTGGCGCGGGATTTCATAACCCGCCACCGTCGGTCCGTCCCGCAGCAACTGGCGAATCTCCGCCTGGAGCGTGGGTGACAGCGCCTCGTCGGCATCCAGCAACAGCACCCAGTCGTGGGCGGTCGCCGCCAGCGCCATCTGTTTCTGCGGACCATAGCCCATGAACGCGTGTTGGGTGATGCGCGCCCCATAGCGCTGGCCGATAGCCAGGGTGGCGTCGGTGCTGAAGGAGTCCAGCATGACGATATCGTCCGCCCATTTGACGCTCTCCAGACACGCCGCCAGGGTACGGTCGTTGTTATACGTGGTGATGAATACCGAAAGCGGGGTTCGCTCAGTCATGAATCAGCCTGCTCCCGATGAGATTTTCATTTAGAGTACGTGCCTGATCGTTCATCAAAGGCATCCTCATGTTGTTTCACCCGATCGTCAATCCATGATCGCATCGGCCCATATCGTCGCCGGTCAAGCGCTCGGCGGCGCCGAGTTATTTTATGTCCGCCTCGTCAATGCCTTGCAGGAGCGACGGCAGCCGGTGCTAGCCATCAACAGCCCCGGTGGCGGCGCGTCGGCCAAGTTGCGGGCCGAGGTCAAACAATGCCATGTGCCGATGCGGGCCATTTGGGATTTACCGTCGCGCTGGCGGATTAAGACGCTTCTCCGCGAGCATCAACCGGATATCGTCCAAACCTATATGGGTCGGGCCACCCGGTTAACCCACCTGAACCCGAACCAACGGCCGATCCACGTCGCCCGACTGGGCGGCTATTATGATCTCAAGGGCTACCGTCACGCGCATGCTTGGGTCGGCAACACCCAGGGGATCTGCGATTATCTGACCCGCAGCGGCCTACCGACGGCGCGCATCGCGCATATCGGCAATTTCGTCGATATTCCCGCCACCAGTTCGGCGGAACAACTGGCGGACTGGCGGCGACGACTGGCGATTCCCGAGGATGCGCTGGTGCTGGTCGCGGTCGGCCGCTTCCATCCGGTCAAGGGCTTCGAGGATCTTCTGACCGCCTTGGCCATGGTCGGAACCACGCTCAGCCACCGACCACTGGTTCTGGTCATCGTCGGCGACGGTCCCTTGAACGCCAGCCTGCGCAACCACGCCGAACAACTGGGCATCGGTAGTCAGATTCGCTGGGTCGGCTGGCAACTCGATCCTCATCCTTACTACGAACTGGCCGACCTGTTCATCTGCCCCTCACGTCATGAAACGCTCGGCAACGTCATCCTGGAAGCCTGGGGACATGGTCGGGCGGTGTTGGCCACGCAAACGGCTGGCGCCCTGGAACTCATCACCCACGGTGAAGACGCCTGGCTGGTTCCCCTCCAACAACCGCGCGCGCTAGCCGATGGCGTTCGGCTTCTTCTGAAAGAGGAATCGCTGCGGGTGCGACTGGCGTCGCAGGGCCGCCAGAACGTGGAGAACCGTTATAGCCAGCAACACATCGTCAGCGCCTATCTGGACTTTTATCAGCGGCTCCTGGCGGCAACATAGCGAAATAGCTCAGCCCACCCAAGCAGGCAAAGCCATAACCCGCGAAATAGCGGGAGGTGTAGCCAAAGCTCAACAACCCAGCGGTCATGATCGCCAGCACCGCTGCCAGCAATACGCCGGCGCGCTGGCGGTCCTCGGCGGACAGCCGCCGCCAAGCCCGCATCAGTCGCCCCAGCACCGTACCGATCAGCGCCAACAGCCCGCTGAGTCCCAGCAAACCGGTCTCGTACCAAGCGTCCATCAGGAAATTATGGAGGTGCTTGACCTGGACCTGGTCGCCACCTATCGCAAAACTCAACACTTCGCGGGCGTAAGACCCATTGCCGATGCCCACGCCCAACCAGGCTCGCTCCGGCGGATGCTGAATCGCCTGCCGCCACAAGATGGTGCGTCCAGTGGTGAAAGCATCCAGCGGACGGGTTGGATCCAGTTCGCTCTTGTGGAACGGAGTCGTGTTGGCGAGGATGCCAACGGCCAGCACCACCACGGCCAGCAGCACGCTCCAACGCAGCCGCCAACCCAAAACTGCCCAGCAGAACGCCATCAGACTCACGATCAGGCCCAAGAGCGCCGCCCGTCCCTCGGATAGCGCCACATAACCCAAGGCGACCGCGACGACACCCACCATCACGCCATACCGCCAGCGTCCATTTCCTTGTCGCCAGAGCCAGCCCAGCATGAACGGCAAGAGAAAGGGCAGGCTATCTTCCCGGAGTTGGCTGCTGGGATCGAACGGCTGACCGGACCAGCCGAGCGCATAATAGGGCAACAGCAACACCAATCCGGCCATGGCGATCCCGCCAAACAGCGCCATGGCCTTTAGCAACCGGTCGGGATGGGCCGGAGATTCCCGCAACGCGACCTGCATCAGCAAAAAGCTCAAACTGTGCATGAAAAAAGCTGCCCAGGTCTTGCGCGCTTCCCCTGGATCAATGGCTCCAGGGATTCCCAACAGGAAAATGCCCAGCAGGCTCAGATAAAGCCAGGTCGTGGCGCGGTCCAGCCGATCGCGGCGGCTCCAGAGGCTCAGCAATCCCCAGAGGGCATAGAACCCGGCCACGCTATTGAACAGCGCGCGCCCGCCGAGCTGGGTCAGCGGCAACACGGTCAGCAGCAGCCAGCCCCATCGAAAAAAGGTGTCCTGAATCTCGTTAGGGAGCGCGGCGAGTTTCATCGGGATCGCTCAGGCGCGCGAGTGCTTCGAGAACGGCGGGGACCGTGATCGCCGCCATGCCCTGCTCGCCAAGCGGCGGCGTTATCGCGTGAATAAAACGGGAATGCGTCAGCGGCGCGGATCCGCCGAACAGGCCCAGAGCCTGCGTTTGCAACGCGGCCGCCATATTCAGGACCCCAGTATCGTTGCCAATGTAGACGCGGCAGCGGGCCAGCAACGCCGCCGTCTGTTCCAGCGGCAAGGCCACCGCATCCGCCGCCGCGCCGCCCTCGGCCTGGATGCGCGCCAAAATAGTGTCGGCCAATGTCCGTTCCGTTAAGCCGCCAACCAGGAAAACCGAGCCGACCCGCCGCCGATACAACGTCAGCGCCAGTTCCGCGAACCGCGCCGCGCCCCATTGTTTCCAGGATTCACTGCTGCCGATGCCCAGCGCGATCCACGGCGCGGGCCATACGGTGAACCGGGCGATAACCGCCTGTTCAGCGGTGACCTCCACTGCCAGGCGCGGCTCCAGTTCAGCGCGGGGAATCTCCAGAAGATCGAGCAAGGCGTCGGCGCGCGGGATGGGATGCGCATGGCGCAGATCGGCAGGCAACCGCACCGGCGCGGTCAACAAAAACGATTGCCAGCCGATTCCATAGCCGATCCGTTCTGGGATGCCCGCCAGTCGCGCCGCCAGGGCATAACGGGCGCTGTCGTGCAGAAACCACGCGCGCTGATAATCCGCTCGCCGCAGCAATGCCGCCAACCGCAGTAGACCACTCCAACCAGCGTGGCGACCAGCCTCTCGCTCCAGCCACAGGATTTGCCCGACGCAGGGATCGGCGCGCAACAGCCGATCCGCCTGGGAACGGGGCTTGGTCAAAAGATCCACCTGACCTCTGGCGGTGGTTGCGGCAATGGCGTGGATATGCGGCAAATGCCAGACCATGTCGCCGATACCGGGCAGCGGTTGCACGATCAAGGTTCGCCCGGAAGGCGCCAGTTTCATGCGCGGCTCCGGGGAGCCTGCTGCAGAAACGCATACAACGCCAGCGTCTCATCCAGCATCCGTTGCAGGGGAAACGCCGGTTCCGGCGGTACGGGCGGCGCGCCGGCCAGTAGCGCCGCAACCTTGGCCGTGAGCGCGTCCAAATCGCCGAATGGCGTCAGACCGACAGGATAGAGCCGCGTCAAAATCTCGCCGACGCCGCCGTGATCATAGCCCACAACCGGCGTACCGAGGCTCAACGCCTCCAGGATCGTCCGCCCAAACGACTCCGGCTGGGCCGATAGCGACAGCACGAGCGTGGACACCGCATAAATTTCGCGCATGTCGGCGCGGTGGCCAGTGAACAGAATCGCATCCGCCAAACCGAGCGACCGAACCTTCCATCGGAGCTGGTCCGCGTAGCGTTGCCGACGCGGTTCGACGCCACCGACGATCAAACCATGGACCGGTAAGCCACGCGCCCGTAACCGGGCAATCAGCTCGATGAAATCCGCGTGGCCCTTGAGTCGACTCAATCGTCCAGGCAGGGTGAGCACTGGCGCGGTTTGCAGTTGCGGATATCGCTGAAACCAATCCGCCCGCCAGGTGGCGGAAGGCTGGTAGCCATACGGGAAAGCCATCGGATCCACACCACGCTGAATGACCTGAATCCGCGCCGCCGGTAGCTGAGGATAATGACGTTGCAGGTAATCGCGCACCGTTTCGGATACCGCGATCACCCGTTCGCCTCGGGTCATAACGGCACTGTAACGGGAAACCGAATACAAACCGTGGACCGTGGTCACCAAGCGTGGTCGGGTCGCCGGGTCCATGCCCCGCCAGGCTAGCCAACCGATCCAGGCCGGTAACCGCGAGCGGGCGTGCAAAATGGCGATGCGTTGCTTCGTCAACCAGCGCCGCAGGGGCCAGACCCAGCGCAGGGTTAGCGGTGATTTGACGCCGAGCGGCCAGGCCAGGTGTTCGCTGCCCTCGCCGATCAAGTCCGCGACTAGCCGCCCGCCAGCGGAAATGACCACTGAACGATGACCGCGCTGGACCAGTTCCCGCGCCACTTCCAACGTGCCGCGCTCCACGCCGCCGCCGTCCAGGGCGGGTAGCAGTTGCGCCACGCTCAGGCGAACCATTGCTCGACGATCCAGCGGGCACCGCGCTCCGCTTCATTGAAAACGCCGGCTGGACGGCGCAGAGATCGGCGTTGCCGCCAATCGGCGAACGAAGTCACCCAACCGTCGGCGGCCAGATGATCGAGCCCTCGGCTGATCCGACCGGCACGCTTCCGCGGCACTTCCAAGATACCCACCGCTGCGCCAGCGGTCAGCGCCTCATAGACCATGGACACGCTATCAGCGGTGACCCACGCTTGCCCGGCCCGCGCCAGTTGCACCGGCAACCAGTCTGGGCCGGTAGCCGCCACCGGAACCACCGTCAGCCGCGCTTCGGTCAGGTCGGATAGACCCTCCAAAAAGCTGGGCGGCGTGCGGCGGGATGTGGTCAGGGTCCAGCGGATCGCGGGATCGGCGGTGACTATCGCCGCAATGGATTGGCGCAACACGGCGTCATCCCAGCCAAAATGCGCCGATGGGCCACCGATCAGCAGCAGCCCCTGTTGAGGGTCCAGCACGACGGAAGGTTGAATACGGTTCAACGCTCCGCGCGTGGCGAGCACGTTCGAGCGGGAGGGTGGCGCGTCGTGTTCCGGAATCAGGCAGAGATCGAACAACTCCAGCGGCAAGCTGGGACGCATCAGCACCACGGCCTTGCCGCCCCGAATTCGGCGGGCGGCCAACAGTGACAGGTGGGTGTGATGTCCAGCGCCCAGCAACAAATCCGGCGCTGGCAGGTCCTTCCAGGAGAGCGGGCGGCCCAACAGCCACCCCCCCAGAGCGATGGATGACGGTAGCGGGTCCAGCGTGTAGGTCTCGACCGCCCGTAACCGGGCCAAGGCTTCGGCCAGGCCCCGGGTTTGATTGTCGTGCCCGGCCTTGCCGTCGCTGAACCGCCAGACGACGAGCGGCATCGGCGGTGAGTTCCGCCCGTGTCCAGGGAACGATCAATTCACCAGCACGAAATCCGCCCCGCAATACGGGCATTTGGCCTTGCCGGTGGCTTCGATGGGCAAATAAACCTTGGGATGGGAATTCCACACCGACATGTCCGGCATCGGACAGGACACTGGCAACTCGGCGCGGCTGACTTCATAAGTTCTCTGGGTGTTGGGCACGGCCTTGGCGGAGACAGCAGCGGCAACGGCGGCCATGGATCGTCCTCCTCGTTGTGATTGTTAGGCGGCTGGGAAAGAATCCCCACTTCTGGCCCCTCTCCCCAACGGGCGAGGGGAATTACGATGTGTTCAAACCAGCGTCAGCCACTCGGGATAGACCTCGCGGCGACCATGCACCTGATCGAAGTACAGCGCTTGCAGGCGTTGCGTGATCGGGCCGCGTCGGCCAGAGCCGATGGCGCGACCGTCCACCTCGCGGATCGGGGTCACCTCGGCGGCGGTGCCGGTAAAGAACGCTTCGTCGGCGATGTAAACTTCGTCGCGGGTAATGCGCTTCTCCTTGAGCGGAATCCCCAGATCGGCGGCGAACCGCAGGATGGTATCGCGAGTGATGCCTTCCAGGGCCGAGGTCAGATCCGGCGTATAGATCACTCCATCGCGAACGATGAAGATGTTTTCGCCGCTGCCTTCGGAGACATAACCCTCGGTATCCAACAACATGGCCTCGTCGTAACCATCGCGCAGGGCGTCGGCCAACGCCAACATGGAATTCATGTAATTGCCGTTGGCTTTAGCCTTGCACATCGTGACGTTGACGTGGTGACGGTTGAAGGAGGAGGTGCGAATGCGAATGCCGCGCTCCAGATTTTCCGCGCCCAGGTAGGCGCCCCATTCCCAGGCAGCGACGATGACATGAACCTTCAGGTTATCGGCGCGTATCCCCATCCCTTCGGAACCATAGAACGCCATCGGACGGATGTAGGCGCTGGCCAGATTGTTGGTGCCGACCGCTTGCCGGCAAGCTTCGTTGATCTCATCCTTGCTGTACGGCATCGCCATGCCGACGATGTGGGCCGAGCGAAACAGCCGGTCGGTATGGGCCTGAAGCCGGAAAATCGCGGTGCCCTGGCCGGTGGCGTAGGCGCGGACGCCCTCAAAGACCCCCATGCCATAGTGCAGGGTGTGGGTCAGAACATGGGTGTTGGCTGCGCGCCAGGGGGTCAGTTCACCGTCGTACCAGATCAGACCATCACGGTCGGCCATCGACATAATCAGCATCTCCTCATTTACGGATTTCAATCCTTGCACTCTCTATAGGACAGGTTGTCCGTTCCCTTCCATCAGCCGCCGCCAGATACGGATCACGCTGTCACGCTCGTCCCGCGCCTCATCCACTGGAATCCGGGCAGGCTGTTCCTGCAACTTGAGTTGATGAATGCGTCGGCGCAGTCCCCGGTAGGCATTACGCAATCGAGCAGCATCCGCGACGGTCAAAACCCCAAGGCGCTCCAGCCCATCGAGTTGCCGGATATTGTCAGGATAGGTCAACAAATCCGGATAGCGGTGCGCGTTCGCCAGGATTTTATATTGCACCACAAATTCGATATCGGCGATACCACCCCGACCCTGCTTGAGATCGAACAGCGCGGCGGTGCTCGCGTCCAGTTCGGCCCGCATCCGCTCGCGCATATCGCAAACCTCTTGGCGCAACACGGCGGGCTCGCGTTCGCGCCCCAGCACATCGCGGCGGATGGTCTGGAACCGCTCGGCCAGCGCCGCCGGCCCCGCCACCACGCGGGTTCGCGTCAACGCCTGATGCTCCCAGGTCCAAGCCTGGTGTTGTTGATATTCCGAAAACGCCTCGAAGGAACTGACCAACAGACCGGCGCGACCGCTGGGCCGCAGCCGGGTATCCACCTCGTACAGATCGCCGGCTCCGGTGCGGGTGGTCAGCCAGTAGATGACGCGCTGCACCAAGCGGGCGAAGAAGGTGGGATTATCAATCGAGCGCGGCCCAACGGTACATTGCCGGTCGCCCACGCTATCGTGCAAAAAAACCAGGTCCAAGTCGGAACCGTAGTTGAGCTCGATCCCGCCCAGCTTGCCGTAGGCGACGACCACAAACCCCGCGTCCCGCTCCACCCCGTCCACCACGCAGCGAGGTCGACCAAATTTCGGCAGCAGGTCGGTCCAGGCCAGTTCCAGCACCTTGCGCAACAGGGTTTCGGCGATCTCGGTCAGATGGTCGCTGACGACCATCAACGGCATGGCCCCACTGACGTCGGCGGCGGCGACCCGCAATACTTGCGTCTGCTTGAAATAGCGCAGGGCATTCAACCGTTCCTCAAGGTCATCCGCCGGCGCCCGCGCCAGTTGCAGATCCAGTTCCACCGCCAGCCGCCGCCGATCCAGCGGCGCGTACAACACGGCGGGGTTGAGCAGATCGTCCAGCAACAAGGGATATCGGGCCAGGTGCGCGCCGATCCAGCGACTGGCGGCACACAGCTTGACCAGATGTTCCAGGGTTTGCGGATGGTCGACCAGCAGCGCCAGATACACCGAGCGGCGAGCCACGGCTTCCAGCAGGTTCAGTACCCGTTCCAGAGTGGCGGTCGGTTCCGGCGTGGCGGCGACTGCCCGCAGCACCGCTGGCAACAACGCATCCAACCGCTCGCGTCCGCGCGGACTCATCGTCCGATGACTCAACCCGTTCCGCAAAGCCCGCAACCGGCTCCAGGCCACCGCCGGCGACTCGAACCCGTGGTCGGCCAGCACTTGCAGCGCGGTCTCTTCGTCCGGCTCGCTTCGCCACAGGTCCGTCAACGCGGTTTCCCCCGCGTCGCGGTCGGATGCCGCAGTCGGCCCGCCAAACACCTGGCTGAACTGCCGGCTAACGGCTTCGACATGACGCGCCAGTTCCAGGGCGAACGCCCCCCAACCGGACTGCCCCATGGCGAAAGCCAGCCGCAATTTCGCCAGTTCATCCTCTGGCAAATCGTGGGTTTGCTGATCGGCCCAAGCTTGCAGGCGATTTTCGACCCGGCGCAGAAAATCGTAGGCTTGCTTAAGGTTGGCCACCGCCGGTTCTGGCAAGCGCCCGCTGGCGGCCAGATGCTCCAGCACCCGCAGGATACCGCGTTCGCGTAGCGCCGGATCGCGCCCGCCATAGATGAGTTGAAAGGCCTGGCCGATGAATTCGATCTCGCGGATGCCACCCGGTCCGAGTTTGATGTTGCGCCGCATCCCCTTGCGCTCCATTTCCTGGGCGATCATCGCCTTCATGTCGCGCAGGGACTCGAACGCGCTGTAATCCAGATAGCGGCGGTAAACAAAGGGTCGCAGCCCGTCCAGCAACCGTTCGCCGGCCTCCCGATCACCGGCAATGACCCGCGCCTTGATCATGGCGTAGCGTTCCCAGTCGCGGCCATGATTCTGGTAATAGTCCTCAAAGGCGGCGAATGAAATCGCCAGCGGTCCGGAATCGCCGAACGGGCGCAGCCGCATGTCCACCCGGTACACGAAGCCCTCGGCGGACGGTTCGGCCAAGATTTTGATCAGTCGCTGGCCTAGTCGGCGAAAGAATTCCTCGTTACTGATCGCCTTCGCCCCGTTGGTTTGGCCTCGGCAGGGGTAGGTGAAAATCAGGTCGATATCGGAGGAGAAATTGAGTTCGCGTCCACCGAGCTTGCCCATGCCCACCACCACCAGCCGCCGCGGTTGGCCCTCGGCGTCGCACGGCTCGCCAAAGCGCCGGGCCTGCCAACCGTGCAGTCGTTCCAAAGCCGCGCCGACCAGGCATTCCGCCAGGTCGGTGAGATCGCCCAGCGTCTCTTCCAACGTGGCCAGCCCAGCCAGGTCGCGCCAGGCGATGCGGGCCATTTCGCGGCGGCGAAACCGGCGCAGAGCGACGCCGAGCCGGTCTTCGCCCACAACCTCTGTCAGCGCCCGTTCCAGTCGAAGCGCATAATCGCCCGGCGCGTAGCGAGTCGCCAGATCGGCGCTAGCCAGCAGCGCCGGTTCACGGATGCAGGCATGGGCGACGAATTCGCTGCTGGCCCAAACGGCAACCAATCGCTCCAACGCCACATCGCCAGGAAGATGCATCCCCGCCGTTCGCGCGGCGGCCTCAAAGGCTTCCCAATGCCGGACTACTTCGGGTTGCAACGGTTCGGGCAGCCGGTTCAGGCATTCCGCGAATTCAGTCATCACCTTGTACCTTGGCCGCGGCGATGCTTACTCCTGCGCGGGTTCCTCAGCGCCATTGTCCGGTTCCGGTGGTACCTCGTCCTCAGGCGCGCCATCCTCCGCGCCCGCCGCGACCCCTAGTGGAATTTCCTGACCATTCACGAACAGCTTGCCGCTCTCGAAACGCGCGCTGGACCGATATCGATCACCTTCCAACTGGATGAAACCAGCGGCCGTCAGGCCCTGAAGCTGCTGCGCGACCTGTTGCGCCGCCAGGCTTTGCACGGCTGCCTCGCTCGCGGATTTGTTTTGCTCCCGAGCCTGGACTAGAAGCTGTTCCTTGATCGCGTCGATCAGCAAAGTTTCGACCAACGCCTTGGACGCTGTGACATCCGCCTTACCCTCTTCCAGCACCCCCAGCAGACTGGCCGGATTAGTCAACAAATTGATCTCGTCGAAATCCTGGAAATTCAGCGTCAGCTTGCCCTGCCAGTCGCCCTGGGCCAGTTTGGCCTGGGAATCGAGCGTGAACTCCGGCTTGCCGCGCAGCAGGGTTTTGAGTTGCTTCATCCACTCATCGAGCACCTGTGGATCTTCCGGTTGGCTGACCAGTTTCTGTTGCCACTGCTGCAATTGCGCGATGGTGGCTCCATCCAGATTGCGCAGCGCCAGCTTAAGACTGCCAGAACCACTTTGCTGGTCCACGGTAGCCTTGTCGACCTTGATCACCACTTCGCCGGCCACTTGTTGCGCACCTTGCGGACTGAGCGCGCCGGTGATGGTAAGGTCGGTCATGACGAACGGGGTATTCGTCGCCTGATCCTGAACGCGCAACTCACCGATTCGGACGCTGGAATCGCCAAACAGTAGATCGAAAGCACCCTTGCGCTGGTTCACGCTCATGCGGAGGTCGCCGAGCTTGACCCGCTCTCCCCCACTGGCATCCGGCTTGCCAACCAGGTCGAGACCGGCAACGGCCAACTGGCCCTGCACAGCGGCGCCGCGCGGCGCGACCTGAAACCGGCCTTGCAGACCCGAGAACGCCAGGCTTTGCAATTCTTCGACATTGCTCAAATTCAACGGGGGCATGGTGACCTGCGTATCGCTGGCGCCGTCGAACCCAACTCGCGAGATCGCCACAATGGGTTCCTGGTTGCCATACAGCTTTGCCAGCTCGCGAGTCCAGGCGTTGCTTTCAGGGTCCAGGGTGGCGCGGATGACCGCCCCGTTGAGCCCCATCGGCACGCCGGGAACGTTCCGACCAGCCAGGGGTAACGGGCCGTGATAGATGTCCTGTCGGATCGAGAAGGAAAGGTTCGCTTCTTTCGACCCGTCGCCTTCCGGTGGCGTGAACTGAACGTGGGTGACTGATTGCGACGAAAACAATCCGCGCTCGTAGCGCACCGGAGTGAATTGGATGCCGGGATTCTTCGCGCCTTCCGCTAAGGCCTCCCGATACCAGCGCTCCGCCTGTACTCCCGACCAGTACGCCGCGCCGACGAAACCCGCCGCCGCCAGGATCAGGATGACGACGATCCCGCCAATCAGTTTCTTCATGAGCTATCCCTCGTGGTTCCGATATGCGCCATTATTCCATAAACCGCCCACAAAAAAGCCCCGCCGAAGCGGGGCTGTTTCATCTCAGCAAGCGAGGGGCGTGCTTACATCATGTCGCCCATGCCGCCCATGCCGCCCATGCCACCGCCCGGCATGGGCGGCTCGCTCTTCTTGGGCAGCTCGGCGACCATCGCCTCGGTGGTGATCAGCAGCGCGGCCACGGACGCCGCGTTCTGCAAGGCGAAACGGGTGACCTTGGTCGGATCCAGAACGCCCATCTCCACCATGTCGCCGAATTCGTTGGTCGCGGCGTTGTAACCGTAGTTGCCGGTATTCTCCATGATCCTGTTCAGAATGACCGAAGGTTCCTCACCGGCGTTGGCGACGATTTCGCGCAGCGGCGCTTCCATGGCGCGCAGAGCAATCGCGATGCCGTGATTCTGGTCTTCGTTGGCACCCTTCAGACCCTTGATGGCTTGCAGCGCGCGAATCAGCGCCACGCCACCACCGGCCACCACGCCTTCCTCGACTGCCGCGCGAGTGGCGTGCAGAGCGTCTTCAACGCGGGCCTTCTTTTCCTTCATTTCAATTTCGGTCGCCGCGCCGACCTTGATGACCGCCACACCGCCGGCCAGCTTGGCGACGCGCTCCTGCAACTTTTCCTTGTCGTAGTCGGAAGTGGCTTCCTCGATCTGGCGGCGAATCTGCTCGACCCGGCCCTGGATCTCGTCGGTTTTGCCGGCGCCGTCGATGATGGTGGTGTTCTCTTTGGCGACCACGATCTTGCGGGCAGTGCCCAGATCGGCCAAAGTGGTCTTTTCCAGACTCAGGCCGACTTCGTCGGAGATCACCTGGCCGCCGGTCAGGATGGCGATATCCTGCAACATGGCCTTGCGGCGGTCACCGAAGCCCGGCGCCTTGACGGCCGCGACCTTGACGATGCCGCGAATGGTGTTGACCACCA
>JAVMKI010000059.1:0-99220 GCA_031732755.1 Candidatus Contendibacter sp.
GAAACTGCGCTCTAACGCTGTTGCCCTTCATGACATGAATGTTGGGATTAACCCTTGACGACCAGCGGTGACCGACTCCCCGGCTCATTCGTCATCGGCCGACAGCGGGGCATCGAGATTCACCTCCACGCCGCCGACCAGGGCTTGGAGGCGCTGGACCAGTCCGGCATCGACCGCCTGAAGCCGTTCCGGGTGACGGGCGATGTCGCGCGCCAGGAAGTCCAGGAACGGTCTCAACACCGGGTCTTCATCCTTGGCGCCAGCGGCCCGGGTCATCAGCACGGCGCTGTCGGACAGGATCGAATAATGGATCTTATCGCGTTTGCCCAGCTTGAGGGCGCGGCGAACGGTTTCCGGCACGGTCGTCTGATAGCGGTCGGTGAGCGTGGATTCGACTTCGAGCGTGGACGCCATGACAACACTCTCCGGTAGAAAAAGTTAATAGTAATGCAGATGCATTGCCATCGCCATGCACGCGCATGGCCTCTAACCGCGGGTGTGCTATCGGAACTTCCGTGCTGGGCGGATGGATCACGGATGCGGCTTGACAGCCCAGGGGGTTGCCGGTCGCGCCTCACGGTGGGGCTGCCTCGTCTCCCGGAGCGTCGGAGCCGGTGGATCATCGGCGCGAGACGGTTGCGGCAGGAGCGCCGGCTCGCGCGCCAGCCGTTCGATGATGCGCGCCAGCGGTTCCCGGTGTTGCAGGGCCTGACGCAGGCGCGCGATGAGCTGTTGGGGTCGTGGCGCGCGCTGGAGCGCTTCCGCCAGTTCCCGGCGCTGCGACGGCGGCAGGGCCAGGGTCAGCCCCGGAATCAGGCGCGGATCGCCCGGTGTCAAGCCCGCCAGCGGAAAAGCGATCACGTGTGGGCCGCGAGCGTTCGGAGTCGTGTGAACCATATGGCTTCCTCCAGGATGGGAATCGGAACCCCTCGTGTCGTTTGCAAGTCGCCGGGTCGGGCGACGACCCCACGGCGGACGGCGAGGCGCTGGCGCAGACGATCCAAATAGGCGGCGGTGAAAGGTGTCACGTGACACCAATGTACGTTCGCCAACGCCGCCCGGCGGGCCAGCGTCCCAATCGCGGCGGGCCAGTCGGTCGGGAGCAGCACTGCCAGCGGCTCGACCGTCCGCGCCAGTAACAGCACGCCGGCGGCACTGAATTGCACGCCCCGCCAGGCGCCGGCGAACCAGTCGAGCGCTTCGCCATAGCCCAGGAACGGCCCTCCCGGCCCCGCCTCCGCGGCCAGCCAGCCCAGTTGAAAGCCGTGGGCGAGCGCCGAGGTAGCGACCACCAAAGTAGCGCCATCGTCCAGGGCATGGAGATCGCAACCGCCCTCAACCTGATTCCAGGCGATCCAGGCCAGCAGGCCCGCCAGGGTGGTGGCGTCCGATTCGGCGGGGGTAGCGGGCTCGCCGCGAGCGGGGTGGGGAACGGGCACGATCATCCGGGTAGCGATCTTGAACTATTGGTTATTATTCTATTTAATTCATTAATAAAAGCCAAGCCGCTGGCTAAAACCTCCGGATTCCCGGTCGGGTTCGCCTGAGGTGCGGCATCGACGGCGGTGGGGCGGCGGTGGCCGGTGCGCCGATCCTCCCACCGGTGGGGACCTCTCGGGGAGAACCGACGACATGAGCACGGTGCGCAGTACCGCAATCCCACCCGCTCGACTGGGCGCCTACCTGACCCCGGCGGGAACTAGTGTCCCCGTCCGTTCCACGCCGGCCCCCGCCCTGGCGGCGATGCGTCAGGCCGCCGCCGGCCCACTTACAGCGACCGCGGCGGCGCCTTGGCCGGTACCGATGACGGGGGAGGAAAGGGAAGTCCAGCAAACCCAGCAGCGCGCCGCCCGCGAGCGACTGAAACACGCGCTCGCGCACGGCAAGGTGATGAGCCTGCTGGTGAGCGCCGCATTGCGACAACCCCAGGCGGTGGAGGAGTATCTGCCGCGTGCCGGCCAGTGGCTCGCCGACTGCGCCCGCCACCTCGCGACGCGATGGCTGCGGAATGCCGACCTCGATCCGGCGACCGCCACTCTGTCGGGCTATCACCAGTACGAAGTGCATCGGTTGCTGGCGGCGCTGATCGAACGGAATCCCGATTGGGTCAGCCAGCGTTCGCCGGAAACCCTGGCCACCCTGCTGGCGCCGTCGGTACCGGCCGACGCCCGGTGGCCGCCCGAGGAACGGCGGGAGTGGGTGTCGGCCGGCGCATCGTTGGACGTGCAGTGGGGTTATGCCAGAGCCCTGGCCCGTATCGCGGTCGCCGCACTGGAACATGATTTCCAGCGCGACCGGGCGACGGTGCTGGCCGATGCCCGTTCGGTGCTGGCCCGTGCCGCCACCGAACGGGCCGACCGTCTGTGCCAGCGCCTGGAACTGGACCCGTCCACTCACCCGATCGCCCTGCTGCACTATCTGAACGTCGGGGGACGGCTGTACGCCGCCACCCTGGCGCGGGTCCACCGGGAGTCGGTCGCGCGGATCCAGGATTACCAGGACTGTCTCAACCGGCACGATCCCGTCGGGGCGGACGCCATCGCCCGTCAGTACCAGGAACACCGGCTCGGCTACGACGGGATCGCGTTCCATTTCGCCGCGATCCTGCGGCAATTGGACGGGCTGACGCTGGAGCGGGAACTGGCGCCGGAAGAGGCACACTTCCCGCGGTTGGCATCGCCAATGCCTTCGGCGGCGACGAACCGGCCCGCACGCTCGTTCCCCTCCGCTCTGTGGCCGCCCTCGGTCTGACGAGGCCGGGGAGCGAGTTGCTGCCGGACGTTGAATCGGATGAGTCCAGACGGGAATGAGTCAGTGAGTCATTCTGCTGATGAGTCAATAAAGCAGTGAGTCAGTAAGTCAATACGTCAATGAGTCACTGGATCAGTGAATTGATGAGTCAGTCAGTGAGAGAGAGGAAGAGAGTGAACCATGCTGTTTCCTGACCTGCCGCCGCCCGGCCCGACTTCGCCGGTGACCGTCGTCTGCGTCCAGCAGGCGGCGGCGACCTATGGCATCCCGGAAGCACTGATCCTGGCGGTGCTCGAGACCGAAGGCGGACGGCCCGGCCTGGCCCGGCGCAACCGCGACGGCAGCCACGATCTCGGGCCGATGCAAGTCAACACGCGTTGGGTCCGCCGGGAAGGCTTGAACGCCCGCGACTTGCGCGACCACGGTTGCTACAACCTCCACGTCGGGACCGCCATCCTGACACGGGAGTTGCGCGCGGCGCCGGACCTCGCCACCGGGGTGGGCAATTACCACAGCCGGACGCCGCGCCACCACCAGCGTTATCAGCGGTTGATCGTTCGGTCGTTAAAGCGGTTGCTGGCCGGGATGGGGCGATCCGCGCCGCGTGGAGCGCCCTGATGGGGGATGGTCGACGGCTCGGGCGGGCGGGCCGGGGCGTCGTTCAGCCGCCCGCCCCGGCGCGGAACGGATTGTAGCCGGCCACGGGCGTCGCCAGTTCGGCCGGGGTCGGCAGGCGAAAAGTGATCGGCTCCGCTCCGGCCTGCTGCACGTCGATCCGGGTGATGGCGGTCAGATCCCGCAGATACAGCAACACGCAGGTCGGCCCCCCGTCGCCGCCGGGCACCGTGTAGCCGATCGCTTGCAGGTGGGCGAAATCGGGTTCCCGGACCAGGCGGGCGAGCAGGTGGGGGTGGGCGCCCACCCCGTCGAACAGGATCGCCGCCCGCCGGAGTCCGGGCGCCCGGCCCTCGGCGCGTAAATAGGCTGCCAGCCGGTCCTCGATGGCGGTGGCCAGCGCCACCGTCACCCGGGTTTTGTCCAGGATCAGGGTCGAGACCGCCGCCAGATCGGCGCGGTCCACCGGACCCGGGAGGGTGCGGGGCAACGCCAGTTCCAAGCCGATGGCGACGGGCCGATAGCCCTGCTGCAGCGCCCGCCGCAGGGCCAGGCTGACCACGCGCGGCGCGGACCGCCCGAACAGCATGTTCAAGCCGTCCACCGGCAAGACGACCGCGGGATGACCGACCGGGGCATGGGGCAGGGGCCGTTCGGCCGGGGTTGGCGCGCCGGGCCGGAGGAAGGCGCAGGTCAGGGCGCGGGATTGGGGTTTGTTGCCCATCGGGTGGGGGGCCGCCGCTTCGAATCATTGTTTATTGATCATTTTAACGCAAAATAGCGGGAAACGCCGGGCGCCTTCCGCTGGTCGGGGATCGCCCTTCTTTTGCTCGCTGCCCGAATCGCCTACCCCACACCGTGAACCCTGATTCCTCCCCCAAGCACTACCCGCCGCTGGCCCTCGATCTCGGCGACCGCCCGATCGTGGGGCGGGACCTGCTGTTGTTGCAGCAGTGGCTGGGCCTCGACCTGACCGAACTGACCGCCGCGCTCGGCATTTCGCCGCCGCGCTGGCGCGAACTGACCACCGAGCGCCCCGACGAGCCGCTGGACGATCCCGCCCTGGCCCTGCTGGTGTGGTCGATCCTGACCTTCCCGGCCCAGAGTTACCTGCCGGTGTATCCCGAGGTCGAGGCGGTGTATGCCACCTTTCAGGAACTGGCGGACACGCTCGAACTCCCCGGACGGCGGCGGCTGTCCGCCAAGAAGGCGTTCAGTCTGCTGCTCGGCCGCGAGGGCACCAGCGGCTTTCGCTGGCTGGCGCCCGGCGCGCCGCGCGGCAACGCCCGCCAGAAAACCCGCCGGCTGATGCTGGTGTTCGACGCCGTGCTGCGCGCCCACGGCGCGGCCGGATTGCGCCGCTGGTTGGAGCGGGTCGAACTGGAAGCCGCGCAACGCGGCATCGACCTCTGGGAGCGGAACTCCTGGCGCGAGAAAGCCGTTCCCCCACCGGCGGAACCGCCGGCGAATCCGACCGCGCCGCCGAAACCCCGCCGCGCCCGGCGCAAGACCTGAGCGGCGAACCCGCTCGCCATCGGGAGGCCAGGCCGAGGAGGGTTGACCATTAAAATTGTTTAATATTTATAGATAAGCAATAATAATGATCCTGTGATCGCGCCCCTCATTATCTGACCGGAACTGAGTCCTCCGCGCATGATTTCCATCAACCATTCCGCGTTCGTCGGCTGGGTTTTGACCGGCGTCGTGTTCGGGGGTGGGGTGGGGTGGATACTCCCAACCGCTGCGGCGCCACCGCTCGGCAGTGGGGTGGGGAGCAGTCCGGTTCAGTCCCCGCCGGAGACCTCGCCCGCGATACCCGTTCCCCCGGCCTCGCCGTGGGCGTCCACCGCCGCCACTGCCGGTTCGACCAGACCGCTGGCGGCCAGCCAGGCTGTGGCCCCTTTGGATGGCCGGTCGGTTCGCGCCGAGGAACCGGTGATTGGCGTCTCGCCCGACCCCATCGCGGAATGTCCGCCGGAAGCGCCGATCCGCATCGACGCCACGCTCTGCGTCAATCAGGCCACGCTGGATGCCATCGAGGCCGGCGGTCAACTGAGCTACGATCCGGCCACCGGTGAGGCGATCTTTACCAATCCCGCGCCGTATGACTATATCAACGGCGGCTATGCGTTCAACGCCGCCACCGAGGCCTGCGATCCCAATATCGACGTGCTGCTCAAGGAGGCGGCGGTAGCGGGCAGTCAGGCCACCCGCGGCATCGTCAACCGCCAGATGGATTATCCGGATACCGACCCGCTCATCGCCGTCAAGAACCCGCAACGCGACGGCTACGGCGGGGCGTGCACCGTCAGCCTGATCACCTTCGATATTCGGGATTTGCTGGGCTTCGATCCGGCCCAGACCCTGGAGGAGATCAAAAAACTGATCGATGCCATCGCCTCGTTGGACCTCAACGACCTGGTCGGCGCGGCCTGTCGGGTATTCAATACGATTCTCGGCGACGTGCAGCGCCAGTTGCTGGATGACCTCCGGCGGAACAATCCCCTGACGCCCTATCAGCGATTCGTCCAGGCGCTGCGGATCGGATTTATCGCACCGCTGCCATCCTTCCTGTCGCTGGGTCTCACGCCCCGGTCCACGACGGCGACCGTGCCCGGCGTGGCCACGGGGTCGGCGCTGTGGGTGGTGCATCTGCCCGAGGTGGGCTATGTCTATCTGGCGCGCCTCAGCGACCTCAGCGTGATCGTGGTCGCCTTGTCGGCGACGCCGTTGGCGCCTGGGGATTCGGGTTGAGTTCGATGGATGCGGATAGAGGTTCGATGCTGATGCACGATGATCGGGGGGCCGGCGCTGCCGTGGACGAACCCTTGCTGTTGATCCTGCTGGGCGAACGGGCCGCCGCCGCGTGCCTGGAAGAGGAATGGTGCCGGGAGGCCCGGGCGGGATTGCAGGCCCTGGTGCAACGGGAGCCAATGGCAGAGCCTGCCGATCTGCTGGCGCTCGCCGGGAGGCTGGGGGTCAAATTCGAGCATGGCTCGGCAACGGGCCCGTTGGAGCAAGATAGGCGCGTGTCATGATCCTCGTTCCGCAGATTCAACACCCGACGGCGCCCGAGTATTTCTTCGCGGAAGGTTGCTTCATCACCGAATGGTGGAACACGCCCGCCGATGCCGACCTGTCGGTGGCCCGCGCCCGGGTGGAACCGGGCGTGACCACCCGCTGGCATCACCTGCGGGGCGTGACCGAGCGGTACCTGATCCTGGAAGGCCGGGGGCGCGTCGAGGTGGGTAACTTGCCGCCCGAAGCCGTCGGGCCGGGCGCGGTGGTGCTGATCCCGCCCGGAACCCGCCAGCGCATGACCAACACCGGGGAGGGCGACCTGATCTTTCTCGCCGTGTGCACGCCACGGTTTACCCGGACGGTTTATCAAGACCTCGAACCCGAGGGCTGGCCGGAGCAGGACCATGATGCTCAACCCTGACGACGCGCTCGTCGACGCCCACGTGCACGTCGTGCCGCCCGGTCTGCCGGGGTTGCACGCCTTCCCCGCGGTGCTGGACGGCGCCGAGGAGGTCGTGGCCGCCACGGTGCGGGCGGACATGGCGGCAAGCGGCATGGTGCAGGCCTTGGCGATGGGCGTGCTGTCCGACGACCCGGACGACCCGCTCGGGGTGGCGGCGACGCTGCGGATCGCCGATCAGGTACCGGGCCTGCACGCCATCGGCGTGGCCGATCCGCGCCGCAGCGATCCCGCCCACCTGGATCGGGTCGAATACCAACTGCGGCAAGGCCGGATCAAGGGCATCAAGGCCTATCTGGGTTACCTGCACCACGGCCCCGCCAGTCCGGGCTATGCACCCTACTATCGCCTGGCCGCCCGCTATCAAATCCCGGTCATCTTCCACAGCGGCGACACCTACGCCGCCTCGGCCAAGCTCCAGTACGCCCACCCCTTGTTGGTCGACGAAGTGGCGGTGGACTATCCCGACACGCACTTCGTGATCGCCCATTGCGGCTGCCCCTGGTTCCTGGACGCCGCCGAAGTCGTCTACAAGAACGCCAACGTCTGGGCCGATCTGTCCGGCATCTTCGTCGGGGACGAGGCCGCGTTCGCGGCTCTGGCCGCCCGAGGCCGGTTGCGGCGGACGGTCGAACGGCTGCGCGAGGCGCTGGAGTACGCCGACCGGCCGGACCGGTTCCTGTACGGCAGCGATTGGCCGCTCGCCCCGATGGCGGCGTATCGGGCGTTTCTCGCCCCGCTGCTGGACGATCCCGCGTGGCGGGGGCTCCGGGCCGCCAACGCCCGCGCGCTGTTTCGGCTGTGAGGGAGCGCCCGGCATGAACCCCCTCCCGGACGGCTACACCCTTGAATCGGTCGCGGCGTCCGCCTGCCCCCACGCCGATGCCCGCCAGGCGGCGGCCATCGCCGAAGCCTGTTTCCAGAGCGCCCACGATCCCACCCAAATGCCGATTGACGACGCCACCGTGACGTGGTTGCTCGACACCGTGCCGGCCTACTGGAACCTGATCAAATATCGGGGCGCCGTGATCGGCAGTACGCTGATTCTCCCCACCTCACGGGTCTTGATGCAGGGGTTCTGCGCGCCGAACGCACCGAGGCGGAGCTGTGGGCCGCGCTGCGGCGGGCACCGACTCGTTCGGCTGACTGCGGCTATCTTGGCAGGGGCCGCCCTGCGGGCGTCCCACCGGCGGCGAGGACTGGCCCTGGCCAGCTTGCAGGCTTCCCTGGACTATTTCCTGGCGCACGACCATCCCCGGCCGGACGTCTACTGCTGGGTCTATTCCGAAGACGGCCGCTGGTTTCTCTCCGCGCTGCGGTGCGGGCTCGCCGCGCGGGGATTGGACTTGCTGGAGAGGCAGTCGGTGGCTGCTACCGGATAACCCGCGTTCGGCACATCGCCGCGCGGGGCGACCGCGCGGGCGTTGTCGCCGGGCCGGACGAGCCGACCGCGCAGGGCGTTCCAGCCATCATCGCCGCTGACCAGCACGACGCCCGCCAGGACCAGGATAGCGCCGACTAGGAAGCTCGCCTCCACCGGTTCGTCGAGCAACCCCACCCCAAAGGCGATCCCGAACAGCGGCGTCAGAAAGGAAAACACCCCCAGCCGAGACGCCCAGTAATGCCGCAGCAGCCAAAACCAGGCCAGATAGCTGGCGAACGCGACCACTAGCGACTGAAACAGCAGGCTGCCCCACAGCAGCGGCGTGGGCCGAATGGCGGTCTGGCCCAGGCCGACGGCGGCCGCCAGTAGCAGGACGAAGCCGACGACCAGTTGATAGAGCAGGGTTTCGGTGGCGGAGACCCGGGCCAGCCGGGAGCAGCGCACCACCAGCGTCGTGGCGGCCCAGACCATTCCCGCCAGCAGCGCCAGACCATCGCCCCACAGCGTGGTCGGGGACGCCCCGGCGGCGGCTATCGGGCGTCGCCCCCAAAAGGTCAACACGATCCCTGTGAATGCCAGGAGAATCCCCAGCCAGCGGAGCGCCCCCAACCGTTCCGCCGGTCGCAGCCAATGCAAGCCGAGGGCGACGAAAATGGGGGCGGTGTAGAGGAAAACCACCAGGTGGGAGGCCGTGGTATGGCGCAACCCTTCTCCCACCAGCAGGAATTCAACCGCGAACAGCACCCCGGCCAGCAGGCCGGGCCGCCACGTCCCCGCACCAATGGCGATTCGCGGCCCGCGCCAGAGCACGAGCCCACCCACCAGCAGGGCCGCCACGCCCGAGCGCAGGGCGATTTGCAGAAGAGGAGCCATCTCCGGGGCGGTGCCCTTGAGGACGACCTGCTGGAAGCCCCAAATCTGGCAGAGGATCAGCATCAGGCCGATGGCCCGTCCGTCGAGGTCTTTACGGGTTTCCATGATCGCTGCGTTGGTTTAAAGAGGAGCGGCGCGTCGCACCCTGCCGCATGCGGTGGGTGCAAGCGCCGACCCGGGACTGAGGCTCACCCGAGCAGGACGGCAAGCGCCAGCCAGGTCAACGCCGCCCCTGTCAGCAGCCCAGCCACAAACAGCACCCACCGGTAGCGTTGCCAGGTCGCGCGAAACTCCGAACATTGCAGGAACACATCGACCGGATAAGCGGCGCAGTAGGCGACATTGGCGGCAACGGCCAGGACGAACAGCGTGGCGAGGGCGGGCAGCCCTGCTCTGCTCCAGCTTGGCAGGGCCGGCCAGGCCCACACGAGCACGAGGACGGCCAGCACGCCGTTGTAAACCAGGCGCATCGGCTCCCAATAACGAATGGCGTCGGTAATCAGGTCTTTCCAGGGGGCGTCGGCGCGATCAGCGACAGACCCAGGACGGTGTCGTGCGTTCATCGAGTGGCCAGGGTTCGTCGGGCGAGTACGCCATGACGGCGGCTCCTGCAGTAAGGGCACTGCTGAGAGTTTAGCCGCGATTGACGCTCTGGGTTCCGTATAAATGCCGTTCCGGCAACACGCGGATGTATTCGCTCACGGCGCGACTATCGGTACGGGCTTGCTGGGCCAACTCGTCATACCGTGTTTTAGGTAGATGCAGCTTGACATCGCGGTCGCATTTGCGACGACGCTTTTCGATGGTAGCGACTCAGGCCAGACGCAGGGTCGCAGAAACGGCGGGACCTTCGGACATGGCGTCGGTCTCCATGCAATACCGCGTCACAACTGCAGCAGGTGATCGAATGCCGGTCTTGATAATCTTTAAAAATTTTTAAAGATTATCAATACTGAAGGATCGTGGGCATCATGAAAGGGATACCGTCTACTCTGGAATCATTTGTCTATGGGCGCTATAGTGAGTTACACAGGCAATAACGATCAAGAACACGTGCCGGCGGACCCCATGACTATTTCGTCAACCCTACACCATTTCGATAGCGATCCTGCCGTTCCTCTCAAGCCGGCGCGCCAGCGTTGAGGCTCCCGCCGGTTGCCCCGAGCACGCCGTCTGACCTCGTATGTTCGCAGGACGCCAGACCCAAAAGGCAGTTACCTCTATGTTGGTCTACGTTGATGACGACTGGGGGATTGGTAAAGTCGTCGCTCGCGCCGGTAACGATCTCGTTGTGCGCTTCTTCCAGAGCATCGCGCGGCAAACCGAACGCACCTACCCGGTTGATCACCTCGAGCGGCCTTTGCTAACGCCGCAAACGCGGGTTTATTTTCAGCAAGACGACCGCTGGCGCGTCGGTCGGATCAAGGAACGAGAGGGTGACGAATACCTCATTCGCCTTCCCAACCATGAAATGGCCTACCTGGGTTCGGACGATTTCGAAGTCCGTTGCCTGCAACCGTTCGACGATCCCACGGAAGTGCTCGCTATTGGCGGCGCTGAATCCCAATATCTGCATGATCGGCGCCGGGCGTTCATTGATGCCCTGGTCCGCTTGCGCGCCGCCTCGCGCGGCATGACCGGCGCCACTTCCGCCGCTATCGAACTGGTGGATTACCAGTTGCAGGTTGCGCGCCGCGTCCTGTCCGATCCAGTCCAGCGGTACCTGCTGGCCGATGAAGTTGGCATGGGGAAAACCATCGAGGCCGGCATGATCATCCGCCAGTGCCTGCTGGACGATGCTGACGCCACGGTGCTGGTCTTGACGCCAGCGCATCTGGTCGGCCAGTGGCGGGAAGAGTTGGACACGCGTTTTCGAATCGGTGATTTCGCCGAACGGGTCATGATCCTCGCCTACGCTGAGTTGCCAGCGGAGGCCCTGCACCATCCCCCCACCCTGCTGGTGATTGATGAAGCCCATCGCGCGCTGGCGTCCGGATATACCGATATCGCCCCTGCGTTGCGGGCGGTGATCCGCACGCTGGGTCAGACGGTAGAGCGGTTGCTCCTGCTCACGGCAACACCGGGGGTGGGACGCGAAGCGGAGTTGTTGGCTTTGTTGCAGGTGCTCGATCCAGCCGTGTACGGCCAGGAAGCGCCTGAGACGTTTCGCCGCAAGGTGGAACAGCGCGACAAGTACGGGCTGTTCCTGCGCGGTCTGCGCGCCGAGGCCAGCGATTTCCTGCTCAAGCAACGCGCTCGCGAGGCCATCCACTTGTTTGCGGACGATGAAACCGTCGCGGCGCTGGCCAGTGAACTGAGCGCGGGATTGACCACGGGTGATCGGGCAACGATCCAGCGGTGCGTGGGCGATCTGCGCACGCACATCGCGGAAACCTACCGCCTGCACCACCGTCTGATCCGCACCCGCCGCACCGATACCGAAGGCTGGGAATTCCGGCCACGCGGCCCGCAGTCGCCGAATGGCCAACTCAATCTGTCACATTTGCGCGTGGAAGTGGATGAGGACGAGCGCCTGCCCGATCTGCTGCAACTGCTCGAACAATGGCGCCAAGATGCGCTGTACGCCCTGCAGCAAGGCGCCGAAGAAGCCAGCGCGGTTACTCGCTACCTGCAATTGTTTGAGGCTTTGGCGCAAGGGGTGGAATGCCTGACGCAACAGGTGGTGGATTTGGCGACTCAGACGCCGTTGTTCGCTCACGAACCGGCGTTGCTGGCCAGCATGGCTGAAGTCGCGGCCCAGGAACCGGGGTTCGCGCGTGAAGAGCTGACGATTGAAATCCTGCGGCGTTTACGCAACGCCATTGGCGAGAATGCGAAACCAAAAATCGTGGTGTTCGCCTCCGATCATGCCGTAGCGGCGCGACTTGCAACAGCGCTGACGCATGCCTTTGGCCACAGCGCGGTACAGGGCCTGCCCGGATTAGTTAGCCCCACCACATCAGCCACCGCTCACGCCAGCACGGCGCGGCGCTTTGGTGACGAGCCCACCGCCTGGCTCTATGTGTGCGACCGCAGCGGTGAGGAGGGGCAAAACCTGCAATTCGCCGACGCGATCCTCCACCACGATGTTCCATTTTCCGCTGATCGCCTGGAGCAACGCATCGGTCGCCTGGATCGTTTCGGTCGGCGCAAGGACGTGATCCGCCATCGCCTCCTCATTCCGAACGATGACGATAGCAGTCCGTGGCAAGCATGGCTGGAACTATTGACTGACTGCTTTCAAGTCTTCAATACCTCGCTGGCCGACATCCAGTTCTTCTTGGGCGACCTCCAGCAGCGACTGGCCACGGTACTCTTCCGCGAGGGGGCTGCTGGACTGCGGCGAGCGCGTACTGAACTGAGTGATGCGATTGTCGCCGAGCGCCAACGGCTCGATAACCAATACGCGCTGGATCGGGTGATGGCCCGCGAGGAGGCTGCGACTGGGTTGCGCGCGTCTATCGAAGCGGCGGAACTCGATTTCGAACAGGGCGCCGACCATCTTTCAGCAATCCGGCCATGGCTGGTTAATGCCTTGCAGTTCGAGCAAATCCCCGAACCAAGACGCGATAGCTGTTTCCGCTTGCACTGGGGGCGCGAAACGCTAATGCCGCTGTTTCCCTGGCACGGACGCTTGAAAGCTAGCGGGCTGGATCAGCCACTCACCCTGCGCCGCGCCAGCGCCGTTCGCTACCCTGATGTGGGATTATTTCGTCCGGGACATCGGTTGTTCGGTGCTTTTGAACAGTTCACGGCATGGGATGACCGTGGAACTACCTTCGCCACTTGGCGGATTGACCCTAACCTGAGTCCTGACGTGATTGGACCTTATTGGGTAGGATTTCGGATCTGTTGGTTGCTGGAGGCGCAACCTACGGCCCTAGCGAATATCAAGCTTTCCCATAAGGCTGCTCACGCTCTGCAACGCCGCGCGGATGATCTTTTACCGCCGCACTTGTTGACCCTTTATCTAGATACAACTCTGCAAGCAGTCGAGAAACCGGAATTACTCGCTGTACTGGAGCGGCCTCATGACCGTTCTGAAGCACTGGGTAGCAGAGATATCAATCTTGGCAGCCGACCGCATTTATTGGACGCGATCATCGATCCTGGCCATTTAGAAACACTGTGCCGGCAGGTTCGTGATTGTTCACACGAAATTTTGTTGAGCCTGCCGCAGGTCGCGGACGCTCTCGCCATGGCGCAGAGCCAGGCCGAACAGGATATAGCACATCGGCGACGGCGGATTGAAAGGCGACTGGCAATCTTGGCTCAGGAAAGCGCGGGGAGGCGCGATGAGTCGCTGGAATGGCAGATGGAATATGACCAGTGGATTCTACAGGCTATCCAGCAGCCCAGCATACGAGTTGATGCCATCGGCCTCTTTGTGCTGGCGACTGATTATCCTCAAGTCGTCTTGGGCATTTCGAAATGAGTGAACCCTCGTTCCTCGACAGTTTTGCCGGATTACAAGCCATTTTTGATCAAAAAACGGCCGCGTCGGCAATGACTTTTGACGAACCGGCGTTTGAACGATTGCGTATGGCGTTAGCGAAGCCGGGTAGTCGCTCGCCACTTGATCTAGCGGTACTGATCCGTCATGCATTGGGTTATGAAAACGGGCGTCGCCAAAGTGAAGATGATGCCACATTGCGAGTTCCGATTGGCGGCGGTTGGCCTAACGAGACGGATTGGCGCCGGGTGGGCCTGAACGCGCAACGACAATCTCCTAGTTGGCATGTACGTTCCACGGGGTGGCGACCAGATTGGTTGCCTGGCAGTAAACAACAGGCGGTGGATCGGACCGCTGCGATGGCTAAGCCAGTAGCCAAACCATTCTCGCCCGCTACGAGCAAGCGACCTTTGACCGATGGTTTTCTACATCTGGTGGGCAAGGAGGCCTACCTGAGCACTGGTCAATGTCGTGCCGCAAGAACACTACTGACTGCACCTCCTGGCGCAACGATCCTGGCAACACTGCCCACCGGCGAAGGGAAGAGCTTGCTCTTTCAGTTGGTGGATCGTGTTGGCTTTTCCGAGAGTCAGGGACCGGGCGTGACTCTGGTGATCGTCCCAACCATCACCTTGGCCATCGACCACGAGCAATCCGCCCGGAAGTTGCCGTTGCGAGAGGATCGCCTACCGGATCAGCCGTTGGCCTATGTGGGTGACGACGCCCGCAAACTTCAGATTCGTGAAGCAATCACCGCGGGTCAGCAAGGGCTATGTTTTGTCGCGCCAGAGGCGGCCTGTGGTTCTTTGCGATCTGCGCTGTTAAAAGCTGCCAGTGTGGGCCGTTTGCGTGCACTGGTGGTCGATGAGGCTCACTTGGTAGACGGGTGGGGCACCGATTTCCGCACGGAATTTCAGTTGCTGGGGGGGCTATGGGCCGAACTGATGGCTCGTAGCCCGCCTGCGCAACGCTTTCGGACACTGCTGCTATCAGCCACACTCACGCCGATTGCAGTCCAGGCACTACGGCAACTGTTTGCGAATGCAAAGACACCGTTTTTTTCAGTGGGTGCGCTCCGATTGCGCCCGGAAATCGAATTCTGGGTTGCCCCATTCACCGACGTGGCGACTCGTCAGCAACATTGCCTGGAAGCCTTGGCGCATGTGCCTCGTCCTGCCATTCTTTACACCACCACAGTGCGGGATGCCGAAATCTGGGGAGACGACCTGAAGCAGTGGGGTTATCGGTCCCTTCGGGTTGTAACCGGCAATACAAACGCCCAAGACCGCGAGCGAATATTAGCCGCGTGGCGAGATGGTGACATTGATCTAGTTGTCGCCACGGCCGCCTTTGGTATGGGGGTGGACTATGCAAACGTCCGTACTGTGGTGCATGCCTGTATTCCCGAAACACTGGATCGGTTCTATCAGGAAGTCGGACGCAGTGGTCGTGACGGCTGTGCCAGCCTTTCACTATTGCTACCCGCCCATGATGACCGACAGATGGCTTATTCCCTTAACCAGCAGACCATCATCTCGGTTGATCGCGGCCTGACCCGTTGGCGTGCGATGTTCGATAACTCTAGGCTTGGGCGCGATCCGCATGAGCGAATCATCAATCTCAACACGCCACCGACTTTATTGCCTGGTGATATCGACATGCTGGGAATTCGTAATGCCGACTGGAACGCCCGTACCTTGGCGCTGATGGCCCGGGCTGGCCTTATTCGACTCCAAGGCAGTGTACTTCAAACCGAGGTATCGGCCGAGCAAATTACTGAAGTACTAGCCGGTTACCTGCAGCGAGTATATTTAATAGACGACAGTCATTATTTGCGAGAACGTTGGCAACAAACTATTGAACCCCTGCGACAAAATATTTACCAAGTAAGCTCGGATAGTTTACAAAAGATGTTAAGCATTCTTTGCAGAGAAAACTGCGTGGCGCAGGTAGTAGCTGATTTGTATACCATGCAACTGAATGGTAATACACATCACGTAGCATTAGTTTGTGGTGGTTGCCCATGGTGTCGAGAAAATCCAACAGAGCGAATTCCAGCTGAATCTACCCATTTGCTGCCATTGCCACAGCCATATAGTCGGGGTTTACGCCCACCTACTGTCACCCTATTCGATAGCAGGAGAATTGCCCTTGTTTTCTATCAACGGGACGAACTAACTAGCCGGCGGAATCAACGCCGCTTGGCTGATGCCATCGAGCAACTTGTAATCCAAGGATTAACTCGCTTTATCGGTATTGGTGGTGGGTTGATCCCGCTTAGGTCTATTTTTCAGGAACGATTGACCGACCGCATTTTGTTTTTTGCTGAAATTGATGAAGTGCTGCAACTACCTACTCTCGATGATATTCCAAGTGGCCCCGAACTCTTGATTGTAGGTGAAACCCATAATATCCGGCTAGAAACGCTGAGTCAGCGTCCTCCTAATCAAGAACGGTTGATTTTTGTATCGAATGATCAGGCAGATCCCAGTATGCCTCAGCGCCGGCTAATAGATATACACGCTATTCCAGGTTATCCATTGGAAGATTTTATTCGCAGAGTACTCTCATGAGCGTCATCACGAATCTTCCGGTTTTACCAAATCGGCTGAATATTCTTCTAAGACAAATTTCCCATTCAAGGGATGGTTATACTCGTGATGAACTGGCCGAATTGATGAGCCCACCATCACTGAGTCGTGGTAGAACTAGCATTTTTTCTGCCGTACTTTCTGAAGCCTTACGGTTAGGTTTAGTTTTTGAAACTACAACCGAAAAGGGTGGTAATCGCCTATTGTTGGCAGATAATGCCAAGGATTCGGCTTTCATTAATTTGATTGAGAGACGGTTGCTACAAGATCCTGATAACGAATCAGTAGATCGCGGCCGTTTTCCAGAGGCATTGGCTTGGTTCCTGATGCAGGATCCTATGCAACCTTTAATGTGGGACAAGAACGTCAGGTTACGTGTCGTCACTGACTTGGGCGAAGCTTTGGAAGCCTTAGAATTAACTAATAAGGCCCGTTTTCAAAATCTAGTTTATTGGGCACGATTTTTAGGCTATGCCGTTAAACTTGGGTTCTCAGCAACCGAACTTGGTGATGACACCGATGCGGATGAAGATGAATCCCAAACAGTGGATTTAGATGCAGCTAATGCGACTGCATACGTATTACCAGATCCTACAGAAGCTATTGCACGGCACCTACCTAATATTTTCCTTTCTGAACAACAATTGAAGGTGGCAGACTTCATCAAAGCTTGGGCATCCCTACTGCCTGTATTAGAAGGTGGCACGATACGGGAGCATGTAGAACAACAGGCACGTGCGGAAATAGCCCGCCAGTCCGAAACATTCTCACCGGCAACTAGCTTGGCGCTACGGCGACTTGAACAGCGTCGCTTGATTTCACTGTATGCCTTATCAGATGCACAAATGTACTTGCTTTATTATGGGCGTGAGCCAGTACGGATCAGTCATATTACTTATCTTGGAGAAAAATCATAATGACCTTTCAAAACTTTCTCTGCTGGAAGCCTGAAATAGTTCATGAAGTCATTAATCCAGATGCAGAGGCGGTTCCAGAAGAAATATTCCTCGCAATTCATACAGATTATCCTTTACTAATCTCTGATCAAGGTAGCGCTCTCATGACAATGAGCGCATATAATTTTCTGCATCAACATTTTCTCGATGAAAGTCGTGGCGATTATGTACAAACGATGGTCCTCGGCAAATCGGGTTCAGGCAAGTCGCACTTTATCCAATGGATGCGTCTGAATATTCCTAAGAGCGATGATACTTATATCTTCTCTATTCCTAAGGCGCGTACCAGTCTGCGAACTATTGTTGAACGTATTGTTGAGTTATTACCAATAGACTTGGCCGAACCTTATCGTGAAGAGCTAAAAAATTCAGATCCAATTACTTTAAATGAACGAGGCAAAATTGATAAGCTATTAGACTCGTTAGCTCTTGCAATCAGTCAGGATCAGTCATCAAATATTGATGAAGAGGAACTAGAAATATATCTGATAGAAAATATTCCAAATATTTTTCGAGACCCTTATTTACGCCAGTCTTATTTTACGATTAATAATCCTCTTATCAACGGCTTGGTTAATCATGTTTTCAGCAATAGTTCTGTGAACATTAGGGCAGAAAGTCGACGGGAATTCAGCACGGTTGATATCCATCTTGGTGGTCGCAATTATGCAGATGCTGCTGCACCTACTCAGGAGGTGTTGGATGTTATAGGAGACGGCCAAGGATCACCTGCTTTCGATTTAGCGCTCAAAATTATCAATCGTAACCTTGACAAAGCCCTGACACTGACGCTCAGCCTGACCCCACAACGATTGATCGGCATGATGACCGATCTACGTAAGCATTTATACGCACAGGGTAAGCGTTTGATCCTCCTTGTCGAAGATTTAGCCCTGCTCCAAGGCATAGACAATGCACTTTTGTTGGCATTGACAACCGCTGGCCGACAGGGTAGCGAACGTCTTTGTGAATTGCGATGGGCGGCTGCTGTCACTACCGGTTATTATGACCGGCTGGAAGATTCAGCTCGTACTCGGCTAACATTTCGAATTGAAATGGATCGACCAGGCAGTGAATCCAAAAATTTAATCGGTAGAACAGGTTTGGCGAAATTTGCAGCCCGCTATCTGAATGCGGTACGTGTCGGTCCAGAAAAGCTTCAAGATTGGCATAATCGACTGCAACCCCATGAAAATGCTACTCCTCCAAATGCTTGTGACAATTGTGCTTATCGAACTATTTGTCATGAGGGGTTTGGGGCCTTTGAAGGATATGGCCTTTATCCATTCAACAAAGAAGCCTTATGGAATATGGCTCGTCGAGCGGACAATAATTTGGAACAATGTTTCATACCCCGCCGTTTTTTGACCACTGTCTTACGCCGCACCCTGCATGGCCATGCAGAATCGCTTGCTATCGGACAATTTCCACCAGCAGTGCTTTTGGATGAAATTGGTGGATACTCTATATTTAGTACAGAAGACCGGCAAAATCTGGCAAGTCTTGATCCTATTAATCATGGTCGGCGCCGGACATTGATCGAACTCTGGTATGGGCAAGGTCGGATCGTCAATCTGCATCCTGCCTTACATCAAGCTTTCGGCTTACCCCAACTACAGAATGTCGAATTACCCTCTCCATTAGTAAATGAGTCTCCAGTACCACCACAACCACCACGCGGATTAGGTGATCAACCACCACCTAACCCTGACCGTGTCTATCTTGATCGCTGGGCACAGGGTGGTGAAATGCCAGAAACAATGGCCAGTAAATTACGGCAAGCGCTTTTTGATACCTTTTGGGATTATATCGATTGGGATGCCTTAAAGATTGATCGTTCCTCTGTTGCTGGACGAACAGGCGCTAAACCTTTTGCACAGCTTAGCTTTCGCTTCCGCCAACAAACTACTACGCCCAATATTCCACCTGTGAATATTTTACTGCCTTTAGAAGACGACCGTAGCGATTTCGAAAGAACTACTATTGCTTTAGGTGGGCTCTTACAATTTCGCAACCTTGGGCACTGGGATTTTCCAAAAGGAGATATTGCACTAGCAAACTTTCTTGAATGTTTGCAGGGTTGGTCAAAAAGAATTATAGAGCAGTTAAACGCTTTACCTAAATATCAGCAAGATTGGGATTCTGGCCAAGCTGCAGTGGAATTGTTGGCTATTGGTAGATTACTAACTGGTACTAAACCAGAGGATATTAATCCAAACACTATTATTTCACTAGAACTATTACCTCAAGTTTCAATGAAAAGCCGCGAGCTAGATAATCTTGTTAGCCGATTATCTAGGGATCAGATAAGCTTACAGAGGCTAGTTCAGGCTATCTACTCAGGTAAGAAAGGTGGTCAGAAAGGAAGATTTATCTACCCAGAACCTATTTTGAAAGTAATTAAAAAATTACGACGTTCTAAATGGGATTTGCTGCAATCACCTCCTGCGAAAACTCCTAATCCGTTTGGTACAATAACTGATTCGTATAACAGAATTAAGAATAATCTCAATAAAGCTGTTTACGCCGAGGTAGAAGCGCGAAAGAAATGGTATATCGAGGTCACTGCTCATCTTTCACCTGATGAAAACGCCAAAGAGATTAGTGAAAAAATTACCGCAGCCCGTAATGCTATGATCAAATTAGGCATACCAGGCTCTAATATTGATGATTTTGATAACATTCAGAGAGGATTCCGTAATGCTCGTCTGGATCAGTTGCTTACAGCCAATACTTTTACAGAAAATTACGAAGGTAATGAGGTACTTCCTAAGTTTGCATCTTCTCGTAAGGATTCGATGGATAAGGTGGATGTCTTTATGAGAGAAGCACATAAAATGATAACTAGAGGTGAACAGGGTTTAGCCAACCGGCGTACTGAGTATGGATCAGCTATACAACCTCTCACAGAAGTGCAGACGCGTATTAAATCGATACTTTCGAGTTTGAGCACCACGCTAGAGGTATTCTAATGACTTTACTGAAACGTGCTGGTCAACTTGTTGACGAATTGGAACAACTTGAGGTATCCAGGCGGTTAGCGGAAAATGTTCGGGGCTTCAACACACGAGCAATCGAACTCGAACAAGCGTTTCAGGCTTTTTCCAAACTAGAAAAGCTAGTAAATGTCTTTCGTAGCCGAAGCATTTCACTCACCTTGAGCATGGATTTAACTAACCTGCGTCAGACATTATTAACTATTGTATCAGCTTATGAAAATGATCCTGAAACTCTGCTGAAACCCGATAATACACTAACGAAAACATTCTGGAATCCTCTGAAAAATTATCCCAACCAGATTAGCCTAGACTTGGAACTGAGTTGGAAGAGATATGCGCAAAATCTTCTACCTCGACTGGATAATGAATTACTAGGCATCTTTGAAAAACTACCCTCTACCCGCGCGCAAGTTAGAAATATCTGCCAACTACAACAACAAGCACAACAACTAGCTGTATACCTTCCTTCAGGCGATGACGATATCCAGAAATTCGTCAATCTTAGCAATGGCATCAGACAAAGTTGGCAGAATCTAGAAGCCACCGAAATTTCTCCTGCAGTGATGGATTTCCTGAAAGCAGCCTGCAGTGCTGGCGCCTCGCTTGATCTATTCACTGATGAAGTAAGACAGTGGTTGAGCGAACACCGATTAATTCAAGCTTTTTCCATCTCCTTGGCATCAATATCCTGGAATTGAGTCATGGCCGAAAGTATTCTCGACCAACTGCTATTCCGCATCGAGGAGATCGAGGCTCGCTCGCTGATCTGGGGCTATGTGGATGGATCACTATCTCCGCAGGATGTATGCCAACTGGCGCAGGAAATCGCTCCTGGCGAGGATCCCGACGACCTGATTGAGGATTTGATTGACCGACGCTTGCTATTCGAGATTAGCGATGACAGTCTGCGCTCCCGCTTCGCCGAGGGGGTGCGCCTGTTCGCCCGGTTGCGGCAACTGTTTCGCCATCGCCCATGGCAGACGGCCCCCCGCTTGGTGTCTGATTTCCGAGTTGATCTACGGCCCCGGCGCTACCCCGACCGCGATCCCAACCGCCGTGGCCGGAAACCCAGTGTAGTTTTGCAAGATTTGCAGCAGGTTTGTTCACTTTCCTCGCTACAGCGCGGCATCTGGCAAGCATTGACTTGCTCTGATGGTCAAGAACTGGGGTTGGCGGTTTTTCAGGAAGAAGCCTGCCGTGCCCTCCTGACACCCGGTAGACGGCGGGGCGTGATCGTCACAGCCGGCACCGGCAGTGGTAAAACTCTGGCGTTCTACCTACCGGCTTTTCTGCAATTGGCCGAACTGTTGGGAGATGGAAGCCCGTGGGTGAAAGCGCTGGCCATTTATCCCCGCACCGAATTGCTACGTGACCAACTAAGCGAATGCCTGCGTATGGCCCGCCGAGTTGCCGACAAGCTCCACGCGACTAGCCGGCGCGGGTTTACCCTCGGCGCGCTCTATCAGGCCGTCCCCTATGACGCCTCCGACCAGTCGCTTACACAAGCCGGATGGAAACCGTTGCGCAACGGCGACTGGCTATGTCCGATCCTGCTCTGCCCCAATACCGGCGATGAACTGCTGTGGGCTAAAGCCGACCGGCAGGCCGGAATCGAGCGCTTGGTGCGATGCCATAACCGGGCTGTGGCTGTGGAGGCCAGTGAATTGATCCTGACCCGGCGCCGGCTCTTAGAGCAACCCCCGGACATACTGTTTAGTACAGTGGAGATGCTCAACCGCCGACTCTCCGATACCACTGTGCGCCGGTTGTTTGGCATTGGCCAGCCCCCCAGTCGCCGCCCGCCACTCATGCTACTCGACGAAGTACATACCTACACGGGCACGGCGGGTGCCCATGCAGGCTTGGTCCTGCGGCGCTGGCAACATGCGCTGAATGCCCCAGTGACCTTCGTTGGTCTGTCAGCGACGCTGGAAGACGCGCCACTGTTCTTCGCTGCTCTGACTGGCATCGACCCTAATCGCATCACCCTGGTGGAGCCACGCACCGAGGACATGGTGGAGGAAGCCGCTGAGTATCAACTCATCCTGCGCGGCGACCCGGCGGCGCGAACCAGTCTGTTGTCAACCACCATCCAGACGCTCATGTTGCTTGGCCGACTGATGGATCCGGCGGCCGGCGCTTTATCCCAAGGTCGCATCGGTCAGCGGCTGTTTGCCTTCACGGATGATCTGGACATCATCAACCGTTTGTTCGACAACTTTCGAGATGCCGAAGGTTACGATTTGTTTGGCCAGCCACACCACGCGCCCTTAGCCGAGTTGCGCGCCGCCCAAGCAGATCCCTTGTTGCCTTTGCGCCAACTTGATGGCCAGCGCTGGCGACTGTGCGAATGGCTAGGACGTCCACTCACTACCCGGTTGGCCGTCTCCCGTACTACCTCGCAAGACCGCGGTGTCAACCGCGACGCCGATGTTATCGTTGCCAGTGCCGCTCTTGAAGTCGGGTTCAATGACCCTCGGGTCGGAGCCGTAGTACAGCATAAGGCTCCCCGCGACTGGGCCTCGTTTCTCCAGCGCAAGGGCCGTGCCGGGCGCACTCGCAGTATGCGGCCGTGGACCGTGACCGTGCTATCGGACTACGGTCGTGACCGCCTGACCTATCAAAGCTACGAACAACTGTTTGATCCCTCACTGCCGCCGCAGGTCTTACCGATCCGCAATCCCTACTTGTTGCGGATGCAGGCTGCCATGGCACTGCTGGACTGGCTAACGCAGGGCTTACCCGCCGGGGTCAGCGGAAATGCTTGGCATCACCTCGCTAGCCCCGAGGGCGCCGCGCGCAATACAGCTTTCATCAGCCATACCATTAAGCGATTGGCCGAGGTACTCCAAGTGGAAACGCCAGCGTTCGCTGCCTTGCGCAGTCACTTGATCGTTGCGTTGCAATTGGATGAGGCAACAGCCGATGAAGTGTTGTGGTCACCACCCCGTTCGTTGATGCTGGAAGCTATCCCAACCCTGCTGCGCCGCTTGCATCGCAACTGGGAGGTAGCATTCCCCGAGCCGGGTGGCAGCCCACACGATTACCACACTGACACGCCTCTGCCAGAATTTATCCCGGCCAACCTGTTCAGCGACCTCAACCTGCCGGAAGTCACCCTGCACATCCCTCCGCCCTGGCAGGGTGCTGATCCGCAGCAGGAAACCATGCCGTTGGTGCAGGCCATGAACCAGATGGTACCGGGACGGGTCAGCCGGCGGTTCGCCTATCAGCGCGGCGCGTTACACCACTGGATTGCGATTGACCCTTACGAGGAAACGCAAGATTTATCCATCGACCGCTACAGCAATATGCGTGAGTATGTCGAGACGGTCGTCGATGCCCAAGGAGCCGTGCCGGTCCTTCGTCCTTGGACCATCGTGCTGGACCAATTGCGCCTGCCGCAGGTCTTACCCACCTCGAATGCTCGCTTGGACTGGCAATCCCGCCTCGTCGAGCACGGTGCGCCGATTGCGGTTGCACCCTCACCCCGTAGTCGTTGGGCGGAATTGATCACCGATTTGAGCTTGTACCTCAATGCCTATGGTGGCTATGCGCACGTGCTGCGCTATGCGCGTACCGCTAGCGCGTCGATCCTGTTACAAGATGGTAGCCGCACCTTGGCCGAAGTGCGCTTCGTCCAAGACGCAAACCCCGTCGCTGTTGGCTTTGCAATCAGCGTCGATGGCATTCGGCTCACCTTTCGGCTACCACCCGCCCAGATTTTGGCGCAAGCAACCTTGCCGCCGGCTTTGCGGGCCGCTTGCCGGACCGCGTACTACCGCTGGCGCGTGCTCAGTGATGAGCAATTGCCAGCTTCCGTATCCGTGTTTGAACGGGAATGGCTGCATCGGGTGTATCTGGCGACGGCGATCCGCGTCTGGCTGGCCCACCCGCATCCCAACCTGCTGGCTGCCGCGCAGACCTTGACCGACGCCGACTTCCAGGCGGCATTCAACGCGCTGTTTACCGATCAGGACGTGATTCATGTTCCGCTGACGCCCGATCAACCCGATACCGACGACGAGGATGAATCGGACGAGCTTGCCCAACCGGATGCACCCACGCCACCCCGCCACGGCCGTTTGACTCAGCAACTGCAAGCCCTGCTGGCGAAACCGGCAATTTGTAGCCGTCTGTACGCCGCGCTGGAAGCCACCGAAAACCCAACGGATGCTACCTGGGGCCTCTGGTTGCGCCGCCGCCTGCACGAGACGCTGACCCAGGCGAGCCTGCTGGCCTGTCGGCAATTGATGGCCACGCGCGCTGGCGCTGACGTTTTGTTGGCTGATCCTTTGCCAATCGGTACCGAAGAACCAGCGGTGAGTTGGATTACTGAAACCACTGTGGGCGGCGCTGGCATCCTGGAAAGTCTAGCCGCCGCCATTACCGCCGAACCCCGGTGGTGGTTCCGCGCCGTGGAAGCGGCGCTGCAACCGTCGGATTTGGAACTGGTTACTCAAGCCTTGGACCGCTTCATCGAACTGGCCCATACCGATAGCGAGATCGCGGCGGCGACCACCCGTGTCCGAAGCGCAGTCCGTCACGCCGAACGCACGCCCCCAATGGTTGACTTGTTCGCTCAATTACAAATCCGCCGATTGCCGGTCGGCCATGCCACTGGTGTTGCACTCAATACCCGCCTGCTCCGCCATGGCATGACCACGAGGGATGATGTCCTGCTGCATGAACTGATCAGGTGGCGCTGCGACTTGGAAACGCAACTGGGTATGATGATCAGCCTCGACACTTTCTGTTATTTAGCCGCCAGCGATACTGGATATGCACCGCGCTTGCGTAATTTATGCCAGTTGCCCAACGCCGACCCCAATACCTTGATGAAGGCCTTGAACGGCGTCCTATGGGCGCAAAGCGCGGAATTGCGTCAGCGGGCACTCGAAAGCTATCACCCGTTCCGCGCGTCCTTTACCACCGATCCCGAACTGGCACGTGTCCTGCTGTTGGAAGAGGAACTGGAAACCATCAGCTTAAACACCGACAATTGGCTCGAACATGTCTGCGCTGCGCTCGGACATAGTGGTCATTGCCGATTACAAACCGGAATCGCTCACGCCAAAGCATTGCGGCAAGCTGTGATCCGCCTACAGGCGCAACCGATAGACATCGACTATCTACAATTTTACGCGGTTGTCGAGCGCTATGAGGCCACAGCAGAAGCCATAGCGGTGATACTGGGGATAGAAGAACAATGGTAACCCAGCATACGCAACGCGATCTGGTCGGCCCGGCGCAAGCCACGGCTATCCGCAATCTGATCCAGTCCCTGTTAGTAAGCGAACTGATCCAGCCCAGTAAAACCCTATGGTTAGCTTCCGCCTGGGTTAGCGATATTGAGGTGATCGATAACACCGCGCAACAGTTTTCCGCGCTGGAACCTGACTGGACCGCGCGTCCAATCAAACTGTCGGAAGCGCTTTGCGCCATCGCGCGCCACGGTGCTGAGGTCGTGGCGATCCTGCGCGACGATCCGCACAACCTCCCGTTTGTGGAGCGATTGCGTCGTTCACCGGAGGGCCAAAAACGGGCCATCCACTGGTTGCTGGAACCGGATTTTCACGAAAAAGGCTTGCTAGGGGACGACTACTCACTGGACGGTTCCATGAACTTCACCTTTCGTGGCATTACCGTCAATGATGAACACCTGGTCTACCGTACCGATGCGGCTGCTGTGGCCGAACGGCACCAAGTGATGGAAAGACGCTGGCGGGCAAAATTGACATGATTGGCCAGGACCCGCAAGCCGCTCAAACGTTTCTGCATGCTTGGGATACTCTGACTGGTGCGACCGCAGCCGACAACCTCCTGCGGGAGACAATTACCGATGCTGGATTTCCCGGGGCACTACTGTTTGCTCGAAGCCCCGATGGCCTGCCCGTCTTCTATGCAACCGCACAAGATGCTCGTAGTTGGCACCGACTCGCCCCCTTACTGACCGCATTTGCAGGCCTGACCACCACGGATTTCCGGGGTCCACCGAGCAACGTACTGAACCACCAGGATCCGTTGGAAAACCTCATCGCCTCAAGTGGTTGCCATGCAGTGGCGCGCTTGCGGGTTACCCCAAAAACGGCCACCTTAGCTGAACGTTCGCTCAGGCGACTCTATCTGACATGGCGGCAGGCCCCAAGTGGGCGACAGGCCTTGTTCGAGTCCACTGGGACATTGGTGAGTCGGTTCTACGCTGCCCTGGCGACGTTTGACGCCGCCACCGCCCGTGCCCTTTTGACCCAACTGGAGCAGGAACGGCGTCTGGATGCGTTGAACCTCAATTTCCTGGAAATCGCGCTGCGTTCGGCACTAGGCGACAGGTCCGGGTTGCTAGCGCTGGACTGTTTGCCCTATGTGCTGGCAGCCCGCCGACCGCCGGCGGTGTCAGTGGCTATCGCCGAGGCGGTTTGGTGCTGCGTGTTGGCGCCGGTGCTGGAAAGCAGTGGCATCGATGCCGCCATGGCGCTCTATAGGATAGAAGCCCGTCCGCTCATTGCGGTGCTCGGCAACGTGCCGCGCAATGCCGCACCGGGCGTATTTGCTCTCATGGCGGTTGCGGTTCTCGCTGGCGATCTTGAGGTTGAAGCCCTAGCCGAACGTCTCGGGGAAACTGGATTCGATATCCTACCGCCGTCGCTGGCACAAGCAGTACGAGAACGGCAGCGACCTGTCCGACAACTTCCAGCGACAAGTCCGCTGGCCACAGCCCGTGCTGCGTTGCTCAAAGCAGTTCAAGACGACAGCTTGGAAGCTTGTCGTATTGCGCAGCAGGCTGTTGCTGGTCTGAATCCGGCGGACCAGCAAACTCTGCTGGCCCAGTTGACCTACCGTACACTGTGGCATGCCATCTCTATCCAAACGGGAGATACCACCCCCTCCGACTGGGTCGCTTGGATCGAACGCCTAAGCCAGCCCGAGTTTACCCAAGCGTTTGCTATCGCCGAACGCGCGGTGGCGGAATGGCGAGTTTGGGATCAATTAAGTGATCCACTGGCGGTACAGAGGTTGGCGGATAGCGTAACAGCGATCCCTACCGGCATTCCTATCGACCGGTTTCTTCTGGCATTGCCACTGCTGGTAGGTTGGTTGCGTGATGATGAACGCTTCCCGGTTACGCTCCATACCGATTTATATTTGGCGCTGCTGACTGTTGTTACCCTGCATGGCACGTTCGGTGAGGATAAAATAGGCGTAGCGGCCATTCTTTACGAAGCGGCGTTAAGCTGTGGTCTTGATGTTGACCGTTACCGTGATGTACTTGATTTGGCCTCTGAATTGGTACCGCGCGCCAACGGCTTACGCTACATCGACTGGCTACTCGATTGGGCTAGTCTAACCTTGGCCTACCCAGTGGCCGATGTTGGCAAGCGCCAACAGCTGCTCCACCAAATATTGGAGGTTCTGCGGCCTTCTGCGGGAAGTATGCAGCCTCGTCAAAGCATTCTGTTCGCTGAACTGGCGCGTGCTCTGGGGCTCCCTAACATCCCCCAACCAGTGGCCCCTGCTTTGAACTCGACTACAGGGGTTGCTGCTGGTTTGAGTCGGCTCGCGGGTAAAATCATCGCCATTTACACCCTGACGGAAAGTGCTGGCTGTCAGGCTGCAGTTCTTTTGCAGCAGTTGGTTCCAAATATTTCAGTCGAACTTAGCCACGACAAGGTAGGAAATGAACGCTTGCAGATGTTGGCGCGGAACGCTGATCTTTTTGTGGTGGTAACGCAATCCGCCAAGCATGCCGCTACTTTGTTTATCCAGCGCTATCGTCAATCCAGACCATTGCTGTTTCCCAAGGGACGGGGGGTATCGAGTATCCTGGCGGCACTGGAAGAGTTCTGCGTTTCCCAGCAGTAGGGTATTGAAACCGCTGTTGCCAGACGATCAGCCTCGGGATCGCATCGCCACAATCTGGATTTTTCTGCCAGCTTGGTTATCTTCACGTTGTCCCTACCATCGCTGTCATCGCCGATCAATGGAGCCAGCCTCTGATGCCTGAAATTGAAGGTCTGACGCTGCTGGGCCAAGCCAAGACCGACTATCCTCGCGATTACGCTCCGCAGTTGCTGGAGCGCTTTGCCAACCGCTATCCCGAGCACACCTACGAGGTGGAACTGGACTGTCCCGAGTTCACCTGCCTGTGCCCGATCACCAGCCAGCCCGACTTCGCCCGGTTGACGATCCGCTACCGCCCTGGGGCGTATCTGGTGGAATCCAAGTCGCTAAAACTGTACCTGTTCAGCTTCCGCAACCAGGGCACGTTCAGCGAGGACGCGGTCAACTGTATTGCCGCCGACCTGTTCGCGTTGCTGCAACCGCATTGGCTGGAGGTGCGGGGCGATTTCTTGCCGCGCGGCGGCATCGCCATTAAGCCGAGCGTGCGCCTGACTGGCGAGCCGATCTCGCTCGAGCCGGGCGTGCTCGGCTGATTGGAGAGAGCTATTCATGGATATCGCCTTGGTCGTCCTGTCCGGTGGACAGGATTCCACCACCTGCCTGTACTGGGCGCTGCATCGGTTTGGCGCCGGCCAGGTCGCGGCGGTGACCTTCGACTACGGCCAGCGCCATCGCATCGAACTGGCCTGTGCCGCGCGGGTGGCCGCGCGAGCGGACGTGCCGCACACCGTGCTGCCGATCGACACTTTCGCTGCCCTGGGCGGCAACGCGCTGACCGACCCCGCCATCACCGTACAACCCGGCGTGGACGCCCGCACGCGATTACCGAACACCTTCGTGCCGGGGCGCAACCTGATCTTCCTGACCTTCGCCGCCGCCCTGGCCTATCAACGCGGCATCCATCATCTGGTCACCGGCGTGGCCCAGACCGACTACAGCGGCTATCCCGACTGCCGGCAGGCGACGCTCCAGGCGCTGGAACAGACTCTCCGGTTGGGGCTGGACTACGAAATCACCCTCCACACGCCGCTGATGTTCAAATCCAAGGCCGAAACTGTCCTGCTGGCGCGCGATCTCGGCACCCTGCCAGCGCTGGCCGATACTCACACTTGCTACCACGGCCAGCAACCGCCCTGCGGTGAATGTCCGGCCTGCCTGCTGCGCGCCAGGGGCTTCGCCGAAGCCGGCATTCCCGACCCGTTGGTGGAACGATTTCGCGAGATGACGCTATGAACGAACGACTGTACGCCGTCGCGGCCGCCCCGTTCGAAGCCGCCCGCCGGGTGGACCTCCTCCCGGCCGGCCATCGCGCCCGCCGCCTGCACGGCCACGGCTTCCTGGCGCGGGTCCGGGCCCAATTGCCGCCGGACTGGGCGCTGTTTCCTGGCGGCGAAACCGACCGGCTGGCCGAACGACTGCGAGAAGTCGTGGCGCCCCTGGATTACGCCTTGCTGAACGATCACCTCCCGGTACCGACCGACGAAAACCTGGCCCGCTGGCTGCGCGCGCGGTTGACGGTGCCGGGACTCGAACGGGTCGGCATCCAGAGCACCCGCGACCAGGGCGCCGATCTGGACGGCGACGAACACGCGCACGTCTGGCGGCGGTTCCGCTTCGAGGCCGCCCACCAGTTACCGAACGTTCCCGCCGGCCATCCCTGCGGGCGGATGCACGGCCACGGCTTCGAGGTGATCCTGCACGCCGACCAGCACCTGGCCGGTCGGGATCTCGGGGTGGACTTCGACCGGCTGGGCGAACTCTGGGCGCCGCTGCACGCTGAGTTGCACCACGCCTGCCTCAACGACCTGCCCGGCCTGGACAATCCCACCAGCGAGCGGCTGGCCGCCTGGCTGTGGCAACGGCTGAAACCGGATCTGCCGCCACTGTCCTGGGTGACGGTCTACGAAACCGCGACCGCCGGGTGCCATTACGACGGGCGGCATTACCGGATCTGGAAGGAGCAGACCTTCGAGAGCGCCTTGTGCCTGCGCCGCGCCCCGGCCGGCGATCCCCGCCGCCGGCTGCACGGTCACAGCTATCGGATTCGCTTGCACCTCACCGCGCCGCTGGATGAGGTGCTGGGCTGGACGGTGGATTACGGTGAGGTAAAAACCCGGTTCGAGCCGGTGTATCGGGAACTCGATCACCACCGGCTGGACCGGTTGACCGGCCTGGACGACGCGGACCCGGCCAGTCTGCTGGTCTGGATGCGAACGGCGCTGACCGAGCGGCTGCCGCCGTTGGACCGGATCGATCTGGAGCAGACCCCGGGTTGCGGGGCGATGCTGTGCTGGGGGGAAGAGGGACCGGCGTTGCCGGTGTGAGCATGGCCTGCGATCAATACTTCTAATCAGGCCGCGCGACGGGCAGCGACCGCAGGCGAATTTGCCCTTCGGTGACGCTGATCACGGCTCCCTCCGCCAATTCCACCCGATAGCGCGCCAGGATCTGGCTCAAAGAGTGATTGACGTGGCTGGGATGCATGTTGCGCAAGCGAAAGATGATCACGCTGGGCAACCGGGCGCCGCTGGCCGCCACCAGTTCGCCGAAACCCAGGTCGTGGGTGAGCAGAATCCGTTCTTCCGCCAGTGCCTTGACCAGGATGGCCGGATCGGGCAGCCGTTCCAGTCCCTGTTCCTGGAGGTGCGTGGCGTCGTGGCCGAGCCCGCGCAACAGCGCTACCGTTTTGGGCGAGATGCCCATGTCGGCCAGGAACTTCATGCGGCAGGCAACAGTTCGGCTGGATGGATGCTTTCCTCCGCCAGCCAGGCGGCATACCGCAAGGCTTGGCGGATGTCCTCTTCCTCAAGATAGGGATAGGCGTCGATGATTTCGGCGGTGCTCATCCCGTTGGCGACCAGATTCAGCACGAGGGCAACGGTGACGCGCATGCCCCGGATGCAGGCGCGTCCCCCCATGAGGTTGGGGTCGAAGGTGATGCGATCCAATGATGGCATGGTGGGATCTCCTCAAAGTTCCACGCGGGTGGACCATTGCATTATTATGCGCTCCAGCGTTCAGTTCGAGGCGCCTCTGGGGATTCTTTTCCGCGGTGTCTTGCAACCATCCATTCCAATCGGCGCCCTCTGGGAGGGTTGACGCTGCCGGTCCGAGCGGTGATGTATAGTATCAAGGAAATCATCTACACCCTGCAGGGCGAAGGTGCCTGGAGTGGCCGGCCGGCGGTGTTCTGCCGGTTTTCCGGCTGCAATCTGTGGAGCGGGCGGGAGGTGGATCGGGCCACAGCGGTCTGCCGGTTCTGCGATACCGAGTTCGTGGGGATCGATGGACCGGGCGGGGGAAAATTTGCCACCGCCGGGGCGCTGGCCGCCGCCATCGCCGCCCGCTGGCCCTCTCCGTCGCCGCCGAAAGCCCGTCCCTATGTGGTTTGCACCGGCGGCGAGCCCCTGCTGCAACTGGATGAAGCGCTGATTGCCGCCCTGCATGGGCGCGGCTTCGAAGTGGCGGTGGAAACCAACGGCACGCAACTCGCCCCGTCCGGACTGGACTGGATTTGCGTCAGTCCCAAGGCGAACGCGCCGTTGCGACTCAACCGAGGCGATGAGCTGAAGCTGGTTTACCCGCAGCCCGAACCCGAAGCGCAGCCGGAACGCTTCGTGGATCTGGCGTTCCAGCATTTCTTCCTGCAACCGCTGGACGGACCCGAGCGGGAGGCTCACACCCAGGCCGCCGTCGCCTATTGTCTGACCCATCCGCAGTGGCGCTTGAGCCTGCAAACCCACAAGTGGCTGGGGATCCCCTGAGTTATAGGGCGGGTGACCAACCAGCCTAGCGCAGCAGTTTTTCCAGGGCGGGGAACAATACCCGCAAGGTTTCATCGTCCAGCTCTTCGATGCGCTGGCGCAGCCAGGCCCGCTGTTCGTAACTGCCCACCGGCGACAGTTCCAGAAATAAGGGGATTGTTTCCAGATCTACAGCGGTGGGCAATCCGAAATAGGCCTTGATCATCTCTTGGTATTTAGGATTAGGCCGCTGCTTACCAGCCAACCAACGTGAGAGGGTCCCCGGTCGTATGTTTAGGTGATGAGCCAGTTCTTTCTTACCGCCCCGCTTAGGCGCAGTCACCAAATAGTTTAGATTCTCGGCAAGGATCGTAATTTGTTTAGTCAGATCGTTGAAATGGAACTGCTCTTCCATGATTCCAGTTTGTTGGGCCAAAGTTTGTAACTCTTTTGAGTTAGGTGTTTTACCAATAAGCAGTTCTAAAGCCCGGCGTTCACTACAGTTCAGCCAACCGGCCAAATGGGCCACCCAGTGCTCTCGATTAGTGCCTTCGCGCCACAATTGGTAGCGCAGGTTACGGGCGAAAGTAGGTAACACAGGCATATCCATAAATATTTTTTGATTGCTTTATTGACCTTAAAAAGGTAATTAAATAAAATTTAGTTAACCAATGATTAATCATGGCCGTCAGCAAGAGCAATAACATCGTAGCATCAAAACTATCATCCCCCTGTAGCGCGTAATCTTAACAAGAGGAATCTCGCCGCCATGCCCGTACTCTGTTTGCCGGTTGCGGCCGAAATCTATCTAGAACATCGAGGGATCTACGTCTATCACTGCTACCGCGAGCAGGAATATCCGGAACTTTACCAATTTCAATACAGCCTTTCCTCCGATGAAGAAGCTTATAAGTGGCAGTTCGATGTTCGTACCCTTGCGGGTGGTGCCGAACCAGCAGATCCAGCGGTGCTGATTCGGACGATACTGGATCGTTGCTTGAATGATGGCGAACTGTTCCCCTACGCCCAGCAACCTGGCCCTTTGCCGGGCCCAGTCGAGAACGCTCCCCGAACCCAGTTGCCTGATGACTGGGACATCCTTACCCTGTTGCTCGCATTACGGAATCGGACCGATCCCATTGTTGAACCACTTGGTGAGACACAGATCGCTGGTGTCGTACAATTTATGCGGGTTTTTATGCCCTTAGATGGGGCACGCCAAGCCATGCTTGAGCAATGGTTGCACGAAGAGCGATAACAAAGTGTTGCTGCTCGTTACCCTATGCACCAACCGCAAGAAACGTGCTGCGCCGTCAACCCTCCAGGCACGTAACCTGCCCATCGGTCCCCAGGAGTGGGTATTTGCGGAATGGCGGCGGCGGATCTTGTCCTGTACCGAGCGGCAGTCCGCTATGGCGACTTATTGTGGGCGCGGTTTCACCGAGGCTCTCCTCACCGCCCGCGTTACGATGCAGCCCCTCTGGATCATTTCGGCTGGTCTGGGGCTGATCACTGCCGAGGATGTTATTCCGGCCTACGATCTGACCCTGAACTCTGCCAGTCCTAACAGCATCCGGTCGCGAACCCTACCGTTGCCGTTCCGCCCTGAGTTCTGGTGGCAGCAACTGAACCAACTGTACGCGCCGACGCGGTCGCTCGCTAGACTGGTACAGGAAAATCCTCACTTGATCGTGGTCGTCACCCTATCATCGACTTATATCCAATTGGTCACATCTGATTTGATCAGTGTACCGCCTGTGGCGCGTGACCGTGTACGCTTGGTAGGTCCAGTGGCCCTCCAAGGACTATCGTCAGTATTGCAACCGTTATGGATGCCGTATGATGCACGATTCGATGGTCCCAACAGCCCAAATCCTGGCACTCGGGCAGACTTCCCACAGCGGGTGGCCCGACATTTTGTCGAACAAATCGCGGTACGCGACCCTGTAGCAACTCCTGCTCAGCATCGGGCTTGGGTCACTGAAGCGTTGGCGACTCTGCTCCCAGCCTCAATTCCCCGGCGCCGGCCACTCGATGATGACGCCATCCTAACCCTGATCGCGCAATGTTGGGACCGCGCTGGCGGCAGTGCCGCCCGGATGCTGCGATGGTTGCGCGATAAGGAGGGTGTAGCTTGCGAACAGGGACGGTTGGCGCGATTGTTCAAACAGGTTAAGCAGCAAAGGGGGATGGGGGGCGGTAAAATCACCAGCATACAGACCTCGAATATTGGGGATATGGACTGAAAGGGAATCATGAAATTTATCTATGCGGACAGCCTGGACTTTGTTGATCCAGGCTACGATTTTAAGACCGATGAGTTTACGCCGAATCGGGAACCTTACTGGGGAGATCAGTATCCCCACGAAATCTTAGGCTATGCGCCTTATGATGGCATTCTGGTGTCGCGCGCTATCGTTGGCGATCATCGAGTGGCGGGCAAATACAGCGAATCTCAAGCTATGCGCTTTCGACTGGTGGGCGCGCGCACATTTTTGCGCTTTAGCGGGCCAGATCTGGATGGTCGGTTGCTATTCGGTGATTGTGGTGCTTTTTCCTATGTCCAGCAGGAGGAGCCACCCTATCAGCCGGAAGAAATGGCTGAATTCTATGAGGATAGTGGCTTCACCCACGGATTTTCCGTTGATCACATTATTTTTGATTTCTTCCCGGAAGCAAAGAGCTTTTGGGATGGACTCGATGAAGGATCGCCTGGTAGAGACGAACGTTATCGTCGCTATCAACTCACCTTGAATTTGGCTGAGCGTTTTTGGGCTGAATGCCAGCGCTTGCGGGTGCGCTTCACCCCGGTAGCAGTAATTCAGGGATGGTCGCCAGTATCAATGGCCCAAGCTGCGCGCGAGTTGGTCAAAATCGGTTACCGCTACTTGGCGCTAGGGGGTATGGTGCCTTTGCGAACTGAAGCGATCCATACTGCTGTACAAGCGGTTCATAAAGTCTTAGACCCTTACCCTAATGTCCGCCTGCATATCTTAGGCTTCGCTAAAGCTGATAAACTTGATGAATTCGTAAAGTACCCGTTACTGGCTAGCGTGGATACCACCTCGCCATTACTACGAGCATTCAAAGATCAGCGCCGGAACTATTACCTGCCGACAACTGATGGCAGGATTGAGTACTACACTGCAATCCGTATCCCACAAGCACTGGAAAATAATACCCTGAAAAATGCAGTTAAGAAAGGTTTGTGTAACCAGGAAGACTTGCTGAATTTGGAGCAAAGGGCGCTAGATAAAATTCGTGCTTATGACCGTGAACAAACTGGGTTAGATGAAACGTTGGAAGCGATTATGGCCTACTCAAGGCCTCTAATATGTAATAATCATCAATTGACCGTCTCCGAGCAACGAAAACTGGATCAGTTAAGCCATCTCTACCGTGAAACTCTGGAAAATCGTCCATGGCGGCGCTGTAATTGTATGATCTGTAAACAGATTTCAGTCGAAGTTATTATCTTCCGCGCCAGCAACCGCAACAAGCGGCGCGGCATTCATAATCTGGATGTGTTTTACAATCATCTTCGCGCACTGAATGACAGCCGCCATGAATGAAACACTTGTTTATACTGCTTTGCTACCTCATCAAAGCGCCCAGCACACAGTACTGGCTTTTTGTGCGCCCGCTAAAGATGTGCTGCGTTTTGCCATAATCGACCGCATTGGCCGTAATGAAGATGGTAGTCTACATGGATTCCAACGGCCACAGGTGGCGAACCACATCCGGGAAATCCGCCATTACTTGGCTAGTGATGACGCGATCCTACCCAATTCAGTGGTGGTGGCTTTCACCAAAGATGCCGGCGTGGAGATCGAACCGCTGAGTAATGGCTTGGCGCGGGTGCGGATTCCGTTGACCGATCCGCCATTGGGGTTTGTAGTGGATGGCCAGCAACGACTGACTGCGCTATCGGACCTGCTGGATAAGCCCTTTGAGGTTCTGGTGTCGGTATTGATCTGCCTGGGGTCGGAGGAATTACGCAAGCAGTTTATTCTGATTAACAACACCCGTGCTTTGCCTAAGACGTTGATTTACGAACTCCTACCGACGGTGGAGGGCCTGCCAGCGCGGCTTTCATCGCGTTCCCTGGCGGCGGCATTGGTGGAACGCCTCAACTACGATGAAGATTCTTCGCTGCACGGCCAAATCAAGCAGCACACCAATCCTACTGGCATGCTTCAAGATACTGCGGTGCAGAAGATTATCATGACTTCGCTAGAAAATGGCGCCATGCGAAACTTTCTCAGCGACAGTGATGATGGCTTTGATCGCTGTTTTCAATTGATCAGCAATTTTTTCCGGGCAACACAGCAGGTCTTTCCGGAGGCTTGGTTTGGTCAAAATCCCCGCACCTCTCGCCTCGTACATAGCGCCGGTATCGTGGGAATGAGCCAAGTGATGGAATATCTCCACGCTACTGATCGTGCTTTTCAAGCCGAAGATTTTATTCCCAGCCTACGCTTGCTGGAAGATCGCACCGCTTGGATGAGCGGTACTTGGTCCTTCGATGGTGAAACGATGAAATGGAATTCCATCCAATTCGTGCCTAAACATTACCGAGCGTTGAGCGACTATCTAGTCGGTATTATTCGCCGGCAACGGCGTCAGGCCGCCTTGGCGCCTACTACAGCCTCGGTATAAAACGCAAACCAGAGATCATCTGGCTTACAAGGGAATTTCTAGCCTACACCTTCAATGGGTTAAAGTTGGTCTGGGTGTCGTACACATCGACGCCCTCGCGCCGCTTGAGAGTGTTGACCACCCAGTAGGTCAGCGGAGTGGCGGCGGCCTCATAAACCGACTTGGCCAGCCATTGCACCAGAATGGCGACCAGCAACACCTCTGGTGGCAGCACCCCGGTAAACGCCACGGTAATGAACACCGCCGAATCCAGCAATTGCCCGACCAGGGTCGAGCCGATGGTGCGCATCCACAGCCAGCGCCCTTGCGTGAGAATCTTCATCCGCGCCAGCACGTAGGCGTTGACGAACTCCCCGACCAAGTAGGCCAGGAACGAGGCCAGCAACAAGCGTGGGGTATAGCCGAGGATGCGCTCGAACGCCGCCTGCCCGTCCCAGAATCCGGCCGGCGGCAGAACCTGGGCCAGGGCGATGGCCAGCACCGCCAGCAGGTTGCAGGCGAACCCCAGCCAGATCACCTGCCGGGCACGGCCGTAGCCGTACACCTCGGTCAGCACGTCGCCGAGCAGGTAACTGAGCGGAAAGATGATCACCCCGGCCGGCATGACCAGGGAACCCACTGCGAACAGCTTGACCGCGATGATGTTCGCGACTAGCAGGCTGGTGACGAACCCGGCCACGATCCACACGAAAGCGGTGGAATGGCTATCCGTAGGATTCAGACCCTGAAGAGCAGGTTTCATAACGATTATGTTTCCTACCGGTATCGGGATAATTGGTACTGGTTCAGTCTGATTATTATACAACCTATTGATTATTAAATTAAAGATCCTTGGTAGATTGTTATTTAGAGTTGGCTCCTCTGGACGGAATTCAGCCTGCCGAGCAGCTAAAAATAACTTAAAGTTATTTTAGATCAATTAGTTATCTTCTTAGATCTGGGCCCCAGCCCGGCTGGCTTCACAAGAACCTGTGGATTATTCTGAATAATCTATTATATTCAAACGGTTATCGCGAAAATTTTACTGAACCAGCGCCCTCTACACCTATGGCCCAAAAATGAAGGAATCGTACCCCGTGAAGACTGGGATGTTCTTCAACGCGGCCGCTCCCCGCCAGGCTGATCATTTCGCAGGCTTTTTTCTAGAACAGCAAACTCGGTTTGAGAGGTGTTCTTCCATGGGGATTCATGCTCCTCATGTCCCACTTTTACCCTGAAACCTACTGTCTTACAGCCCGTTTTACGAAAATTAAGAGCGAAGATGGCTGCTTCTCGTCGCGCTCCAGCCAGGTTTGCTATCCTAGTTTTTTTAGATGCCCGTTCGAGATGGTCGGACAAGGCCTGCCGTAACGCCAGGTAGCTGGTGTGCAGCAGTGCGTTTTCCAAGCGGTCGATGTTGAATTCGGCTTGAGGGTCGGTCGAGAACCATTCTAAATGACCCGTCATCCATTCTTTCAACGCCATCGTTTTCCGTGGCAAGATTTTCTGTTTCCCTAAACCCCACGTTGATGCTGACGATGATATTGCGCATGCTGGCTACCTCTGGCGGTAAGACTATAGTCTTTGATTATGCTGCTTTTTTTCTAATCGTACAGGTCGAAATAATTGCGAAATTCACACCCACCAACGAATCAGTTGGCATCCGATAAAATTACATAATATGTAAAACGAAATTACCGGCTCGGCTTTGATTATATTTTTTATACCATCATATTTTTCTCTACCCCCCATCCCTCAAAAAACACCTCAGTCTCGACGAACCCGCCGCCAATCACCTGTTTTTCGATAGGGCAGCGACCGGAGTAAAAAATCCCCGTTTTCGGGTGGTTAAGGAGTACGAAAAACCCCGCCGGATTGTTAGACTGTGCGGAAATTCCATTTGGGGGTTTTCGGATATGTTGATCGGTTACATGCGAGTGTCGTCCGACTCCGACCGGCAGACCACCGACCTGCAGCGGGACGCATTATTGGCGGCGGGGGTGGACGAGCGCCATTTGTTCCAGGACAAGGCCAGCGGCGCCCGCGACGACCGACCGGGTCTGGCCCAGGCACTGGCGTTTCTCCGGCCGGGGGATGTACTGGTGGTGTGGAAGCTGGACCGGTTGGGGCGGTCGCTGCCCCACCTGATCGAAATTGTGAATGGGTTGAAGACTGCCGGGGTCGGCTTTCGCTCGCTGACCGAGCAGATGGATACCGCGACCCCGCACGGGGAGCTGCTGTTTCATCTGTTCGGGGCGCTGGCGCAGTACGAGCGGGCCTTGACCCAGGAACGGATCAAGGCGGGCCTGGCGGCGGCCCGGCGGCGGGGCCGCCGCGGCGGGCGACCAAGGGCGCTGGATGTGGAAAAACTGGAGGCGGTTCGGGCGGCTTTGGGTCGGGGAGAAAGCAAGGCGGCGGTGTGCCGGACCTTCGGGATTCCGCGCAGTACCCTCTACGATGCGCTGGGGCGGGGGAGCTAAAGGAATCATAAGATGATATAAATTTAGGGGCATTCTAAGCCCAGCACCAAGCCGCTTGCCCTGAGCGGTCGCCGCTCGCTTCGGTTTCCAGCACGGCGGGTTAGTGCGCTCCGATACGATGCCACCCGTCGTGCTTTACGCCGCCGCCGGTTCGGTCGGTTCGGGTTTGACCGGTTCCGGCTTCCGCTGGCACGGGTTGATTTCGATGGCGCCTTACGGGAAGCGGGCCACGATGCGCCGCTCGCCGCCCATCGCTTCGACGAAGCGGCGCAGGGTGCTGACGTACAGGTCGGTCTGGCCTTCCATCTTGGAAATGGCGACCGGGTGGATGCCGAGCGTCGCCGCGACCTGTTGTTGGGTCAGTTCGAGCGCCCACCGCAGCTCTTGCAACGGCATTTCGTCGATCAGCCGGGGTTTCCGCCGCGCGGCGCGCCTGCCGCTCTTCCGGCATTGGCGCCACCAGGTCACGAAATTTTTTTGCCATCCGATCTCTCGCCTCCGAAGGGCGGTTAGAGCAGCGCATCAAGGCCCTTGCGGTCCAGCAGGTTTAGCAGCTTGAGCGAGGGACCGCTCGGATGCTTGTCGCCGATTTCCCACTGCCGCACCGTCGAGAGGCTGGTGTTGAGCACCGCCGCGAACACCGCTTGGCTCAGTCGGTGGCGCTGGCGCAGCGCGCGAATGTGCGCGCTGGAGTACGCCGGCACCGGCGGCAGGCACAGCGCGTCGTACTCCCGCAGCCGACGCCGGTCGATCAAACCGGCCACGTGGAGGTCGGTCGCGGTCTCGTGGACCGCCGCCAGGAGGGGGCGGGTCGCTTCAGTTTGGCGGTTCATCTGCAAATCTCCGCTAAAACGTCGTTCTCGACTTGGCGGTCGAGTTCGGCCGAGGAGAGCTTCAACAAATCCGTGGCGAGGGCCTGCAATGCCGCCAATTCCTTCGCGCTCACGTTGGCCCGAACCTTCTTCTCGAAACCGAACACGAAGAACCAACGGTCACCCTGGTGGGTGGCTACCAAGGTTCGCGCACTGCCGCTTTTGCCTCGACCAGGCAGTGCGACGCGCTTTTTCAACACACCCCCGCCCAGGTCGGCATCGATCAGGCCGCGTTCCATTTCCAAGACCGCTTGGCACAGCGCAGCATCATTCAGGTCGGTCTTGCGCAGCCAGCGGGCGAAAGGGCGGGTCTTGAACACTCGTCTCATTAGCAGCGAAATATATCACAAAGTGTATCTTTTAGCCACTGCGGACAATGGCAACGATTCGAGCAAAATCCTCATACATCCCGCAAACCCACTGAACGACCTTCAGAGGCGTTTACTAAACCCCCCTGAGAACTACTCATCTAACTCATTGAAAATGAAATACTCTAAATTTCCCTTTTCGGTGTTAACCAAACTATGCTTTGGTAAACGTTGTCGCCGACGGATATCCAGTATCGTCCTGAAATCAACTAGATAAAAATACATATTACTCAATAACATACCGCTCTGTATAAGTACAATTCACGAATCGTTGCCATGGTCCTATATCCGCCGATAGAGAGGATGAGGAAAACCCGCCTCGCGGCGGGTTTCAAAAAGCGCAACGCCCGGCAATCCAGAACTAACTCACCCGGGATTATTGAGTTGCCCCCACCTGCCGCAGCAGCGCCCGCACCTCGGGGTTATCCGGTTCCAGCGCCGCCAAACGCCGGGCGTACTCACGCGCCGGGTCGTGGTGACCGGCGTCGCGCTGGAACGCGGTCAGCGCCAGCAGGCTGTCGCGGTCGTTGGGATGCTTCGCCAGCACCGCTTCCAGCTCCTGAATCGCTTTCGGCCCCTGGCCGGTCCCGTTCAGCGCCACGGCATAGACATAACCGTAGCGCGGGTTGTCGCTATCCAGCCGGGCGGCTTCCGCCAGCGCGGTCAGGGCCTCGGGCAACCGTCGCTGACGGATCAACAGCAGCCCAAGCGCATGATGGGCGGCGGCATTGCGCGGATCGCGCGCCAACGCCTGGCGCAGCGTCTTTTCACCGTCCGCGTCGCGTCCCTGGATGCGGTACAGGTCGGCGAGATTGACCGCCGCCTGGGTGAAGTTCGGTTGCAAGTCCAGAGCAGCGCGGTAGGCGGCTTCCGCCTGGTCGAACTGGCCCTGGTCAACGTGGATCAGCCCGATGTTGAGATGCGACTCCGGGCGGTCGGCGTTGATTTGTTCGGATGCGATGTATTCGGCCACGCCCCGCTGGATCGCCCGGCGCTGGTTTTCGGTGAGCGTCTCCTGCGGCGCCGGGGCCAGCACCCGCGCGGCATCGAGCCGCACCTGCCGCACCGGGTCGTCGAGCAGCGGCAGCAGGTGTTGCACCTTCAAGTCTGGCGGCAACGCCTCCAGTCCCCGCGCCGCCGCGCTGCGCACCAGCGGATCGGGATCGGTCAACAACGGGCTCAGCGCCTCAAACCCGGCGGGATCAAGCCGCTCGCCGAGCAGCATTGCCCCGGTGGCACGGGCGATATTCGGCTGGTCCGGGTTTCGTAGCAACGCTCGCAATAATTCCTGTGCGCTGGCGGCCTCGATCTGACCGGCGTGTAGCGCTTCGGCGAATTGTTGATGGCCAGGCAGCGGTTTACCGTACCACTTTTGGACTTGCTCCACCGCCCATTCAGCCGGTTTGTCGCCGTGGCAGCGGGTGCAGGCGTTGGGGACTCCCAGCTTGACCGTTAAGTCCGGGCGGGGAATGCGGAAGCTGTGGTCGTGGCGCGGGTCCACGATCATGTAGGTCGTGGTGGGTGCGTGGCAGGCCACGCAATCCGCACTCGGCGAACCCGCCGGATGAAAATGATGCTGGGGCGATTCGTACTTCGCCGCCAGGTGGCATTGCAGGCAAACCTGGCTGCCCGGAGCGCGCAGCTTGCCGCTGTGCGGGTCGTGGCAATCGCTGCAACTGACGCCCCGCGCCTGCATCTTGCTTTGCAGGAACGAGCCGTGGTTGAACACCTCGTCCTTCATCTGCCCGTCGGGATAGTAGAGATCGGGCGTTAGCAGCGCCAGCCGGTGGGTGTCCAGCAACGGCTTGCCGAAGACGTAATCCTCCCACAACTGCCCGCGCCGGGCGTGGCAGCGGGCGCACAACTCCTGTTCGCGGCTGGCGCCTGGGGGTGTGCTCAGCGGGACATTGCGCGTCGCCGCCAGCTTGGCCGTCCACAACACGCTGGGCTTCGGGTTCAGAAGGGGGGTTACTAGGTCCAGCCCCTTCATGGCCAGCGCGCGTAGATGCGTGTTCAGACCGCGCCGCTCGTCGAGGGCGATAGCCAGCCCCTTGGTGGGGTTCAGCTTTTGCCAGTCCCCTTCTTTTCTGGCCCAGGCGAGGTGATCGGCGCCGGGACCGTGACAGGCTTCGCAAGACACGTTGATCTCGGACCAGGTGGTGCTAAAACGCTTGCGTTGCGGATCGTAGTTCTTGTGCAGATTCGTGGAATGGCACTCGGCGCACATGTAATTCCAGTTCTGCTGCAAGCCGGTCCAGTGCAGCGGGTCCTGATGGGTGAGGTTCTGATCAGGATAGAGATGGAACCAGCGCTGTCCGCCCTGCTCCCTGGGCCGGCTGTCCCAGGCGAGGCCCAGCGCCTGATAGCGGCCATCGGGAAAACCGATCAGGTACTGCTGCAACGGATACACGCCGAAGGTGTAGGCGATGGCAAAGTCCTGCAATGACCCGTCCGGCCCGTCGGTACGGACCATGAATTGGCCGTCACGCCGGAAAAAAGTGGAGGTGATGCCGGCGTAGGTGAAGGACACATCGTTGAAATCCCCCAGCACGGTGTGCTCGGTGGCGGGCTGCATCGCCTGGGCGTGTTGCGAGCTTTGCCAGTGCCGGTATTCGGTTTGATGGCACTCGGCGCAGCTTTGCGCGCCGACGTAACCGCTGCCCGGCGCGACCGGTGGATGGCGGTCCGGCAGCGCCACGGGCAGGGCTTCCATCGGTTCGTTGCCGGAATGCGCCCAAGAGGCGAACCAGGCCGAGCCACCGAGCAGGAAAAAGGCTGACAACAGCAGCGCGACGAACGGGGAAAACCGCCAAAAAGAACGGAACATAGGTTCGGGGTTACCGGTAGTCATGCGGGCGAGCAGATGGGGGGCTGCCTTTAAGATTCTAAATTACTGGAACTTCCAGATAAAGTTGGCAGCCAGGAAGAACATCTGGACGTCGTAGCTGCCGACCAGATCGCCGCGCCCGCCCAGGGCCGGCGGGTTCGCCGATTTATTCACATCCGTGGTGCCGCCATAAATGTACGCCGCGGCGACACCCCACTCGAAGTCTGGCCGGACCTGATTCTGCGCTCCGACGCCGAAGCGCCAGGCGGCATTGGCCGGCAGCGCGGGGGAGATGTTGCCGTTATCCTGAAATTCGGAGTCGTAGGCAACGCCAAAATTGACGGTCCAGGGGTCGCTAACCCGCACTTGGGCGCCGAGGGCGACGTGCCAGGTGTCTTTGAAGTCGAGATCGGTGGTCAGGCTGCGGGGATCGTTGGAGTCGACCGTGACGTCGACGCGCCCGAACTTGGACCAGTCCTGCCAGCCGAGACTGCCGAGCAGCGCCCAGCGGTCGTCTATCTGCTGGTAGAAGCTGGCGTTGACCGTTTGGGGAATGCGCATCCCCAACTCGATATTGTTATTCAACAAACCCCTCTGCCCCAACAGCGCCTCCAGCCCCGGAGCCAAGCCGGAGAACTCCGTGTTGGCGCTAAAGTCAAGATTCACCTGGGAGGTGTAAGTCAGGCCGAGGCGCGTGCCGGGCTTGGGTTCGTAGAGCACGCCGAGGTTGACGCCGAATCCCCACTCCTGGTCCTCCAGCTCCAGTTGAGCATCCGCCGCTCCTGGCAGGACGTTATTGACCGCCACCTGGTTGCGAAAGATGCCGTAGGTGGCGTTGAGACTGGCTCCAAGGGAAAGTTCCGGACTGACCTGCCAAGCGATAGCCGGGAGCAGAGAGACGCCAAGCAGAGTGGACTCCTGGATGTAATAGCGTCCGACCCAGTGGCTGTCGTAACTCTCGGCCAGGCCGAAGTTGCCGGTGGAGGCGACGCCCACGGTCAATTCAGGCGAGAGGCGCTGGGTGTAGAACAGTCCGCCACCGGGGAACCAGCCGATGGGGTTGCCGCCGTCGCCCTGGCCCAGTCCCGGTGACGTGTTGGAATCGATGGAGAAGCTGACATCGCCGTAGAGCACCTGCGTCCCCAGCAGCACCTGCTGGCCAGCGAGGCGGGACATGCCGGCGGGATTGGTCAGGATAGTGGAGGCGTCCTGGGCACGGGCGCTGTAGCCCGCCGAGGCAAGCCCCACGTCGGCGGTCCCTACCTCGTACAGCAGTAACCCGCCGGCGGAGGCGCTGCTGGAAAAAACCGCGATCGTGACGATAAGTAGATTGCGTTGGAACAACATGACGATTCCCCCTTGGATATAACACCTCCAGTGAGGTGTTATGGTTATAGGATTGAGTAAGTCCTGGTTCGGGACTCTGGATTCGCGCCAACGCTAATACTCCAACCGAACTGATTCGGCTGCCCAATTAAAGAGCACCTTGAAACCGAAGTTGCTGAACACGAAAAAGACGCTTGGGTATGGCGAGCGCGATTCGCAAAAGTGCCCACGGCGCTCTTCACCGTAGCGTCGCGATTCGATATTCAGTTAAGCGGGTCATCCTTCCAGTACTTGGTGCCTTGCACACTGCCTTTGGCCATCAGGCCAGTCTTTGTAAACTGATAGATCGTGATTCCCTGTGGCGATTCGAGCTCGCCGGTCGCGCCGCCTTTACCCTCTACCGTGGCGGTTGCAGCCGTTTCACCGCCAAAAGTCCAGCCTTTATCGAGAAACTCTTTTAGAACGGCTCGCTTCTTAAAAATCAACACCGTGCGAGTGTCTTCGAAACCAATACCGAGCCCCCCAGCTACGGCGCTCATTCTCATGTAGGTATCGCGGCCGTTCAGGTTGTCGCGCACCACGCCCCGGCCGCCGCTACCGCCAACGAACAGGATGTGCACGCCCGCAGCACCAAACACGCCATAACCCGCCGCACTGCGCACCTGCGTCCTGGCGTGGGGGACCTCTTTGTAGAGCTGGTCTAACGTTTCCTCACGCATTTGTCGCAGTGCGTCTCGAATTGCGGCCTTATCTTCGGCTGCGCTAGCGGCAGGCGTGCCGAGCGTGCAGCAGCAGGCAAGACCCAGGACGGCCAGCAACCGGTCAACGCGTCGCATCGCTCTTCTCCTCTAAAATCATCCGTCGACCGAAATGTTCGGTCAGCACCGGTCCCAGAATCGCGGTCAGCACCATTAGCACGATCACGGCGTTGAGCACCGACTCGGTGATTAACCGGTCGCCGTCGGCGTTCACCGCATCATAAGCCGCTATCGCCGCTGCCAGCGTCGCCGCCACCTGGGGCAGCGACAGCGACCACATGGTCAAGGTCTCCGGCCAATCGTAACCGTAGAACCAACGCGTTGCTGTAGCTGCCAGGAACTTGCCGACGAACAAAGCGGCGGTGATCGCAACGACGAACCAGAGGCTATTCAGCAGAGTCGCCCCGAATACCGGTAGGTTGAGGCGGACGCCGATAGCCAGGAAAAATAGGGGTATAAACAAGCTCTCGCCCATCAGCACTACCTCTTCGCGGACCGGTGAATGCTCGAGCAACCGGTTGACGGCGATGCCAGCGAGGAAAGCGCCGACGATGTCTTCGAGATGGATGAAATGCGCGCCTGCGGCCGCGACCATCACGATGAGGAAAGTGAAGACGAACAGTGCCTGCTCGTTTTTATGGTGATGGCGAAAATAAGCGCGCCCGAGCAGCGGTAATCCCTGCAAGATGATGACCGCAAACACGGCCAGCTCGGCCAACTGGGTACCGAGACCCAGCAGCGAAAAGCCTCCTTTGTGAATCGAAATACAGACGGCGAGGACGAGCAGCGAAGCAATGTCAGTGAAGATCGTCGCGCCTACCGTCACCGCCACCGGCTCACTCTTGCCAAGACCCAATTTGTTGATGATCGGAAAACCTAACAGCGTGTGCGACGCGATTAGCGATCCGATCAGCAGGGCTGCAACCCACCCAAAGCCGAAGAACAGCGCAACGAGGATGCCGCCCAGCATAGGAAAAACAAAGGTCATGGCGCCAAACCCCATCGACCGTTGCCGAGCTGCGTTGAAGACCTGCATGTCGATCTCGAGGCCCGCGATAAACATCAGAAAAACCCGACCAACGCTCGCGAACAGCTCGACGGCCGGTGCGTCTGGTGGAACGATGGCGGAGGCGTAGGGACCCACCAGCACGCCGCCGAACAACAGCCCCACTACCCCCGGCAGCCGCAGCCGCTCGAACAGCGGTGGTAGCAGCAACACCAGAAACAAAACCAGGGTGAATTTCTCGAACGGGGAAGCATGATCGCGAAAGTACGCGACCACCACTCCCGGCTGCCACATGCTGGCTAGAACAATGACCGTTCCCAGCATGGTCGCGACGAGGAGCCAATGCCTTCTAAGGGAAAGCCACAAGCCTTGCGGGAGTCGATGGATAGTGTTCGCCATGACTTGGACTGTCCTATGCGCAAGCAGCCTTATTCCGAATAGAACCGTTTAGGCGATGAAGGTAGCAGTGAAACCAACGCGCTGCGGCAAAAAGCGGAAGCCTTCCTGCAATTTTTCCGCAACATACCAGAACGCGTGAGTGCTTATTTCAAGCATCCCGCCGTCCACTACACTGCTCAATCTCCTATTTCATCGCCAGGTTAATAACAAACGATGTAGTGAGTGGTGGGAAATATCTATTGTTCTCCAAATCAATTAAGGAATTGCATGTTAAAACCAAAGAATATTTGCCACTCTGGCTGCCCCGGTCCATCGTCTGCAACGGAAAACTGAGGTTCTACAAAAACATTATAAACGGTTTTGCCTTTTTTTATGACTTGGCCGATACCGACACCCAGCGGCACGCTGTAAGCGTCGGTTTTCAAATTATACGCCCAGATCGGTGCGGCACGAAGATAGGTGCCACCGCCTAGCTGATAGAAGGCAAACGGCTGAAATGCCACGATATTCACGTCTTCTCTATCATCGTCACCGGCAAAACTCGCCTGCCAAGTCAGCAGGTAGCCATATTGAAATCGGGGTGAACTCGCGTTGAACAACACGTTCGCAAAACCGGCCGACCACTTGCCACTGCCCAATTCGTCTTTGCTCGCCGTAGGTGCCGTAACTTGTGGACCAAAACCGAAGCTGACGGCCGGATTGCCAGTATCGATCAAATAAGCCGCAAACACATTAAAATCACCGATACCGGTTTCCTTATCACCATAGGGTGGAGTTGGAAAGGTGTTAACCGGCAATGAAGCCCGCAATAACCAGTTAGTGTCTGACACGGAAAACGGTTTGGCAAAACGGAACCAAGCTTGGTTGGCCGAATCATCAGACTCGGTCAGCTTACCAATGTAATAGTCTTGAATATTGAAAGCCGTCATATTAGCCAATGGATTATTAGCTTGAGCAGCCGCATTCGAGTGATCTTGAGCGAGCGCTTTACCCTTTAGCAAAAGGGCTAACGCGACTATCCTGAAAAGCACCCCCATCGTTTTGGTGCGCATACAGCTTTCCTGTGTCAGGTCTGGACTTCATAGCAGGAGCCGCCAACCGTGTTACGGTTGGCGGCTCCTGCCTAGTACGTGGTTAGGGCTACTCCATCGTGACCGTAATACCACTGGAGGACCCAACATTCAGTTGCAGGCCTTCGGTTCGCGACTCCAGACGCATGATCACGCCATTTTCATTTTTGAGTCGCAACCCACCTACGCCGCCGCCCAACGTAATACTTACGTCCAACTTGGTATAGGTACCGGGGAATTTGGCAATATCCTCCAAATCATACACCTCGCCGGCCGCGCTCATCTTTGAAATACCCACGTTAGCGCCTGCGGTTATGCCACCGATCTTGAAAGGGTATTCTTTGCCATGAAACGTTACCGTGCCGCCGCCACGGGTTCCGCCCAGAATGAAGGCGAATTGCGTCTCGTCGATCGAGACGGTTCCGGACGGTTTCTTGGCGTCCGCCGCCAGCGTCAGCCCCCCTGCCAGAAGCGTGGCGGCTAACACGACGAAACCGGCTGTCTTGCGAATATTTTTCATCATCCTATTTCTCCTTACGGTTAAAGTGGACACAAAATTTGAGGTCCAATGCGACAAAGGCATTCGCTAAGTGTATGCGGATGCAAGCGAAATTCTGCTGAGGATGTCGATCCGGGAAATCGACGCTGGTGTACCAGCGGAGGTTATGGCACCAAAATCAGCACCTTATGGCTCAAAGGCAAAGATCCGCTTCCAGTCATTCTTCATGCTGATGACGACCCAGCCTTGCTGCTTCGCTTCGGTCATGAGTGCGTCGCTGAACGTACCGATTTTCGACTCCGCGCCGTAAGCCCACTCGCGTCCGGCGTCGTCGTGATGCACCAGCATCATCAGCCGCGCGCCGCCGCCGGCTTGCGTCCACTCCAACATCTGCTGATCGCCGTCCGAATTGCCAAACGCGGCGATAGGCCGGCGGCCGATGTGCGAATTGATGCCGACCGGCTTGCCGGCCTTGTCGTCAATGAAGTTGATTTCAGGCAAGCGCACCAGCGCTGGCTTGCCGTAGCGTGTTTCAAACTTCGTCTTGATGCTGCTGCCCACCACCTGTTCGGGCGGGATGCCATAGACTTTTTCGGTCCACGGCCGCATGAACTCGATGCCGCCGCCGGACACGATGAAGGTTTTGAAATGGTGTTCGCGCAGATAGGCCAGCAGTTCGAGCATGGGCTGATACACCATCTCGGTATAAGGCCGGCCGGTTTTGGGATGTTTTGCCGTGGCGAGCCAGTCCTTCACCGTCTGCTCGAATTCTGCCGTAGTCATTCCGGCATGGGTGGCCATAACGATCTCGGCGAGGGCTTTCTCGCCGCCCTCCAACACGCCTTTCATATCGCCTTTGAGCAAGGAAGCAAACGGTTCCTGATCCTTCCATTCGGGATGCTGGGGCGCAAGCGCCTTCACGCGATCAAGCGCGAATAGGAGCTGGAAATACATCGGTTGCTCGGCCCAAAGCGTGCCGTCGTTATCGAACGTGGCGATACGTTCAGGGATCGGTACGAAGTCGGGCGAATGCTCCTTCGTCACCTTGGCGACAAACGCCACGATAGCCTGTTTGGCCGGGCCTTCCTGCCAAGAGGGGAGCGGGTCGGCAGCACGAGCGACCATCGCGGCGAAGGCGAGCACGCTGGCGACCATGCAGATGAGGATGTGTTTGCTGCTGCTTAGTTTCATGGATTCCCCTGATCTATAGAGCTTGCGGGCTATGCCGTGGAGGAAATAGCCCGCGTCAACCATCCGAACGGACTGGATTCCTCAGTCCTCGAAAAAATCCCCTAATCCCTAACTCCTCTCCCGGTGGGAGAGGAGTATTTGCTCAATTCCCGGTCGGCATCGGGAGAGTGACACCTTCCTTGCTTAACTGCTCACGAACCCACTGGAATTTCTGATAGTTCGAGAGCGTGATCGGACCTGTGTAGCCCTCACTCTGCATCTTGCGCGGCGGGTACTGGACGTAGGTCTTCATCAGGTCCTGGATTGCCTGGCTGATAGTAACCAGCGTCCAGGTGTGCTCCGTATAGTTGTTCATGAAGATGTCGTAGCGCTCTTGCGGGTCCTGCCACAGATCGAAGACCTGGGGCACGATGGCGACGTACTTGTCCGGCCCTTTCCAACCCAGGTTGGAGTCCACCGCGAGGCTGCCCGTTGGCTGCCCGTTATCGCCACGCAGGTTGAAGACCGCCTTATAGTGCCCCACGCGCGCCGCACCCGGCGTCAGTTCATTTTCGGTGAAGTAGAACCAGGCAGTGCGGGGGTCCTTACCGGTGCCGAACAGGACCGGGGTCATGTCGTAGCTGTCGAAGATGATCGGCTGGCCCTCGCGGTCCTTCTCCGGCAGCTTCACGCCCGCGACTGAGGCGAAGGTCGCCATCAGGTCGAGGCCGCCGACGATGTCATGGTTCTTCGCGTCCGCCTTGATCTTTCCGGGCCAAACAGCGATCGCCGGCACGCGGTTGCCGCCCTCGCGCACCGTGCCCTTGGTGCCACGGAACGGCGTATAGCCAGCGTCCGGGTACACGTCCTGCCAGGCGCCGTTATCGGTAGTGAAGAAGACCAGCGTGTTCTGGTCGAGGCCGAGTTCGCGCAGCTTATCCATGATGTGGCCAACGCGCGTGTCAAATTCGACCATCGAGTCGGCGTACTTGCTCTTCGACATGGATTTGTGCTCGAACTCGGGCGCCGGCAGGTTCGGTTGGTGTACCTTCATGAAGTTGACGTTGAGGAAGAACGGCTTGCTCGGGTTCTTCGCCGCCTTGTCGAGGAATTCCAACGCCGCCTTCTCCACATAGCCGTCGAAGAACGGGATGCCGACCACGCCGTCCGGATACGTGACGCCGTGAAGCGTGACGGGCTTACCAGGCTCGTTGACGTACTGGCCGTTGATCTTGAAGTCCTCCTTCGCCTTCTCGCCCGCCTTGCCGGAAAGCGACCCGATAGTCACCTTGTTGAACATGGCCCGCAACTCCGGGTCCATGTCCGGGAACCAGGTCGGATCCCCATAGGTATAGGCATTGAGGTGGTACAGGCCGACGTACTTCATCTCGTCGTAGCCCTGCGCGTTGGGTAGCGCATAGTCGGCCTCGCCGAGATGCCACTTGCCAGTGAAGTAGGTCTGGTAGCCGCCCTGTTTGAGGACAGAAGCCAGGGTCCATTCCGCCTTCGGCAATCCACCGCCCTGGCCCTGGAACGCCACCGTCGTCATGCCGCTGCGGTTCGGGATGCGCCCAGTCTGCATCGCCGCCCGGCCCGGCGTGCAGCTCGGTTGGGCATAGAATGAGAAGAACGTCATCCCATCGGCCGCCATCTTGTCGAGACTCGGCGTGGGCATGCCGCGCCCTTCACCACCGCCATAGGGGCCGAGGTCGCCTACACCGACGTCGTCACCGACGATGAACAGGATGTTGGGTTTGCCACCGGTCGCGCTGGCCGGGCTGCCGATGGTCAGCTTCTGGCCCGGCTTGATCTCGTTCGAGGTCAGTTGGTTCTGTGCTTTCAGGGTGTCCGCCGAGACCTGGAAACGCTCGCCGATGGCGATCAATTCGTCGCCATCGACGACAACATAGATAGCGGCGCCAGTGTCGTACTGGCCCCGGGCGTGGTGGCGCGGTCCCTGGTCGGCAGCTTGGACGCTGCCGATAGCCAGACAGGCCGTCAGGGCCAGGACCGAGCTGGCGGTTTTGAGCCCCGACACGAGGGGCAGTTTCCGGAACGTTCGTTTGTTGAGTGGCATGAGCGATATCCTCCGGTTGAGAAGTGGTATCAGAATCCCGTGCCCAGGTTGCGGGGCCGGGGTAAGGGTTGGAGACGAGGGCGCTGAAGAATGGCGCGGGATGGGTGGTGGGCGTTTATCCCAGTCTCGCGGATTTGATCGCGGTGTCGATGGCCTCCAGCAATGCGGTGCCGCGAAACGGTTTGGCCAGATAAGCCGCCGCGCCCCGCCGCGCCGCCTCCTCGCTCAAACCCGGCGCGTCATACGCCGTGATCAGGATCACCGGCGGCCTCCCGCCGGGCGTGCGCCGGGCGGCCAATAGGTCGAAACCGGACATCCCCGGCAATTTCAGGTCGCAGACCACGCACGCGGCGTCCCCGGCGGCGGCATCCGCCAGCAATGCCTCCGCCGAAGCGTAGGTCACGGTCCGCCAACCGGCGGCGTTCAGCAGGCGTTCGAGCGCTGGTCGCAAGCTATCGTCATCCTCGACGACGAGAATCTTCTGGCCGATCCTTCCCATCGCGGACCTCCTCGCCGACGGACCGGCCGATCAATACAGAAGTACAAACAGGTGATCGGCTCTTCACCAATGAATGGAATGTCCGACCGAACCGTATGTTTTTTATTTATCATCTCATCGGGACGGCTCCGAGGCCATTGGACGAAAGGGCAATGGAGCTTGCCCGAAAGGGCAATGGCAAACGGGGCCGCGAGCACGGCCGGGGTCAGTCGGGCAGATGTTGCAGCCGCTCGGCCAGCCGGCCGAGCTCGGCCGCCGAGTTCGCGCCCAGCTTCGCCATAAGCTGCGCGCGTTGCAGCTTGACGGTACGTTCCGCGATCCCTAGCGCGTCGGCGATCTGCTTGTTGATCTGACCGGCGACGATCCGGTCGAAGACCGCGCGCTCGCGGGGGGTCAGCGCGGCGAAGGCCGCGCGCAGCCGCTTCGCCTCCGCGCGGGCCGCGCGCTGGGCCGCGTCGCGGTCGAGCGCGCGCTGGAGCGCCTCGAACAGGGCCTCGCGTTCGACCGGCTTGGTCAGAAAATCCACCGCGCCGGCTTTCATCGCCCGCACGCTGGCGGCCACGTCGGCGTAGCCGGTCAGAAAGACCACCGGCAACGGGCTGCCCTGGCACCGCAGGGCCGCTTGCAGGTCGAGACCCGATGGCCCTGGCATTCGCACGTCCAGCAGCACGCAGCCGGGACGATCCGGCGGCGGCCGCAACAGAAAATCACCCGTCGAGGCGTAGCCGCGCGCCTCAAAGCCGGCTGCGTCGAGCAACCGCAGCAGCGCGGTCCGCAGCGACTCGTCGTCATCGACGACGTGGATCAGGGGTGAAAGGGTGGTCATGCCGGCCCCAGCGAACCCGCGTCGCCGGCCACGGGCCATTCGGCCTGGAACACCGCGCCTTCGCCAAGACGGGATTCGGCCCGGATGCGGCCGCCATGGACCTCGACGAGGGTGCGGGCAATCGACAGCCCCAGCCCCATGCCCCGGCGCTTGGTGCTGAAGAATGAATCGAACAGCTTCGGCAGGTGCTCGGGGGCGATGCCATGACCACGATCGCGTACCACGAGGATCACGCGGTCCGCGTCGCGTTCGACGGACACGGCGACCGTGCGCCGGGCCTCGGGCAGGCCGTTCACCGCATCCAGGGCGTTGAGCACCAGATTGAGGAGCACCTGCTGGATTTGAACCCGGTCGCCGACCAGTGGAGCGGTGGTCGCGGCGGGTCGCACCTCGAGCGCCACCCCGCGCCGCCGCGCTTCGGGCTGTAGCACAGGCTCCATTTCCCTGACGGCGCTGTTCAGATCGAAGGGTTGCCGTTCGACCGGTTGCCTGGCCAGCAACGCCCGCAGCCGCTGGATTACCACGCTGGCCCGCAGGTCGTCGCGGCGGATGTCGGCGAGAATCGCGCGCAGTTCGTCGCGCTGATCCGCGCCGGAGGCGAGCAGGAGATCGGCGGTGTCGGCGTTGCTCAGAATCGCGCCGAGCGGCTGGTTGATCTCGTGGGCGATCGCGCCCGTCAATTCCCCGGCGACCGCCAGCCGCGCCGCGTGCGCCAGTTCGAAGCGCTGTTGCTGTACGGCCAGATTGGCCAGGCGGCGACGGCGGCGTTCGACGAGGAGCCAGGCAATCAGCCCCGCTTGAAGCAAGAACACGGCGGCGGCCATGATCGCTTCGTTTCGGTGCGCCTCCAGAAACGTCGGTTCTTTGAACCGCACGATGGCGTCGCCCGGAATCGCGTTCGCGTCGATGTCCCAGCGGCGGACCTGCCGCCAGTCAACGTTCACGGTCGGGAGCATGATCTCCGGCAAGCGCAGCGCGGTGGGCGCGACGCCGGCGAGTAAAGCGTTCGCGATCTCTCCCGCCTGTCGTCCCATGGCCCCGAAATTCGGCATGGAGCCACCGACGATGCCGGTACCAATGAAGGTATCGAACGGTCCGTACACCGGCGCGGCGGCGGCGGCGGCCATGAGCCGGGCGGCTTCGCGAGGGGAGAACTGGCGACCCACGCCGTCCTCGAAATAGCCGGGCGTGAATACCACGGCGTCGCCGCCCAACTCGCTCAGCCGTTTCAATATCGCATCAGTTGGCAGGCCGACAAGAAACTCGACTGTCACCCGGTCCTGGAATTGCGAGATTTCGCCGCGCAGCTTGGCTTCCCAGGCGTGATCCTGCGCGGAGGTACCCGTCACCACCACCAGCCGCCGGGCCCGCGGATGCCAGCGCAGCGCCAGGTCGATGGTGCCCGGGAAATCGTATTCAATGGGGACGCCAACCACGTCGGCGGGCAGCGGCGGAAGCGATGACAGGAACGACCGGGCCACGGCCCCGTGGACCATCGGGATCCGTGGGAACAGCTCGGCGCGATGGCGGAGCAGGAAATCGAGCGATTCTTCACCCGCAGCGACCAGGACACCCGGCGGCCGCCGGGCGTACTTCTCGTTCAGGAATAGGGCCAGGGCGCGAATGTAGGACGCACCGTCGAAGCGGGGATAATCGAGAAACTCGGCGCTCAGCTCGGTCGAATCGGCGAGTGTCTCGCGCAGGCCGGCTTCAAATTCAAGGTTCGCCGGCAACAGCCGATGGTTGGAATACAGCACGAGGACGTGCCGGGTCTCCCCGGCCAGGGCGGCTGGCGCCAGCAGGAAACCACACGCGACCAAGAGCCATACAAGGGATGATCGGGCATTGGGGCTGGCAGTGGGCATCGTTACCGTCATTCCGTCGAAAACGCTGATAACAGCTTCGCTCTTATTGGGCCATATTCTGGCGCACGGGGGTTTGCAGGTCGATCCCCAAGGCAGCGCAATCGGCTGTGAAGTGGGGACGAATATAGAGCCTTTATCGCCCAAGACCAGCCCCTCGATGGCTTGAAGTGTTAGCCGCTAATCAGGTCGCCAGGGGCAGGGCTTTCAAGGTGCTCTCTCTGCTTTCCGTTGGGCCAGCTGCGTATTCCACGGGAAACTGGACACCGATTCCACGGGAAACTGGACACCTGAAGTAGCGAAGTAACGCGCGGGATAACTGTGGCACCCTGGTCTTTTGACTGGAGGCTGGGGTGGCGAACACGAGGTTATCCATGCGTAAAATCGAAGAAGTTTTGCGGCTGCATCATGCGGGTTGCCGCTCCAACCGGGAGATCGCGCAGGCGGTGCGGGTTTCGCCCACGACGGTGGCGGACTACCTGCGGCGGGCGCGACAGGCCGGCTTGGGTTGGCCGCTGCCGGCGGATCTGACCGAGCGGGTCTTGGAAGCGGTCTTGTTTCCGCCGACGGTGGCCTCCCGCATCCGGCGACCGGAACCGGATTGGGCGGCGATACACCGCCAGGTGGGGCGCTGCGGCGTGACCTTGGAGTTGCTGTGGCAGGAATACCGGGAACAGCAGCCCACCGGCTATCAGTACAGCGCGTTTTGCCTGCACTACCGGGCGTTTGCCCGGCGCTTGCCGGTCACGTTACGTCAGAGCCACGCCCCGGGCGAGCGGCTGTTTGTCGACTACAGCGGCCAAATCGTTCCTGTCATTGACGCGATCACGGGCGAAGAACGGTCGGCCCAGATTTTTGTCGCCGTGCTGGGCGCGTCGAACTACACCTTCGTGGAAGCGACCTGGAGCCAAGGGTTGGCCGACTGGCTCGGCTCGCACGTGCGCTGCCTGGAGTTCTTGGGCGGCGTTCCCGAACTGCTGGTGCCGGACAACCTCAAAAGCGCGGTCAAGTCCCCCTCGCGCTACGAGCCGGATTTGAACCCCAGCTACGCCGAGCTGGCCGCGCACTACGGCGTGACGGTGCTGCCGGCCCGCGCGCGCAAACCCCGCGACAAGGCCAAGGTCGAGGCCGGCGTGCTCTTGGCCCAGCGCTGGATCCTGGCCCGCTTGCGCCGCCGGCGCTTCTTCGGCCTCGACGAGCTCAACCGCGCCATCCAGCCCTTGTTGGCGGAACTCAACCACCGCCCCTTCAAGCGGCTGCCCGGCTCCCGGCAGAGCGCGTTCGAGACGCTGGACCGTCCCGCGCTCAAGCCCCTTCCGCCAACGCGCTACGAGTTCGCCGAGTGGAAACGGGCGGTGGTCGGCATCGACTATCACGTCGAACTGGGGCGGCATTATTACTCGGTGCCCTATCGCTACGTGTAGAGGACTGAAATCGAAAACGGTCAGGACTGCAATCAGCGCGATTTCAGGACTGAATTAACTGCAACCATCGGCGCCGTCAGGACCACATTATCTGCAACTGAGACTGCAATTATCGCTGTAGGACTGAATTCATCGAGTCCGGGACCGAATTATTTGCAACTGAACGAGGGTCGTTGTTGGGCACATTCGTCGCTGTTCCTGATGGGTACACCCCAGCGAAGCAACCGATATGAGACAGTTTGGGTGTTTTATTAGGGTGGTTTTAGCTGATTTGAGCCGCTACCGTGCCAGGGTCTAGACCCTAATAAGACAAAGAACACCCTATCAGTGAGTTGCAAATAATGTGGTCCTGACAGCAATGATTTCAGTCCCGCATGGATAATTGCAGTCTCAGTTGCAGTTAATCCGGTCCTGACACCGGCTACAGTTGCAAATAATGTGGTCCCAAAACTGCGCTGATTTCAGTCCTGACTGTTTTCGATTTCAGTCCTCTACAGCTACGCGCGCCAGCCGGTGGACGTGCGCGCCACCGCCGCCACCGTCGAAATCTTCCACCGGGGCGAGCGCCTCGCCAGCCATCCGCGCTGCCGGCTGCCCGGCCGGCACACCACAACCGCCGCCCATCTGGCGCCGGCCCATCAGGCGGTGGCGGGTTGGAACGCCCCGCGGTTCCTGGCCTGGGCGGCCCAGATCGGTCCCGACACCCAAACCGTCATCGAGCGCGTCCTTCGGGCGCGCGCCCATCCCCAGCAGGGCTATCGCACCGCGCTGGGCATCTTGCGTCTGGCCAAGGCTTACGGCAACGAGCGCCTGGAAGCCGCCTGCCGGCGCGCCGCCCGGCTCCAGGCCCCGACTTACCGCAGTCTCGCCTCGATCCTCAAGCACGGCCTGGACCGCCAGACCGCCGCGCCCCTTCAAGCCGCGTTGCCTCTCCAACACGATAACGTGCGCGGCCCGTCTTATTACCACTGAGAGGAACCTCCCGATGCTCCACCATCCCACCGGCGAACGCCTGGCCCAACTTCGGTTGTTCGGCATGGTCCACGCCTTGGCCGAACAGGCTCAAACCCCCGACCTCCACGCCCTGACCTTCGAAGACCGGCTGGGCTTGCTGGTCGACCGCGAGATCGCCGAGCGACAGAACCGGCAGCTTCACCACCGCCTGCGGCAAGCCCGCCTCAAGCAGGCCGCCGCCGCCGAGGATATCGACTACCGTCACCCGCGCGGCCTGGATCGGGCCTTGGTGCGCCGGCTCCTCGTGGGCGATTGGGTCCGCGCCCGCCAGAACGTGCTGGTCACCGGCCCCACCGGCGTCGGCAAAACCTATCTCGCCTGCGCCCTGGCCAACGCCGCCTGCCGCCAGGGCCATACCGCCCTTTATCAGCGCTTACCCCGCTTGTTCGAGGAACTCACCCTCGCCCGCGCCGATGGCCGCTATCTTAAATGGGTGGCGACCCTGGCCAAGGTCGAGGTCCTCGTCCTCGACGACTGGGGCCTGGCGCCGCTCGACGATGAACGCCGCCGCGACCTGCTCGAAATCCTCGACGAGCGCTATCAAACCCGCTCCACCGTGGTCGCCAGCCAACTGCCCGTCTCCCACTGGCATGACGCCCTGGGCAACCCAACCTTGGCCGACGCCATCCTCGACCGCTTGGTCCACCACGCCCATCCGCTCGCTCTGACCGGCGAGTCCTTACGAAAACGCCAGCCAACATTGACGGAGGAACCCGCCCAGGAGTAAACCATTTCCACCCCGCGCGTCGCTTCGCTCCGACTGTCCACTTTGCCGTGGAACAGCCGTCCACTTTGCGTGGAATACGCAATGGAGAGAGTTACCGTAGTCCCAAACCCCTGCCGCCACCGGCCCCACCCCCGGTTGCGAAAGGCGTCAAAAGCAGCCATTCTTGAGGGCGTTCGAACCCCTGATTTCGGCACGTTGTGGTGGCGCCATTACGGCGAAAATCGCCGGCGCCATTACGCCGCAAATTGACACCCGGAATCGGAAAGCGCGGCAGTCGGTCCAGTTCGGGCCGCCGGGCGACCGACGCCCGGTCGACGCTGACCGTCGCCAGGCTGAAATACCCGGCCAGCCGCGGCGTTCCCATTGCCGTATCGAGGGCCAGATACGTTCGGGCCAATAAATCCTTCTCGGCGTGGCGCAAGGCGTACCGCTGGAGGTAGTCGACGAGCGACGCCTGGGGATTTTGGAAGTCGGCCAGCAGGGGGCGATGGGATCGGTTCAGCGGTTCGAGGCGCAGCGTCATGACTCACGCCGCCGGCGGCCAATGCAGGGCCGGCGGCCGGCGGTCCGCCCGCGCCAGGTTCGCCAGCGCCGCGCGCAGGGCGGGGGGTGGATCGAAACCACCATCGAGCACGGCGGCCAGGCGGCGGATTTCGGCGTCGCTCAGCGCCAGCCGCGCGCCGACCGGCCGCTCGACCGGGGTGCGCAGTCGTTCCAGGGCCGGATGCACCAAGGGTTCGCTTTCGCCGTCGCGGCGCGCTTCGATGGTCCGCCCGAGCTCGGCCTGCCGCGCGACCCAGCCGGCGATGGCCGCCATCTCGCGCAACAGCTCGGCCTTCTGGTTCGGTTCGAGGCCGAGCCGCGCGCGCAGCCGGTCGAGTTCGGCGTCGAGTACGGCGTTGGTCAGGGCTTGAAAGCGGGACATGGGGCACCTCCTATTGAGTAAAATATTACTCAATAGAGAGGGGGCTGGCAAGCCGGGCGCTCGCCGGCCAACCGTCACCTTTCCATTCGGCCCATCGCCAGGTTGGCATCCGGTCATTCAAAAGGCAGCCGTCCGACTGGAGGCTACTGCCCCGCCGGTTCGAGCTGGAGTCCGCGCCGATCACGGCGCTGCTGAGGACGCTGATGACCCATCGGGTACGCGACCCGGACGACGATTCCACCTCGCCTGACCGGGGGAGTGGGTGTGCGCGGCCAAGACCACGCGGGTTGCCGAGTTGCTTAACCGATGAAGGATCACCTCCCACCGAGAACAGGCCCATGCGCTCGCTCATTTGGCCGCGACTTGTTGATCAACGTCTTCTGAGGCAACGCGGTGGTCACGGTAGGCGAAACCGGCATGGCCCCTGCCAAATCGCGGACCAACCGCCCCAGGTACCCCTCATCGTCGCCACGCCGGACGACCTCCCGCAGCGCCCCGCCGATCAGGCGCTGGTGGGCGATCAGGAGATCGTCAAAGGTGCGAATCGGCGCCGGAGAATCGGCGGTGGCGGGCATCCGCCCGTCGGGTTCCACCGACCCGGTCCGGGGCACGGCCACCCCCTGTTCCAACCGCAAGCGCGGATGCCGGTCCAGGATCAGATCGGCGATGGCCTGGGCATCCTTGGCCGCCCGGAAAATTTCCTTTCTGTCCTGGCGCAGCAGTTCCAGGTACATTGCCAGATAGGCGGCGTGCTCGTCCAGATCGTGCTGGCAGCCGAGTTCGGCATTGAGAAAGGCGCTGGCCAGTTCCGCGCGCAACTCCTCCCGAGCGTAGTCCGGCGCGCTCCGGTCGAAGGAGAACGGCCGGTTCAGTCGCCGTTCGTGCCCGGTCCAGTGCCCCAGTTCGTGAAAGGCCGTCCCGTAGTAGGCCGCGGCGCTGAGAAACCGCCCGCGCGGCGGCAGGACGATGCGGTCCTCGCTCGGCTGGTAGCAGGCGCGAGCGCCCCGGTGCTCGATCGCGGCGCCACTGCGCGCCAGCAGCGCCTCCAGGCGGGCTTCCGCGTCCCACGCCGCCTCCAGCGAGGGCTCCCCCGCGCCGTAGGCCTCCTCCAGCGTCGGCAGGCCCTCGATCTGCGAGGCGTGAAACACCGTCGAGCGCCGCAGCAGGGGCACGGTCCGGACCGCTTCATCCCCCTCCCCCACCAGCGCTCCCAGGTCGTCCCGATCCTCCGGCCCGACCTCCAGCAGCTTGTAAAAACAAATCGGCGTTCCCCGTTCCCCCTGGCGCACCTGCCAGCCGCGCGCTTCGGCTTGCCGGTAGCTGCACCAGCGCGGATCGCCGAACAACATGGACAATGGTAGTAACAGCAACACGTTGATACCGTGATAGGGCTGGCCGGTCGCGGCGTTGACCGGCAAGGCGGGCACGCCGGGGAGTCGAGGCGTGGTCCAGGGCTTCCGCCACGGCGCGGCGCCGGCCTCGATCATGGCCACGATGCGATCGGTCACTTCCTGATAAAGATCGGGGTGGGAACCGCGCCCGCGACGGGTAGAAGCCGCCATCACTCCTCCTCGCTCTCGTCCCAGGGCGACAAGCCCAGTTCCTCGATCTCGGTGGCGGTCAGGGGTTCGACGCCGCCGGCGAGCAGCAAGCAGGTGACTTCGTGGTAGAGGCGGAGCCGGGGCGTGTTGCCTTCGGCAGACCCAGGGAGTTGCTCCAGATCATCGCGGATGTCGCCGCGCAAGGCGGCTGCCACGCCGGATTCGCTCGACAGCGCTTCGATCAACCGCGCCAGGGTCAAGGTCTGGAGCCAGGCGTCGGGATCGAGCGACCCGGCCGGGGCGAGCTGGTCCACGATCCGCGCCAGCGCCGCGATCCGTTGCGGCCAGCGGTCGTTCCGGTCGGAGTCCGTCACGTCGTATGGGTCGGTCATGGCCCGTTCCCTCCCCCGCCGGACGGGGCCGGTGCAGGTGGCCGCCGCCGGACCGCGCCGGGTGGGCTTCTCGACGCGGCGGCGGGCGTCTCCCGTACTGGGGGTTCCGGTGGACTCGCCAAGCTGGCCCGTGTCCAACGGTCGAGGGGTTCGACAGCGACCTGGAAATAATGCGCAACCCCCGCATACCCCAGGCGGCGATCCTGGTACGCTCGCGCCAGCCGGTCCGCGCCGGCGGCATCCCCGGCGTTCAGACAGTCCTGATAGGCCTGAATCATCCGCACGGAATCGCGATGGACCCGCGCCAACGTCGCGGCATACAGTACGCCACGGACATCCAGCAGACGCTGCCAGGCGATCCGCCGCGCTTCGGGAGCAAGGGCGAGGACCTGATCGAGCCGGTCGGCCTGCCGCTCGGCGGTCCCGGCGATGGCGGTCCAGGCTTCGCCGAGCACTGTTTTCACCTCCCGCTGGAAGTCGCACCGCAGGGCCGCATCCAGCACGCGGGCCAGCACGCGGGCTTCCACCAGCCGTTGCCCCCAATCCGGAGCGACCGACCGGTGGGCGGTTTCGGGGGCGGTCAGATAAGTAGCCAGGCGCGCCGGCTCGATCCGCATCGGCCCGTCGGGATGCTCGCGCAAAAAATCGACCAGCACCCGCGCGATTTCGTAACGGTGCTCGTCCGGCAGCCGGTCAACGGGCGTCGAGGCGCCCGCGTCGGTAGCGCCGGCGCTGGCCCCGTTCCAAGCGCGCGCCAACTCCTGCGTGGTCGCTTCGATCCACTGGCCCGCCTGGACCTGATCGGCTTCCAGCGCCTCGATGGTAAGCGATTCGGTGGTCGGTTGATCGAGAACGGCGGCCACCAGGTCCGCGTGCAGCGCGCCGCCCGCCAAAATCATTGCGAGCCGCTGGCGGACTGCCATTTGTGGATCGGCCTCACCCTCGACCGGTAGAGCTGCGTCCGCGATCTGAATATTGCCTTCCATCCGAGGTGGGGATAAGGGCTGATCGGTCTCCTTCTGGAAGGGCTCTGATGCGGCCAGTTGGTCCGCTGCCGTCGCCATCGGGATCCGGGCTGCCAGATAGGTTCCCAGGTAGAGGGGATTCACGTGAACATTCTGTGGAGCGCTCATGCTTTCACCTCGGCGGAGGTCGCTCGAAGAGCGAATGGATGAGTGATCATGTGAGTCAGTGAGTTTATGAGTCTATACGTCAGTGAGTCAGTAAGTCGATAAGTCAGTGAATATTTGAGTCGGTGAGCGAGTGAGTCATTATGCCGGCCTGGCGTCATCGCGCGGTCACCGCAGGCGCCAAGGGCGACAAACCGGCACGCAGGATGACCCGACCATCCGCCGCCCGGTACAGCAGCGCCGGAACCTTATTGGCCTGAAGCCGACCGAACAACGCCTGATTGCGAGCCAGCGCCAACTTGGCCTGGGCGTCGGTGCGAAACTCGCCAACGTGCCGCGTCATCCAGCGCGCCAGCCCTTCGGTGTCGGTGGGCGGCAGCAGACCCAAGACCCGGGGAAGCTGACGCTTCGAGGCTTCGAGCACCACGACCGGCACCCAGCGGACCCGGAGCCTGCCATCCGTGATAGCTTGGCGCAGGAGGCGCCACTGTTGGTGGCAATACGGGCAATAGGGATCGATGAACACATAGACCAGCGGGGCGTCACGGGCGCCTTCTTCGATCGTGGTCGCTTGACCGAGATCCGCCCAGACCGCTTCGGGACCAGTCGCTCCCCGAACCAGGGTTTCCACCGCCGCCAAGGAGTCATCGAGCGCCGCCGCCACCGCCGGCGGCGAACCGTCCGTCAGTCCGGCAGATGGTGGGGGAACGGGATCCATCCCACCGAGTAGCGGCTCAAGCCCCTCGCGGCGCTGGCGGGCCGGATCGAGGATGACCGGGACCGCCGCCGTGGTATCGAGCTTGAGTAGCCCACCGGAGTCGTACACCTGCCCCCGGATCATCAAGCCGCGCGGGCTGGTGACATAGGTCTGCTGGCCAGCCGGAGTCTCGATCGTCCAGAAGGGCAAATCGCCCACCACCCCGCGCCTGGCCAGCCGACCTCCACGGTCCAGCAGCGTTTGAATCGCCGCTGGGTACGCTCCGGCAGGCGCCGGGGCGACCGGAGGTGAAACGGGGACACCCGCCGACGGGGCGGGTGGCTCGGTGGGTAACGGGTCCGGCGCGGCGATCCGGGGGTTCGCGACGCCCGCGACCAGGAAGGCAATGGAAAGCGTAGGGAGAAATCGGCCGTTCATCGTGCGCTCCAGCAGGGTCAGTCCGAGCGAATCCGCTCGCGGTTCGGTTCCACTTGGGCGAGGACGTCCCCGGCATCGAGCACCCCAAGGCTGCTCACCGCCGCGAGCGGCAGCGCATCCGAGCGGTGGGCCGGAGCGGGATTCAGGTGGGCGAAATCGGGATCGAGCCGGCGCGCTGCTTCCTGGAATCCGATGGGAGTGATCGGGGTAACCTGGACGGTTTCCAGGTCGGAACCAGTCCCCGACAGTCCATCGTCCGGTTGGTCCTGATAGACGGCCAGCGGGGGTTGCCCGGCGCCGAGACCGACGTGGTACAGCGTCTCTTCCTCCGCCGGCGTCACCATCTCCTCCCCCTCCTCGACCGTGGCCAACGCAGCGACGAACTCGCGCTCCTGGGTCCGACAGGTGTCCAGCACCCAGGTGATCAGGCCCGTCACGAAGGGGGCTGGATCATCGCTCCGACGCAGCGCCGCCAGTTCGGGACGGTGGGGGAGGTTCAGGAGGTCCAGCAGCGCGTTCGGCGTGTCCAGAATCGCGCCGATGGCCGCGCGCAGGCCGTCCGGATCGGGCCATCGCAATGCCTCGGGCATCGCCGGCCGGTCCTGCTGGGCCTGAATGGCGTCCGGGGTTTGCGGCAAGAGTTCGATAAAGCGGTTGAGCCGATAGGCCGGAGCGGTGGGCGGCCGGGCGTAGAACAACTCGGCGCGAATCAGGGTGGACCCTTGAAAGATGTGCGCCTGCCCCGCCCGCTGGTCGCGGAGGTCGAGCAGGTCGATCCGCGAGCGCTTCTCCACGCCCGCGCTGCGGGTATCGTGATAATAATGGCTGAGCCAGGCGTTGTCGTGGCGGGCGAAGCCGCTGGTCGGGGTCACCCAGGCTTCGCCGGCGGTTTTTTGAAACAGTTCGAAGGTCTCCTGCGCATCCTCGATCTTCATGGCGATCTTGATCAGGGTGTTGCCGAAGATCGCCGCCGCTTCTTCCTTGGATTCCTTGCCGAAGCTCGGGGAATCCTGGCCGCCGAAGCACACCGCGAACCCCAGCGCGCGGGCCTGCGCGGCCACCACCGCGAAGCCCTTGACCGCGTAGTAGCCGTACTCGTCGTTGAAGTCGAGAAACGGCGACGGGGCGTTGAGCGGCTTGCTGACGATCACCTCCCGATGGGTGCCCTCCAGCCGCGCCCCCAGACCGACCGCCAGCATAGTCTTCATCGCGGCGACGATCACTTTGCCCAGGCTGGCCAGCTCGTCGGGACTCTTCTCCAACGCCGGCAACTGCACCAGCAGGATGCGGCGGTTGAGCACCAGGTCGGCGAAGTCCACTTCCCCTTGCCGGACCCGGTAGATGTGGCCGTACACGTCCGCCAGTTGGGTCAGCATCCGGTTGAATTGATTGATCAGGTAGCCGTGCTGCACGTAGGTTTGCGGCTCCGGCTGGGTCGGGTAGCTCCGCGCGCGGATGACCTCGGCGGTGAACGGAACCTCCGGGTTTTGCTGTTCCCAGAGCTGGCGCGGCTCCCGGAACCCCGGCACGCTGTCCAGATAGTGCTGCAGGCCGGCCTGGACGGCGGCCGGCAGGGTGAAGCCGTCCACCTGATACGCGGCGCGCAGGGACCAGTCGATCAGCGCATCGAGCGGCAAGGCCCGGCGCAGCGCCAGCACGTCGAAGGTGAATGGCTCGCCCCGTTCGTCCACGCCCCGGTCGCGCAGCGCCACCAGCACCCGGACCACCACGGTCAGCAGGCCGATGGCCTTGTCCTTCCAGGTCGCCGAATCGCCGCCCGCCTCCGCCATCTGCGCCACCAGCAACTGGGTCAGGGTGTCGGCGGAGCCAGTGGCAAACGGGTTGAAGGTATTGCTGAGCCGTCGTTCCACCGGTGCATCCGGATCCACGGTCGCGGCGCCGGTCAGGTAGTTGACCACGTACAGGTCATCCTCGCGCCCGCAGGCCCGGGCCAGCGCGAACGTCTTCGCCCACAGCGCGGTATCGCCCTTGGCGTCCTTGAAGGCGAAGCCGGACCCCCACAGCAGCGCCTGGGCCGCCAGCCCGAGCATCGCTTCGGTCTTGCCGGCGCCGGTTCCGCCCAGGATCAGCAGATGGGTGCGGACTTCGTCCTCGGTCACGTACAACTCGGCGCCGGACCGCCGGTCGTTACCGAGATGGAACACCCCGCGCGCGCGGTGGCATGCCGTCTCCGATCCGGGCTTGAGATCGTGGGGATCGGTACCCCGATAACGGTCGGGCAATTTCAGCGGCAATCGAGGCTTGAGGCGCCAACCCACCACGACCAGGACCATTCCCGCCAGCAGGCCGAGGTCCAGCACGGCCGGATACCGATACACCACCCCGGCCCCTACCAGGCTCGCCACGCCCAGGAGGCGCGGCTGGCGGCACGCGCGCTGGAACCGCTGGAACGGCGTCTGAATGTCGCGCAGGTAAAATCGGGGATGGACCACCTGACCGGGATCGACCCCGCGCGGGAGCGTGGAATGGGACATCGTGGATCGGCCCCGTGCTTACCGGTCGAGCCGGCCCGCCGCTTCACTGCGGGCCGGGCTAACCGAGTTGGCGGCGGGATCGTCGACCCGCGCCGGTGGGGGCCATTCGCCGCGATCAGGGCGCGGCAGCGGCGTCCGGGTTACCGGCGCCACCGGTTCGCCCTGGCCCGCGCCGTTGCGGGTGGGCACGGCGAGCCGGTCGCCCTCCACCGGCAGGAAGAACAGAAACCAGATCGCGAACAGGATGGCCAGCCCGGCGGCGCCTCGCGCCAGCCACGCCGTCCACCGCCGCGGAGATCGGGTCAACCGGTCGAGCTGGCGCAGCGCTTCGGCCTCGGTGGGATAAGTCGCCAGCACCCGGCGATGGCCTGAAGTCTCCGACTCCACCGCGAACTCGGCGACCAGCGCATGGCCGCCGCGCTCCGGCGCCGACTCCACCCGGAGATCGAGCGCACGGACGCCAGCCAGGGAAATCAGCGTCAGGTGGTCGACTTGACGCGCCAGCAGAACGGTAGTCGTCAGCCGAAGCGTCGGCATGGCGGGATTCACGTGAAACATGGGCTCCCTCCAGATGGGGCGCTCAGGGATAGTCTTCCGCCGCCGGCGCGTCCCGACTCGACGGGCGGGTGGCGCGCGGGAGGGCGGCGGCCAGCGCCTCCACCGCGCCTTCCACCGCTGGACCGGACAGCGCGCTCCCCATCCGCCGCTCGGCGGTGTAGTGCGCGCAAGCTCCCAGCGCTTCGACGAACGGCGCCCGGCGGCCCAGCGAGGTCAGGGCGTACCACAGCGGACGGTCCACCCCCTTGAGCCAGGTGAACAGGGCCGGCGGGAGCACGCCTCCCCGGCGCGCCTCGTCTAGCAAGCGCATTAGCACGGTGTGGGTGTAGCCATGCTGGCCGATCACTTCCTGGATCGCGGCATGATCGAGATAGGAGCGCGTCGCCTGGATGAGCCGCCGATAATCGGCCGCCACCGGCCGATAGTCGTTGCGCTTGCGCCGCGCGGCTCGCCAGGCCAGCTCGCGCAGCCCGGCAAAGGCCTGCCGGTCGAGGTCGGCGGCGGCTCGTTCGTCGGTCGTAACGGACGCAACGGCGCGCAGCGCGAACAGGCCGGCCAAGGCTTGGGCGTGAGGGGGCAATGCGTCCGCGCCGCGCCACGGTTCGCCCAACTGGCGCGCCAGTGCCGTCCGGGTCCGTTCGCGGTGCAATTCTGGCGGCTCGGCTGCCGGATCCACCAGCAAATCGAACCGATCGACGAACGCCCATTCCGCCAGCGCCATCCCCCAGCGGGGATGGTCGAGCGCGAGATGGATGTTCCCGCGCCGCAAGGCGTGCAGGGCATACGGCCATTGCGCCCCCATCGCCTCCGCCAGCCCGCGCAGATCGAAGCGGCGACGGAACCGTTCCGCCGGATGCAGCGCCAGCAATCCCACGCCTACCACGACCAGTCCCATCACCACCGGCCAGCGCCATACCCGGCCGACCTGGTCCAGCAAGCGGCCCCACAGAGCGACCGATACCGGGGCCGGTGCCGCTAGAACGTCGCGCACGGCGTTCGCCAGTGCCTGGCTTTCAGTATCACCAGCCCCGAGTCGATGCAGCAGGTCGAGTTCGGCCAGCTTGAGGCGCAAGGTCAGCGCCACCAGATCGGCGCCCAGGAACTGCCACGCCACCCAACCGACGCCCAGGGCCAGCCCGGTCATCCACAGCCACTCGAAGGGATCGTGGGATCGGTCGCCGCCGCTCATCGTCCGGCTCCGGCTAGGCGCTCGCGGTCGCAGCCACATCCGGCGGCGCGGCGGCGCAAGCCCGGTCATGGCGGGCTTCGGTGTCAGGATCGCCGCTGGGTCGATCACCGTCCTCGTCGGCGGGATGGACCCGCAGCTCGGGCGGCGGCAGCGCCGGGACTCGCGTGCGCGACTTCATCTGTTCGAACGTGGATTGCAGCATCGCGGTTTTCCTCGATATTGATAAAAGGGTGGATGGGATGGCGGCGGCGCTAGGGCGTCGGCGGATCGGGCGACGATGGCGTGGTCACAGCGGGCGCGGAGTGGCCGGTCGCGCTGGTCGAACCCGGGTTGACCAGCCGGTTGGCCGCCACCAGCTCCGCCAGCAGCGGGCCACGCTGGTGGGCATCCGCACCGGTGGCGACCTGCTCGGCCAGCAGCAATTCCAGCCGCTCGCCCTGGCGGAAGCGCAAATAGGTTAGGTTGAGCTGGAGCGCCGCCATGTAGGCCAGTTCCCGCAACACGGCCGCCTCGGGACTGCCGGCGATGCCGGCGTACCAGGACGGCGACGCGTAGCGCCGATCCACCTCGGTCTTGAGCAGTTCGGCGTAGGAAATCTGTTCCGGGAGCTGGGCCTGCAACGCAGCGAGGTGCTCGTCGGCCCTGGATTCCCGCCAAACCCGCTCCAGCCAGCCCCGCAAGGCGGCCGAGGGCACGCGTAGCGCCAGCGCGTGGTTCAACGCATGGCGCGCCACCGACAACCGGCCTTCGTAGACTTTCTTGCGCATCCAGAACGCCATCCCCTGCGGCGTGCCTTGCAGGTCCTTGGGCAAATCGTCCAGCGGATACGGATCGACCAGGTTATCGATGAACCGCCGGGCGTCCAGCACCCGATCTGGATTGAAACTCAACACCTCGGGCAGGTAGCTGTTGGGTCGGGTCGAGTCGGGCGCCGCCCCGACCCCGGAACCCGATAACAGGGTTTCGGCCAGAAAGGGGGCGTTCGGCCGCACGCTCGCCCGGCTGCAACCCCGCACGCCGACATCCTCCGGCGCGCAATAGTCGGCCAGATAGGCTTCAACCATCGCCCGGCTCGCCGCCGTGCCGGTTTTCTCGGGGCGGCGCAGGTGATTGAACGCCCGCAGATAGGCTTCCGCCCGGTCGCGCGCCGGACCTGCCGCCGCTGCCGCGGTGGCGGATTCACAGCCGCCGGTCGGCAACATAAAGCCGATGTCCTGCTGCGCCCGCAGCGAATCCTTTTCGACCTGGGCGCCCGACTGCCGGAGCGTTTTGATTTCGGCGGACAGGTGGCTTTTCAACTCGGCGAACTGCCGGACCATTTCGCCTTTCAGTTCCTGAATGGCGGCGACCACGCAACCATCACAGTCCGCCCGCGCCACCGGCGCCATCGCGAGCCCCACCGCCGCTACCAGCACGGCGAGGCCTTCGCGGATACCACCAGGCCGGATGGGGCTACGTTCGCGATGCACCAGCGCCTCCCATTCATATATATTGCTTTTAATAGAATAATAAACAAATATTAAAAAGGCTATCCCCCTTGGAGCTTTCCGCTTGCGCGATTTCCTGAAACGACGTCTGCGCCGCTACCGCCAGGATCTGTTCGGTGGTGTCGCCGGAACGATCCATCGCTCGCGATCCCGGATCGAGGGATTGATCGCCGCGGCCACTGGGACTTCATCGAATCTCTCTTCCACCGCTCGGGCGGTCGAGGTCGGCGATCATCGTGACGGCATCATCATCGGGCCGATGGAGGATTACCGGCGACAGGCCTGGATGGCGTGGTGGCTGCTGGGGGCGGCCGGCGCCAGCACGGCCGTACTGCTGCACCGGTTGCTGCTCGGTGACCTGGGGGGCGCCCTGGCCAGTCTCGGTTCCACCGCGACCCTGCTGGGCTTGGCGCTGCATCCCGCTTACCGCTGCTGGTTGATGCGCCACCAACGCGCCGGGCCACCGCGCGTCTTCCTGACCCATCCTCTTCAGTGGTGGCCGGCCGCCTGGCCAGCCGCCGTCTCCTCGCTACGGAGCACTTCCCATGAACCGGCCGACCGTTGAATTCGCTTTTCGCCTGGCGTTGTTGCCAGTGGTCTTGTTCACGGTCGCGCTGTTGGCGCCGCTTTCCCCCGCGCATGCCCAGGCGGCCCCGCTTTCAACCGAATCGGCTTATACCTTCGATCCGACCCGGAACCTCGAACCTGCCGGTGGCGATATCAGCCTCCACCTGTTGCAAGGTATCCTGGGGTCGGTGATCGGCCGGGTTCGCTTGGCCGACGGCCTGAGCGCCAGCGACCGTGGGCCGTTCGGCGAGATGTTTTCGCTGTTCAATGGCTTCCTGCTGTTCCTGCTGGGGATCGTCGTGTTCGTCAAGCTGGTTGCGGCGCTGCTCGACACCGCCCACGAGGGCGAGGCCCTCGGCCAGGACCGTTCCACCACCTGGACCCCGATCCGGATCGTCCTCTCCGCCTCGATGCTGATCCCGCTGGTCAACGGTTACAGTTTCATCCAGGTGATCGTGTTGTGGGTCACGTTGAGTGGGGTCGGCCTGGCCGACGCCGTCTGGTCGACGGCGGTCGATCAGTTCGCCAAAACCACGATTTTCGCACCGCCGCCCCCGCCCCAGGCGCGGCAACTGGCCGTGGCGATGCTGGCCTCCAACGTCTGCGAGCAGGTGGTGAAGACTTTACCGGCGCGGGGAACCGCCCGCTACGAGGTCCGTTATGTCAGTCGCGCCGGCGAACTGGGCCATTACCAGGAACGGGGCGGACGCTGGTCGGTGACCGGCATGGGCGAGGCGGCCTGCGGCGGCTTCGTCATTCGCGAACCGCATCAGGGCATCGAACCCGAGCAGGGCGCCACCGGTCTCGACGCGCTCGACGGCTTCCTGCACTGGGTAGCGCGGTTGTTCGGATTCGCCGACGACGTGCGCCAAGCCCTCGCCGCCACGCTGATGGCGGCGCACGAACGGACGGCGCTGCGGCTGCGCGAGGAACTCAAGCCCCTGGCCGAGCGCATCGTCCAGGGTCAGGGCGCCCTGACCGAATGCGTGACCGATCCCACCGGCCGTCTGACCCACCGGCAGTGCCTGAGCCTGATCGATGCCGCCGCCGAACACTTCGTGCAGAATCTGCAGGCGGAGATCCTGACCGCGATCGATTTGGCGGGACAGCGCGCTTTCGCGGAGTTTGCGGCGGCGGCCAAGGACGAGGGTTGGCTCTCGGCGGGCAGTTGGTTCTACCGGTTGGCCGCCCTCAGCGAATACCAAAACAAGCTGGCTCTGAACGTGCCGGAGCCCTATCCCATCCGGGCCTGGGAAAAACTGCCGCTGGAGGACGTGGAAACGTACCGTCATACCCTCGACCGCCTGACCGCCCTGCTGGCCGAAGCGGAAACCGACCGGGACGCCGGCCTGCTCAAGGGCGATCCGAACAACAGCCGGCTCGACGACGCCTCGCGCGGCTTTCTGCGCTGGACCCTGGACTGGATCCAGCACCACCTGTTCGGCACGGTGCATCCGCTGTTCGCCCTGGCCAGCCTGGGGCACGCCCTGCTGGCGGCCGTGCTGACGCTGGTCGGCGCCACCGCCCTCGTGCAGATCATGCCCGCCGGCAAGCTGGCGACCCTCGTCGGCGGTATAACCGACGTACTGGGCCAATGGGACGGAAAAACCGGCGGGGCGCTGTCGCTGGGCGGGCTGATCGTCGGTATGATCGCCCTCGCCCTCCTCGCCTTCGCCCTGATGGCGGCGATTTATCTTCCCCTGGCGCCGTTCATCATCTGGACCGTCGGGGCGCTGCAGTGGGTGTTGCTGGTGTTCGAGGCCCTGCTGGCGGCGCCCCTGTGGGCGATCTGGTACCTGCGCAACGGCAAGGGCTTCACCGCCGAAACGCTGAACGGCTACCTTCTGCTGCTGGCGCTGCTGCTGCGGCCGGCGCTGATGGTGTTCGGCCTGCTGGCCGCGACGATCATCAGCTATTACCTGCTGCAACTGGTCAGCGGGCTGTTCATCGTAGCGGCGATCAATGCCGCCAGCGGCAACGTCACCGGCCCGGTGGTGGTCACCGGCCTGCTGGTGGTATTCGTGCTGGTCGCAGTGGACCTCACCCTGAAATGCTTTGGCTTGATCCATCGCCTGCCGGATGCCGCTTTGCGCTGGCTCGGCGGCGCGTTGGAGCAGGCCCTGGACACCGCCGAACTGGGCCATCGGTCGGAAGGCTCCCTGCGCTCGGGGGTGAAGACGGTGGAAGGGGGAATCCAGCGCTGGCGAGCCAATCGGGTGCCTGATTTGAAGCGGCTGGATACGGCGGCGTCCGTGCAACCACTCAGATCAGGTCAAAACGATAATAATCCTGTCCGTTAGGGTCTGAGGGCATTATAAGTGGGGGAAAATGCCGCTCGGTAAATCTGCCGGCGACGCTCGTAATTACCCAGGATATCGTCAACTGCCAAGTGATCTCCTCGCTGGTAGGCTTCAACCAGCGCTTTCACGATGGCTGCATGGCCTTCGTTGGCCGCCGTCTTGGTCGCCAACCGCTCGTGCAGTTCGCGCAACTCACCATCGCGCAACTGCTTCAAAAACCGCTCGTGCTGGCGCTGAGCCATGCCCAGCAACACATGATCCACCACGTCGAGCGCCATCTTTCCTCCTCACCGTATTCCGGTCAGTCCGGCCAGAAGTCCTCATCCAGCATTTCTTCCAGCCCGAAGGGGCAAATCGTCGGGAAAGTCCCCAAGTCCAACTGCGTTTCATTGGCGGCCCACAAGCGGGCTTTCCGATAGGCACCGGGCGCCACGGCGGGCAGCATGGGGCGCAGGCTGGGGTTTTCCTCGAGCAGTTCTTCCAGTTCGATGCGCTGGAGAGTGATCGTGTTGCGCCAACGGGCGCCGCGTCCCCCGGGCTGGTGGCGCCATTTTAGTAAATGCGCCAGCAGTGCCGTCAGCCGACTGCCCAAGGCGCGCTGTTGGCTCTTCCCCATGCTCTCCAGCTCCTCGGCGACGTGTTCTCCATCGATCTCGGCCAAACGCCCCTGATGGATCAGTTCGGCATTGCGCATCGCCCAGGCGTGAAAGTCCTGATGATAGATCTCGCTCGCTCCACTCATGGTTTTTCCTTCCCGATCCCTCGACTCACCGATTCACCGACTCACCGACTGATCAACTCATTGACTGATCAACTCACTGACTCACCGGATGATTGACTCATTGACTCACTGACTTACCGACTCATCGGTGATTTTACTCATATACTCCTTCAAGGCGACTCGAACCACATCCGAAACGCTCATGTCGGCCTCCAGAGCGAATCGCCGCAGGCGCCGATATTCCGATTTTGGCATCCGCACGTTCAGCCGCGCCTCGCCATCTGCCACGGCCAGTTGCTGCCGCACCCGGTCGATATGTTCAGGGGTTCTTCCCGTCGGCCGGCCCGCTTTCAACGCCATGTCCGAATCTCCTGAACGAGAGTCCGGATTTCCTCGGCCGCCACCCCCTGGGGTTCGGCGTCCAGTACGGTGGACCCCTGAGCGGCGCTGTTGGCGTAGACCACCCGCTGGCTGGTAAACGCTTTAAAAATCGGCAAGCCATAGCCCTCCAGGGCCGCGCGGATCTCGCCGGCGAGTTTGGTGCCCACGATCTGCCGCGACACCAGGAATGCCGCCTTGAGTTTGCCATCGGTGACGTCTTGCCGGGCTTTGACCAGTTCCACGAGGGATTCGGCGGCCCAGATATCGTAAGGCGAAGGCTGGACCGGAATCAGCACCCGGTCGGCCACCTTGAGGGCAGCCACGGCCAGTTCCTCGATGCCCGGCGACCCATCGATGATCGCCCAGGCGAAGCCCTGGGTGACGCTCTTGAGGTTTTTGAACAGCGGCGGCCGGTCCATGCCAACCACCGGCGGGAGCGCGTTGTCTTCGCCGGCAGCGGCGTACCAGTCGCGCGCGCTGCCCTGGGGGTCGCTGTCAATCAGGATCACCGCCTCACCCGCCAGTTGAAAACCCCGGGTGAGGTTGGTGGCGATGGTGGTCTTGCCTACCCCGCCTTTTTCGTTCAACACCGCAATGACCGTCATGCTCGTTCCCGTGAGTATCAGTAAGGATACTCATATACTCACATACTCATGAAGTCAAGATCAAGCGATTTCTATCCAACCCACAACTAGAAAAATTAAGGCAAGGTACCATCTATCCACATCACAAAAACAAAACCTGCTACAAATCTATCTGGGCTTACTGCATTAAAAAATTAAAAAATTCTTATTATGGTTTTCCTTTCTTTTGAAACCTCTGCTTACAGAAACCAATGAAAGCAGCGTCAGGATTCTTTGGTATTTCTTTATTGGCAATCCACGCGCGCCAATCATGCTCGAGCGCGTAGACATCCCAGCCAGGAGCAGCCTTTTTCGCCTTCTCGTAGGTTTCCGTTGAAAGCCGGATGGCCGAACTTTCAAGCGTCTGAGTCACAACAGGTTCAGGTAAGCTCACCTTCACGTGAGGAGGATGTGGGGAGGAGGAAACCTTCGGTTCAGTAACCGAGGTTTCTACGAAAGGAGAGGGAAATGGAGTTGATTGATGCTTGGTCGTCAAACTTCCTGGAAGAGGCTTGGAAGTTTGCGCGATATGCGGCTTGCTGGGTTTTAGCAATAGGCCTTTTTCTCCTTCATCAACATGCGCTTCAGGATAGACTACGAGGACAGATTGAAGTTGCTTGAGGAAGTTGACCTTAAAATCAATAGTTCGCCCGTAATCCGCTCCAAATTGCATTTCCAAGGCAGACCAAGGAATCTCTACTTTCTTGCGTAAATAAGACATGCGGTAGGTCAGCCAGCAGTAAATGTCCAAAGCCATTGGGGACCTCTTCAGAACCTTAAGCGCCCGCATGTCAATTGGAATGGGGTTGTTAATAATTTCGCTATAAAAATCGGCTCCAAGTTTAAGAGAAGATTTCCAGAGTGGTATCTGATCGGGTGACTTTGGATCCCACCACAAACGCGCTTCTGTAACGATTTTTACCCCGTATATACCAGTCCTGTGATTATCTTGGTAGATACAAGTGACCGAAGAAGCAAAGAGCCGAGTCATCTGTTCGCGGAGCCTGGTGATACCACCCCACCTTCCACCACTTGGAATGAGCCCCAATTCCCGCATGAAGTGCGATAGAGAAGGTCCCAGCTCAAGTTCAGGGGACCGAACACGCACCGCTTCGGATGTCACCCAAGAGACGAGCAGTCGAGGGATGTTCCCGTAGGGTAGGCCAATAACGCTAGGCGAAATGATCGAAAGAGTAAAATTTCCGTTACTTCTAGTAAATTCGTTTCCCTTGATCGGACGATGCGGCAGCGTAGCTTGGGTAAGCGCTCTCGAAATAAAGCCAATGGCGCCAGCATCTTTGGCCTCTTCGGCCTCAATCGCCAGAGACTCAGTGATCATTTCATTTAAGTTTTTGTTTTTCATTTTAATTTTTTGAAGCTTGCCCTTGGATTCATGGCTATAAGCATAGATCAGCTCAACAAAAGTGACCAGAAGCAGGGTTATCCACAAATGGAACCATTCACTCCCCCTCTCAGCAGGGAGAGCAGTTCATCGGCATAGCGACATATCCCCCTCCCAACCTCCTGTATAGACCGGACACCCCCCATCACCTGGGGGAATGGCCTGAACGTTTACCCTTAGACAAGTCTCACACCCACGAATATTTACTCACAGGTCACGAATATTTACTCACAAATTCACGAATATTTACTCACAAATTCACGAATATTTACTCACAAATTCACGAATATTTACTCACAAAAACATGCCATAACTATATGAATTTAAAAGCGAATTCTACCCCCTCCTGTATTACCCTATATTTACCTATAAACACCTGTAGGGGGGGCCGGATCGGCGAAAACTCCCACAGAAGGGGGTCCTCAAAGCGCTGCGAAGGTGTTTTTTAAAAAATTAGGGGAAAAAGAAGGAAGGTAAATCCGACAGGTCGATGGTATCTCAATGTTTCCTAAAGAAAAGGGTTCAATCTTACGAATATATACTCACGATGATCCATCTTAACATATTGAAAATATTTAACATATTGAAAATTTAATGGCGAGGCCTTGGAATCGGTTGATCATCCGGATCGGACCGAGACGCACGCGGTGGATGCCTATCGGCGGTGTCAAACGGAGTACGCTACAGCGGGAAACCTGGTATTTCGGCAAAGTCCGCAACAGCGATCCCGGCAACCATCCGTTCATCGGGGGTCAATCGTCGCCATTGTCCACCACCGTACATTTTGATCCAGATCAGCAAGACCGGATTGATGTGATGGTTTGAAGCGCGTTCGAACTGAGGCTCCGCAATAACCGCGAAATCGTCCAGGCTTCCCTCGCCTTCAGGCCCGACGGTCAACACGTATTCGACATTGAGTCGCTCACCCAGTGCATCCAAGTCTTTATCCCGTCCCCACTGGCCGATCAGCAGCGTAGGGCTGGTGAGCGTCAAGAGCGCATCGAGCGGAGGGGAATCACAGGATTCCTCCGTCCACAGCGCGACCGCCGCGCCCACGCGCCAGCAAGCCCGTTGCACGCGGATGGCTTCAGGCGCTGCGGGATCCAGCCACATCGCCACGACATCGCCCGATTCCAGACCCAGAAACCGCAACGCGGCGGCGTAACGCTCGACAGTCGGCAAGCGTCCGGGAAAAACGCAGGCCAGCGGAATATCCAGGCGGGTAGGAGCCATCAGTCAGATGAACCTCGATAAAGCAGATGGTCTTACAATAATTTTAATATTATCGCCTTGAACCTAAATTTGGTATAAATTATAGAAAATAGTGGTTATAAAATAAACTTAAAACAACAAAGCTGGATTATTCTCTCATGCCGATGCCTGCCATTCCTGCTGATCGTCCGGTGCTGGGCCAGGACCTCCCCCTGTTCGCGGCCCGGTTGAACCGGACGCCCGCCGAGTGTTGTGCGCTGCTCGGGATTTCCCCATCGAGCTGGTCGGCCTGGAAAAAGCGGGGAGATCAACCAATCCCCAGCCCTACGGTCGCACTCGCCATCCGTCTCTACGACTGTTTCCCGGAACTGGCGCCCCGCGAACCGACGCCCGAGGAGTTGTTGGCGCTCGTGAGTCAGGTCACGGGTCAAGCCGTTCCCCAGACCCGTCTGGCCGCGCTCCTCGGTCGGGAACGGACATCAGGGTACCGCTGGACGCAACGTGGGCGCCCTTCCCTGCCGGTCTCCCGGCTCATCGGAGCCGTGCAGCGGTTGTTATTGACCCGCTTTACGGCGGGCCTGCACCAATACGAGCAGATGGTCGCGCAGGAAGCGGCGGCGCGCGGAATCGCCGATCTGTTTCAGGAGGGGTCGTGGGTAGCGGAGAAGGATTAATTCTACTTTGTCAGATTTATCTGTTTGATTTATAATCAAAAAGAGATAATCTAATTTTGATCAAAACACAAGATTCATAAGGTAGCGTATGAAAGAGACCTCCTCGGACGCCTCAAAAAAACTCGACCGCCTCTGCGGAAGTGGGATTGTTGGCCGGGATGGGTCAGCGGTTCCTGGACAGCAATTCCCGGCGTCTTGATTTATAAGGACTTTTTTCGTATAATTAAATGACGTTTGCGAAAAATATCCTTAAAAATCTATGTCACAAAAATAAGAGGCCGGGAATCGCTGGTTCCTGGACTTTTGTGATCGCTTCCGAGGGCATTTCCGCCAGCAGACGCGGACGGTCGAGACGGCGGCTCAGCAGTACGTTCAGGGATTGATCCAGGCGGAAACCAAGAACATGGAACGCATAGAAGAGGTCGTTCCAGAGACTGACCGTCAAACGTTGCAGCATAGGGTGAGCGAATCCGCTGGGTCCGAACGCGCGGTCCTCGATCAGGTGGCCCAAGAGGCCAACCGGTTGTTGGGGGGGCATGAGGACAGCGCCCTGCTCATTGATGACAGTGGCGTACCCAAGAAGGGCACGCACTCCGTCGGGGTGGGCCGACAGTGGTGCGGTCAGTTGGGCAAAGTCGAGAACTGCCCAGTGGGGGTGTTTGCCGCGTTGAGCCGGGGCTCCGACGCGACGCTGATGGACGAACGATTGTTTTTGCCCGAAGACTGGACTCGTGATGCGGCGCGCTGTCAGGCAGCGGGCATTCCCAAGGCTCAGCGCCGCTTCCAGCGCAAAACCGACTTGGCTTTGGCCATGATCATCCACGCCCGTCAGCAGGGGATCGGTTTTGCCCGGGTGGGTTTTGATGGCTTCTATGGCAGTGATCCGGCCTTCCTGCGCGCCCTTGAGGCGCAAGGCGAGGTTTTCGTCGGGGATGTGCATCAGGACCAGCGGATGTACCTGGCGGATCCGCAACCGATCATCCCACCGCCTGCGCATCCGCGCGGTCGCCCGCCGCGGGTGCTTCAGGCGCAGACCCCCGCCCTGCGGGTCGACCACCGGGTTGCACAACAACCCCCGAGCGCTTGGCAACCCGTGACCTTGCGGAATGGCACGAAAGGCGCGTTGCAGGTGGAGATGCTCCATCAACGGGTCTGGTTGTGGGATGGTGAAGAAGCCCAGGCGCGACCGTGGCACTTGATCGTGCGCCGGGAGGTCGAGACGCCGACCGAGATCCAGTACAGCCTGAGCAATGCCCCTGCCGACACCCCCGCCGCCCGACTGGCGTTCATGCAAGGGCAGCGGTATTGGGTGGAACGCGCCCTGCAAACCAGCAAACAAGACGTCGGGCTGGGTGACTACCAGGTCCGGGGTTGGCGCGGCTGGCACCATCACATGGCGCTGGTCATGATGGCGATGCTGTTCCTGCTGGAAGAACGTCAGCTTCACCAGCAGACTCGACCGTTGTTGAGTGGCCGGGATATCCGCGCTCTGTTGAACCAGTTCTTGCCCCGGCGGGATACGACGCTGGAGGAGGTCCTCCGCCAGATGGAAGTCCGCCACCGCAAACGTCAGGCCGCTATCGATTCTACCTATCGTAAACAACAACTTAACAAATAGTGACAGGTGTTCTGACAAAGTAGAATTAAAACCCAGCCAATCACGAGAGGAAGGGGAACGAGGCTACCACCGCCCGGGTTTGTGGTAATCCGCCCGCGGCGCTGATCAGGTGCGGATCCCGATCACCAGCCCAGAGGGTTATCGTCATGAAAACCGACCTCATCACTTCCATGGCTTTGCTTTGGGGCGCTACGGGACTGTTCGTCGCCGATGTTCGAGTTGCCCTGGCGGCGGACGGCGACCGGGATAGCGATTTCCCGCAAGTGCTGACGCCATCGCGGTTGCCCCAGCGCCTCGATGAGGCGCCCAGCACGGTCACCATCATCGACCGGGCGATGATCGAAGCGTCTGGCGCTCGACGGTTGGTCGATGTCCTGCGGTTGGTGCCGGGTCTCCAGGTGGGTTACAAGAACAACAGCCTGCCGACGGCTACCTACCACGGTTTGTCCGACGAGTACGCGCGGCGGATGCTGCTGCTGCTGAACGGACAGCGGATTTTTCAGTACTCGCGCGGGGTGATCGAGTGGAACAACCTGCCCATTCCACTAGAGAACATCGAACGCATCGAGGTCGTTCGGGGGCCGGCCGCGGCGGCCTACGGTTCCAACGCCCTGCAGGCAGTGATCAACATCCAGACCGGCAGCCCGGCCGAGTACCCGGGTCTTTCAGCCCAAATCGCGGGTGGCAGCGATGGCATCGCGGATGGGTTCCTGCGGTACGGCGGACGGGTAGGCGTCATGGACTACACCCTGTCCCTGTCGAGCGTGGGGGACAGCGGCTACCCCGGCGTCTACGACGACCGGCGCAACACCAGCCTGTCGTTCATGGGCGACGTGCCGTTCGAAGCGGGCGGCGAATTAAAACTGCAAGCCGGGTTCGCGCGCGGCGACTACGGGATTGAGAATCCCGAGTCCACCTCTTCGGAACCCGCGCGAGATTTCCCGGTCACCGACAACTTCCAGAGTCTCCAGTGGCGGAAACCCGGAACCCGGAAAGACGAATGGACGCTGACCCTGTCACACAACGCTTTTCATTACGGCGACCGGGGGTTTCGTAACGACCAGCTCCTTCCCGGCGTTACGTTGCAATTCGATTACGACATTGAGGAAGAACGCTACGAGGCCGACGTCCAGTACATTCGCCGTTTTTCCGATCGATGGCGCACCAGGGCTGGATTCGGCTATTACCAGGAAAGGGTCCGCTCGCCGTTTTACTTCGATACCGACGCCACGCTGAGCAACGAGGTATCCTGGCTGGCGGGCCACGGTGAATACCGGATCGATCCCGCCTGGGTGCTGAACGCGGGCGCCATGCTGGAATATTCTTCGCTGACGGCATCCTGGCTGTTCCTGCCCCGGTTCTCGGTCCACTATCACGTGGACGACTGGCAAACCCTGCGCTTGGCCTATTCGACGGGCTCGCGCCAACCCACGCTCTACGAGAACGATGGCCGAGCTGTCATTCGCGCGGTGAACGTACCGCTGACGATCTACCGCGTCATTGCCAGCGGTGGCCTCAACCCCGAAATCAACCGCTCCCTGGAGGTGGGCTATCACTGGCAGGCCGAATGGAATCAGTTCGATGTGCGTCTGTTTCAAGAACATTATTCCGATTATATCGGGACCTACTACCGACCTGCACCCGACGTACCGACGGCGTTGCCGGGGGTGGTCCTGGACTTTGCCAACGACGACCCGATCATGGTTCGCGGGCTGGAAGCGCAATGGGATTGGCGCAACCTGTCGGGTACCCGGCTGTTCGCCAGCTACGCTCTGACCACCATCGACGCCTCGGGGACCCGCTATGATGCCGGCTACGAAGACAGCGCGCCGCGCCACGGACTGGGGTTGTTGGCCAGCCAGGAGTTCGGCAACGGCTGGCAGGCGAGCTTGAACTACGACTATCAGTCCGGGATGCAGTGGTACCGCGATCGGCCGATCGACGGCTATCATCAACTGGGCGTGCGGCTGGCCAAACGATTCAAACTCGGCTCCACGCCGGTCACCGCCGAATTGGTCGGCGCCAATCTGCTGGGACCGGTCAGTGATTACCTGCCGAACCGCGAGTGGGACCGAAGCGTGTTCCTACGGTTTAGCCTGGACCGTTAGTCCTCTTGAAAACGCGCCTTGCCACAATGGGTTGGAGACTGCTAACCCTGATTTTGGTCATGCTCTGCGCTCAGGCCCGTTCCGCCACGCTCTTGTTTGTCGCCAATGGTGATTCACCCGAGCACCGCGAGTTCCTGGCGCGACAACGCCAATGGCAAGCCGGGGCCGATCTATTGGCCCTCGATACGGTCGAGGCCCAGGGAACCCGTTTGATGGGGTTGGTGGTCTGGCTGAAATCGGCCTCATCGCCGCGGAAGTCATTACCGGCGCGCGTAGCTATGCAAGCCTTGATGCGGACGGGATCTCCCACCTTGGCCGATCTGTGCCAGCAGGTCGACGTCGTGGTGGCCGTGGCTGGGGATGCGGCGCGCGCGGCAGAGCAAAACTGCTCCATCCCTTTGCTAATGGTGCTGGTGCCGGATTCGCAGCTCCAACCGCTTCTCGATCAGAGCCGGGGGCCGGCTCGTACCGCCATCTACCAGGAAGCGGACCCGACGGCGAACCTGCGGTTGATTCGGGAGCTGTTGCCCAAGGCCATCACCGTGGGCGTGTTGGTATCTCCGCGGCAGGCCGGGTTATCCGGCCTGCGCGCGGAAGCGCATCGTTTGCAGTTCAAATTGGAGGAAATCACCGCCACCAACGACGAAGAGGCGGTTCGGGCGTTGCGCAACCGCGTCAGCGCGCTCGACGCCGTGCTGTTGCTCCCCGATCTTCAGCTGATCAACGCCTGGTCCTTGAAACCGATTCTGTTGATGACGATTCGCCAGATGGTGCCCACCTTTGGGGGTCCCACCGCCGATTACGTGCGGGCGGGCGTGCTGGCGGCCGCCGTTCCCGACCTCGACCGCCTGCCCGCGCAGATCGTGGCGGTCGCCCGGCGCCTGGCGAGCGGCGTGGTTCCCGCCCCGGTCTATCCGGAGGCGACCCGGGTGGTCGTCAACCCCACCGTGGCCGGCGTGCTGTCCATCGTGATTCCACCCACCTGGAACGCTCATGCTGAGTAAGTTTTACCGCCGTCTCTCGATTCGCGCCCAGATTCTGATCGTGGCGATTGCCCCGACGCTGATCGTGACCCTGATCCTGGTGGTGCTGGCGTATCGGGACAACGTGGCGCAGGGCCAGCAGACCTTGCACCGGCAGGGAACCCTGCTGGCCGCCCAACTGGCCGCCAACCTTGAGTATCCCCTGTTCACGGGCGCCACCGAGCAGCTTCCCACCCTGATTCAAGCCATGGTGAAGCCGGCCGCGACGGTGCTGGGCACCGAGGTGATTCGGGTCACGGTGCTCGGCAAGGATCAGCGGATTGTGTACGCCGACCCCAACGCGGCGGTCCCGGCGCCAGCGCCGCTGGACGGAGATCCCCTGCTGGCGCCGAACGCGTTCCCCACCGACCGCCAGCGTTTCGTAGCCCCCATCTATTTGGAACCGCTGGCGCTGCCGGCGCCAGCCCCCCTGGAGAAGCGCTACCTGGGCGCGGTCGAACTGGAACTCGCCACGGCGCCCGTGCAAATCGAGCAGAGCCAACATTTCCTGCGGAACATTGGGCTGGTTTCGATCACTTTCGTAGCCGGACTCATCCTGGCCTGCTGGACCGGCTACCGGCTGGCCCGCTCCCTCCGGCAAACCGCGCGCGCCATCGAGCGGATCAAGGGCGGCGATTTGTCCGTGCGATTATCCCGAACCGAAGTGAACGAAATCGGCATTTTGCAGGACGGGGTGAACCTGTTGGCCGAGACCATCGCGGGGGAACAAGCCCGGCTCGAAAACGAACTCACCAAGGTCCGCGGCGAATACGACCAGGTGTTGGCTCGCTTGCAGGTACAAACCCAAACCGCCGAACAGGCCAATCAGGCCAAGAGTCTGTTCCTGGCCAAGGTCTCGCACGAAATGCGCACGCCGTTGTATTCGATCCAGGGATTGGCGGAACAGTTGCTGCGCGCTGTCTCCAACCCCGAGGAAGAGCGGACGGTCCAGACGCTGCTGGGGGCGGTGCGGACGCTGAACAACACCATCAGTGACATTCTCGACTTCACTCAGCTGGAGCGTGGCAAATACACGCCTCATTTCGAACTGCTGGATCTTTGGGCCGAAATCGAGCAGGTCATCGAAACGATCGCGCCCCTGGCGGCTCGGCAGCGCCTGTATCTGGATGTCATCGTCGAGCCGCGCACGCCAACCACCGTCTGGAGCGACAGCCGGGCGCTTCGGGCGATCGTGACCAACCTGATCGCCAATGCGGTGAAATTCACGGAAAGGGGCGGTATCTGCATTCGGCTGAGCGCGTCTTCCGGTCCAACCGACGGTTCGGTACTGGTTTACCTACGGGTTCAAGATACCGGTCGCGGCATTCCCGCCGACCAGATGGCCACCATTTTCGCGCCGTTCGAACAAGTGGACGGCGCTCTCAATCGGCGCTACGGCGGTACCGGGCTGGGATTGTCGATCGTCGAGGGTTACTGCGATGTTCTCAACGGCCACATCGGTGTCGAAAGCCGTCTGGGGCAAGGCACGACCTTTACGGTGACCCTGCCCTTTAGCCGAGTCGATCCGAATCCGCACGCTCCTCTCAATCTGCCGAGGAAATGGCAAGCCCTGGTGGTCGACGACCGCCCCAGTTTCCGCGAGTCGGTTCGTTGCCGCCTCGAGAACCTCGGTCTGGCGGTGACGGAACAGCCGGGGCCGGCGGCGATGTTGAATGCCCGACCGCCTCCCGCCCTCGGCTACGACCTGCTCGTCGCGCAAAACGTGTCCGCTGTGCCCCCTCAGACCCGATCTGAACAGATCGAGCACTGGCATGACTGGGCGCAATACATTATCAGCCTGGAAACAGGGCCTTTGCCGTCGCCGCCCTCCGTGCTGGACCACAGCGGTATCAGTCTCGTCCTGAGTGCGGCCATCACTCGGGCGGCGTGGTACGCCGAACTCAGCCCCCTGCTCGCCAACGTGCGACTGGAAGAGAAAACCGTCCCTCATCATCGCCGGCGGCGACACTTTCTCACCGGCAAAACCGTACTGGTGGTCGAAGACTTCGAACTCAACCTTGAGATCATGACCCGCCAGTTGCGCCGGCATGGCCTGCGGGTTTTAGAGGCCAGCGACGCGGACGAGGCGATGCGGAAGGCAACCTGTCCCGACCTGCGACTGATCCTCATGGATATCCAGATGCCGGGGACCGACGGCGTCGCCGCCATCCAGGCCATCCGCGCCCTGCCTGCCGGCGCGGGCCTCCCTATTCTGGCGTTCACGGCCAGTGCGGACCAACCGACCCATCATCGCGCGATGGCGGCTGGCGCGAACGGCGTACTGGTCAAACCGCTCAGCGAGGAGGAGTTGATCAACGCGGTGTACGAGACGCTGTTGGGATTCGATGCACCGCTCGTGACGATTCCCACCACCTGAGTCCGCGACGATGTTGTCGATCCTGTTGCTTGGTGGAGGTGGGCTGTACTGGTGGGGTTTGATCGTCGACCAGCGCATCGCCGTGCTGGCCGGCGCGGGTGCGCTGGGTGGGGCCTTGATCCTGCTGGTCGGTCAAGGCGGGATCGCGCCGGCCGCGTTCCCGGCCGTGGTGCTCGCCGCTGGCCTGGCGGGGTCGCTCAAGTGGGTTCATCAGCCGGTCTGGCAGGCGGTGGGCTGGCCACTCTATGTGCTGATCGTGCTGGCCTTGGGATTTCGGCTGTTGCCAGGGTTCGCCCCCGTGCCCGTGTTGGCAACTCCCGGAGCGGGGAACCTGTCTATGGTTTGGTTCACTCCCGAAAAGCTGCTGTTGCTGGGGCTGGTGCCGCCGCTGGTCCTGACGCCGGTGACGCCGGTGGCGCCGGCGTCAGGGTGGTTCGGCCGCGACCGACCCCGACTGACGGTTGCCCTGATCCTGGGAATCACTTTGCTGGCGCTGATCCCCCTGGCGCTGGCGCTCGGTTTCACGCGACCGGGATGGGCGGCGGGATCGTTGCCGGTTCTGGTCTACCGGCTTGTCGACCATCTGGTGTTCACGTGCGTGCTGGAAGAAAGCTTCTTTCGGGGGATCGTGCAAACGGCGCTGATTCGGGGGTTCGCCGACCGGGGATGGTCACAGGCCGCGCCGTTGGGGATTATCGCTGCGTCCCTGTTCTTCGGCGGGGCGCATGTTGGGGGCGGTGCTGCTTTCATGCTGCTGGCGACTATCGCCGGTCTCGGTTATGGCGTCGCGTACTACCTGACCGGGCGCATTCAGGATGCCGTCGCCGTCCATTTCGCCGTCAATGCCATTTACCAGCTTTTCCTTTCGGAGCCAGCCGTTCGGTGACTTTCCATCCCCTGGTGGATAAATGGTGAATGCACCCGGTTAACCCACTGGGTTACGTTGATTTGTACCGTGAGTCGGTAAGTCAATGAGTCGGTAAGTCAATAAGTTTATGAGTCAATGAGTCGATAAGTCAGTGAAGCTTTATGTCAGTGAGTCAGTAAGTTGGTGCTGGACTTCAGCCAGGCCAGCACTGCGGCCTCGCCAGGCTCCAGAGCGGCCTGGATCGCCTCGTTGAGTGCCGTCAATGCCGGTGCGGTCTCCTCCGGGGGTGCGTGGTTGGTGAGATGGGATTCGAAGGTTCGCGCCGCGGTGCCAATCCGCTCGAAGCCGAGATAAAGGCCGCCCGAACATAAGCGGTGAACACAGGTTCGAAATCGCTCCGTATCCCGCAGGACTTCCGCAGGGTTCAAGTCGGCGCGAGCGGTGGCCAGGATGGTCAGAAACCGCTTGACCATGTCCTCGGCGACAGCGGGATCATCGCCGGCGGCGGCGAGAGCCTGGGTGGCATTCAATACATCGCCGAGTCTCATCGCGTTGGTAACCCACGGGTGAACCATCGTTCGGCACTGCAAGGAAACGGTCAGAGTGTCGTTTCCTTCAGTAGCCGATAACGGATAGCCAAGTGCGTCATTTCGACATCGTTTCTAACCCCGAGTTTGTTGCGAATCCGATCTCGATGGGCGTAGATCGTCTTGGGACTCACATGGAGCAATCGCGCCAAATCTTCGGGTAGGCGTCCCTTGACCAGCAAAGTGAAAATCTCCAGTTCGCGATTGCTCAAAACAACCAGCGGGTCGCTGCTGGAACCTGATCCCACCGCCTCCAAGCTGTCCACCAGGGTGGGAGAGAAATACGTCCGGCCCTGGTGGACGGTATGGATGGCCTCGCGGATGTCGGTGGATGCCCGTTCCTTGGCGACATAACCTCGCGCGCCCGCCGCCCGCAGCCGTTGTGGCCAGGGCGGCTGGGTCAGGACGGACAGCACGATCACTTGTGGGGGATGCGGCAATGTCAGCAGGCGCGCCGTCACTTCCACTCCACTCAACTCGGGCATGTCGACATCCACGACGGCTACGTCCGGTTGCCAGACGCGCGCCTGGCGGAGTGCATCCAGGCCGTTATCCAGGTCGGCGACGACCTTGATTTCCGGATCGTGGGAGAGCACCGCCTTTAACCCGATGCGAATCAGTTCCTGGTCATCGACCAACATCACGGTGATCATGCGCCCGGCCACCCCGCGACAAAATGTAGGAATATTCCTAAAACAGTGTAGGAGGATTCTGCATTTGCCGTTAGCCCCTTGGAAACCCGGTAGCGACGGGATAAAGATGAATCAAAGTCGCCTACTGCCTCGGAGGTGCGTGCCATGGGTAATCACCGCAGGAAAATTTCGGCGCCCGATTCAGACCTGCATTTTCGCGTGGCGATGGACGTCCTGGAAACAGTGGAGTATCTCGAAGCTTGCGGCGAGCCGGTGACGCCGGACACCCTGTATCAGCGGCTGCAATCGCCGCCCAGCGGCGATCCCACCATCACGATTTCCCGCATCGAACAAGGATTGACCCAAGTCCGGTTCTGGCGGGAGCAGTTTGTCACTCGTGACATCGTCCACCACCGGCGCCAGCTTGCCACCCTGGCGAACCAGGTCCGGGGCGAAATCTGGCGGCTGCAGCAATATCAGTACTATTTCGATGACCTCTTGCGCCACGCCGACGCGCTGCTGAAAGCCACCTTGACGCTTCCCCCGGAGTCTTCAGCAGAGGCGGTTGGCCCTCTGCGGTAGCAATGTCGCACGTACCGCTCCTCGAACGACGCTTGGTCAAAATAGTATCGCCCGACCAGAAAGTCCCATGATGAGCGTCAAAGTGCGCGGCTTACTCACGAGAACGGGGCTCTGGGAATGAATCGATGTGCCGGTAATTGGTTTCACGGCATGATCAACGCTCCGGCGGCATCCGCGCTGTTGCCACCAACCTCGCGTTACTCGCGCAACCACGATTCGCCCGCGCCGCAGTCCGCTCTTCCCATCGCCCGCGCCACTATCGCAGGGTCATGTCGGCTTCGGGAGCGGTCATGAATCCGCTCGACGACGCCTTGGTCGCCCTGGAACGGGTGACCGGCTACCGGCCGGTCAAGACCGGCGACGGCTACAAAGCCCGCTGTCCCTGCCACGAGGACCGCAACCCCTCGCTGTCGGTCAAGATGAACGGCCGGCTGCTGCTGCACTGCTTCGCCGGCTGCAGCTACGACCGCATCGTGGCCGCTCTCGATCTCGCCCCGGAACCGCCACCCGGCCGGCGGGAACTCGTGGCGACTTATAGCTACCGCGACGCCGCCGGGGTCGAGGTTCGCCAGAAGATCCGCTACGCGCCCAAGGACTTTCGCATCCGCCATCGCGGCGAAGACGGCGCGTGGGTCTATAAAGCCGGTCCCGGCCCGGCCGTGCTCTATCGCTTGCCGGAACTGCGCCAGGCCATCGCCGTGGGGGCGACGGTGTTCGTGGTGGAAGGCGAGAAGGACTGCGACCGGCTGGCGGCGGGCGGCCTAGCCGCCACCACCAACATCGAAGGGGCTGCCCAGTCCAACCAGAAGCCGAAATGGCGGGCGGCGTACACCGCCCAACTCGCCGGGGCCGCCCGCGTGGTGCTGCTGCCCGACCACGACGAGCCCGGACGGGCGCACATGGCCGCCATCGCTCAGGCGTTGCAGGGCCAGGTCGGCGAGGTGCGGCTGCTGGAACTGCCCGGACTGCCGGCCAAGGGCGACGTATCCGACTGGCTGAACCAGGGTCACACCGTGGCCGAACTGCAGGCGCTGGCCGCCACCGCGCCGGCGTTCCCGCCCCCACCCGACTCCACGCCCACGCCGGTGGGCCTGGACCCACCGACCGAACCGGTCGAAGCCGTTTACTGCCCGCCGACCGTCAGCCCCTGCACGCACTTGGCGAACTCCCACCGGATTCGCCACTACTACCAGGGCCAGATCTGGTATGCGCTGGGTCTGGGCTGGATCCTGTGGACCGGTCGGTTCTGGCGACCCGATCCCACCGGCGAAGACGCGCTGGCGACCGGGTTCGTCGGCGGCCTCTCGCGCCGCATCGCCCAGGAAGCCGCTACCCTCGCCCGCCGCGCCGCCGCCGATCCCGATCCCGATCGGCGCCAGGCGCTGATGGCCCAGGCCGAGGCCCTGCTGAAATGGGCGGTGCAGTCCGAGCACGAGCGCACCATCGCCGCAGGCCTCAAGCTGTCGAAACACGCCCTGCTGACCGACTACGGCGCCCTCAACGCCGATCCCTGGTTGTTCAACGTCCAGAACGGCACTCTCGACCTGCGCACCGGCGCCTTGCGCCCCCACGATCCCGCCGACCTTATCACCTTCCTGGCTCCCGTCATTTACGATTCGTCCGCCGGGTGTCCAACCTGGGAACGCTTCCTGTTCGAGATCTTCGCCGGTGATCAGGACCTAGTGGCGTTCATCCAGCGCGCGGTCGGCTGGTCGCTAACCGGCGTGGTCAAGGAACGCGCCCTGTTCTTCCTGTACGGCGATACCGGCAAGAATGGGAAAACGACCATGGTGGAAACCATCATGAAGCTGGTCGGCAACTGTGGCGAATCCAGCTATGGCTATGGCCGCAAAGTCGGCGCGGACACTTTCATGAAGTCCCGAAACTCCGAGGACAACCAGCGTAAGGCGGCCACGCTGGCCGGTCCGCGCTTCGTCTGCACCAGCGAGGTGGATGAAGAACACCGGCTGAACGAACAGTTGATCAAGGACATCACCGGCGGCGATACCCTCGAAGGGCGGCGGCTCTATCAGGAAGCCTTCACCTTCAAACCGCAGTTCAAACCCTGGATGTACGGCAATCACAAGCCGGAAATCCGGGGTACCGACGACGCCATCTGGTCGCGGGTGCGCCTGGTGCCCTTCGAGGTGAGTTTCAAGGACCGCGAAGACCTCGATCTGGCCGACAAACTGGAAGCCGAACTCTCCGGCATCCTCAACTGGGCCATCGAAGGCTGCCTGGACTGGCAACGCCACGGCCTGCAACCCCCGCCCAAGGTCCAGGCTGCCACCCAGGCCTACCGCGAAGAAATGGACGTGTTCGGCCCGTTCATCCGGGAATGTTGCGTCGTTCACCGGAACGCCGAGGTGTGGGCGAACGATCTATGGAACGCTTACCGGGCTTGGTGCGCAGAGGCCGGCGTCAGGGAGCAAAGTCAAACGAAGTTGGGTAATTACTTGACTTCAAAAGGATTTGTCAAAGAAGGAAGCCATAGGGTGAAACGGATTGGCATTGGTCTTTCGCCCAGGACTTCTACCGGTGATCGCGACAGTTGCGACAGTTGCGACACTAAGTCGGAAAAATCCCCATAGGGGGTACTCTATAGGGACTTTCCGGAACTACTGTCGCAACTGTCGCAACTATCGCAACCCCCAAAAACCAGGTCATGTTTTTTAGATGCTTCCTGATGACCCCGTTAAGGATGGGTTCCTGGGTTGTCTGTTTGCATTTGGCTCCGGGCCGCCTGGTATCCGGTTTGCCAGCCATGATGGTAGGCCAGCCACGATAGCCCTAGAAAAACCAGTAAAAACAAGGTCGCAACCACGCCAACCGCGAGGAATCGTTTTTTCCGGCATTGTGTATTTGGCTTTGTGGTCGGAACCGTAATATTCCGGGCTACCTCTCTGAGAACCTGTGGAAAGTCGCGCTGAAACTCGCGCCTGGCGTTTTCCATCGCCGCCTGGGCTGTGGCGTCAGCGACCTGCTTGAGGTTGCCGAGGGTTGCTGCGACCGATGTTTCCATATCCTGGCGGAAGTACTGCAAGGCCATGATGATCAGCCACAGGGCGTCGTTATCCCGCAGGTCGAGCGCCTCCCGAACCCGGTCGAGTTCCCGAAGTTCGCGGTCGCTGGGCGGCCGGCCCAGCAGTCGGGTGAAACTCACCATCCAGCGGGTCCGAAAATCCGGTGCGTCACGCGGAGCGGAGAGCGTTGGCGGGGTCATGGAGAATGCGGGCGAACATCCGGGCGCAGGCATGGCGCCAGCGCGTCAACTCGGCCCGGTTGCCGAGTGGCAGATCGCGGGCGGCCTTGGCAATGGCCAAACGCCGGCCGAACAGATCGTCGCTGACCCGATCGGCCAGATCGGGAAAATCGAGCGTTTGCCCGCCGGCGCGTTCGAGGGTCTCCCGCAGGCGGGATTGGTTGTACAACTCGAATTTCGCGGGCTCGCCGAAGTAGAGATTGCGCACGACATGAACCGTCGCGTTTGGCAGGGCGTCCAGGAACGGCTTGAGCAGTTCCAGGCTGTCCCGTTGGCGGTTGATCACCCAAAACGTCACCAGCGGGCGCCGGAGTTCGGACAGGGTGCTGTCGAGGGTGACGCCGTGAACGCTCACGCCGTGATTGTTGCGGGCGGCCGTGTTGATGATCACCGGATGATCGGGCTGGCTTTCGCAGCGATTGATCAGGGCGATCCAGCCATCCGCCTCGTCCAGATCGAGGGTGGCGGTTTCCACCTCATCCCGATAGCACATCCAGACATCGGGATTCGTGGTGTCCGTCTCCACCAGGAGTACGGTTTCGTCCAGCGATTGGAGGGAGTCGATCAACGCCATCGTCACGATGCTTTTGCCAACCCCGCCCTTGCTGCCGCCCACCAGGTAAATCGGTTTCGCCATGCTGTGGTCCTCCAAAGGATCGTGGCGCCACCTCGACGGATTGACGTCGGGCGTCACTGGTGAACCTCTAAATTTCGTCGGAATCCTCGCGGGGAATGAAGGTCCCCCGGCTCGCGGGCAACGGTGTTGGGATCGGCGGACGGGTCTCGCGTGGTTTCGGCCCCGGCGGCGGGTCAGGTTTAACCTTGGCCGGTTTCGCCGTCGTTCGATGCAGGTAGGTTCTCAGCGTCGAGGCGGTGAGATGGAATCCTTCCTCGCGCAAGCTGGCAACGATGTCGTCCATCGAATAACCGCGCTTCAGCACGTTCAGAATCGACTTGGACAGCCGTTCGATCGCATCCCGCTTACCGAAGCGGGCTTTGTCGATTTTCGGCAGGGCGTCCAGTTTCGTCGCGATGCGTGCGATCTGTTCGAGCGTGTATTCCGGCGCGTGTTTTCCCATGAATCACCTGGTGATCACAAACGATCCGTCGCTCTTTCGATCCGGCGAGCCGCCTCGATGCGGTTTTGAATCGTCGAGACAGACGGTCCGCCATCCGGCGAATCGCCCAACCGGCATCGCCGTCATTAAAATAGATTTATAATAAATAAAAAACAATAGTTATGATTCAATCCTGGCAATAATGGGTCGTCGGATTGGGACGGTTCATCGTGCGGAAGGAGTTGCCAGTCGTCATGTCGAACATCTCGGCGGCTTCCCCTGGCGGGTGTCCTCGTCGGGCGCGCAGGATGGCCCTTGTCGAACGTCGAACCCGGAGAACGTGATGCCCCAGACCCGGAAGGAAACCGAACCGCTGACCGAGCGCATCGGCGTGCGGGTGACGGCCGGCGAAAAAGCCCGGCTGCGGGAAGATGCCGCGCTGGCCAGCCTGTCGGTATCGGAGCTGGTTCGGCGGCGGTATTTCGGACAGCCGATCCTGGCCCGGGCCGACCAGGCGATGGTGCGCGAACTGCGTCGGCTGGGCGGCTTGCTCAAGCCCATACGCGCCGAGAGCGGCGGGACGCAACCCCAGCAAACGGAAGAGGTCTTGCGCGCCGTCGTGGCCGCCATCGAACGCTTGAGCGATGATCGTCAAAAAGATTAAAACGAATCCGCGCAGGATGCCGGGCAAGGCCGCGCGGGTGACCCGGCTGGTCGATTACATCGACGCTCCGGAAAACCGGCGGCAACAGGAGAAATGCGTGTATGCGGGCGCGCGCAATTGCCTGTGCGCGAGCCGCGCCGGCCAAAAGGCCGAAATGATCGCCCTGGCTCAGGAGGCGGTCGCCAGCAGGAATCCGATTCAGCACTGGGTACTGAGTTGGCGGGAAAGCGAGCAACCGACTCCAGCGCAGTTGGAACAAGCGGTCGATCTGTTTCTCGACGAACTCGGGATGCGGGCGCATCAGGCGCTGTATGCGTTCCATGCCGATACCGACGATTTTCACCTGCATCTGGTGGTGAATCGCGTCCATCCCGAGACGCTGAAGGCGATCAAACCTAACGGGGGTTTCGATCTGGAGGCGGCGCATCGCGCCATCGCCCGGATCGAACATGTCCAGGGGTGGGAACGCGAACCGAACGGGCGCTATCGGGTGTCGGCCACCGGGGAACTGGTCCGCGAGTCGCGCCGACGGGAACCGGGACCGGGATCCAAGGCGCGTGATCTGGAAGCGCGCACCGGAACGAGGTCAGCCGAGGGGATCGCTCTCGCGGAGGGCGCGCCGCTGTTGCGGAGGGCGACCGGTTGGGCCGACCTGCACCAAGGACTGGCGGCGCGGGGCCTGCGGCTGGAACCGCGGGGGAGGGGAGCGGTGTTGTGGGTCGGGGAGATCGCGGTCAAGGTCTCCCGCCTCGGGCACGAGTGCGGGCTGGGGGCGTTGCGCCAACGCCTGGGCGCATATCGTCCGGCCGAATCGGACCTCCCACCGGGCGAGCGTGTGCTGGAATCGGTCCAGTCGGACCGGCCTGAAAAGTCGGCGTACCGCAGGGAACGCCAGAACGATCACCGGGCGAAAGCGCAGGACCTGGCAGCGCTCCGGCGGCGCCAGCAGGCGGAACGGCAGGCCTTGCGCGATCGGCATCGCGAGGCGCGCCATCACTGGCTGCGCGGCTCGTGGCAAGGTCGCGGCCTGCAATTGAACGCCTTGCGCAGCGCGCTCGCCACCCTCCAGGCCGGCGAGCGGGTAGCCTTGCGGGACCGGCACGGCCAGGAACGGGCCGCGCTGCGCCAGCGGCATCCACGCTTTCCCGACGACGAAGAATGGCGGCGCGAACGGCGCGACGCCGACTCGAGTGCCCCCGAGGGCAGTCGGCGGAGCGAACCCCCGGGCCTCTCGGCTGGCGGTCCGAGGGTGCCGGTGTCGGCTGGCGGCGAGGCGCCACCAGCCGGACAGGCCCCCGGCGCCCGGCCTGCCGTTTCCGTCGGCGTATCGGCCACCGAGATTTATCGGCGACATTTCCAGGATATCCGGGGCCGGGAAGGCAGCGCGCTCGACCGGTCGCGCGTGGATGCGATGATCGCCGTGCGGCTGCGAATCACCGGGCATTCCCGCGACGACATGATCGCCACCCTGGCGAACGGCGCGCCGACGCTCTGGGAGGGGGATGACGAACGGCATTGGCCGACATACGCGGCGCGCGCCGTTCGCTATGCCTTCGGACCGGCCGGCGACCGGGAAGTCGAGCGCCTGGCGCGGTATCGGGAATCGTGGCGGGCGTTGGAAAGCCGGCCGCTCCAGCGCTGGCCGAGCGAACCGGGGCCATCCTGGCGTTAGCATTCGGTTTGCAAAACAGGAATCAGCATTCTATAGTAGTCATCAGTAAATAATGTTTTTTATAATTAATAGAGCAATAGTTTAATGCCAACCGGCACCTCGATTCTGGAGGCGTTCAGCCAGAGCTATCCGGGCCTGATCCGGTTGCTCACCGTGGTGGCGTACCTGCTGGGGATGTGGGCCGGCGGGTCGGCGTTGCTCAAGCTGTGGCGACGCCAGCGCTACGAGCCGGACGCGACCGCCGGTGGCATCGCACTGCGGCTGCTGACGTGCGCGGTGTTCCTGTATCTGCCCGCCGCCATCGCCAGCGGCCAGGCCACCGTGTTCGGGGAACCCACGATTCTGAGCTACACCCCCGGTTCGGCGCTGTCGGCCAGCGGCCAGATCGTGGTGCGGACGGTGTTGGGTTTCGTCCAGATCGTCGGGCTGTGGGCCTTCCTGTGGGGGTTCCTGCTCCTGAACCGCGCCCATGCGCGCGGGGCTTACGAGCCCGGGCTGGGCGCGAAGGGAGCGACCCACATCGTGGGCGGCATTTTGGCCATGAACGGCGTCGCCACCCTCAAGATGGCGGCGGAGACCTTCGGATTGCAGGCGCTGCTGCAGTACCTCATCGAGTGAGTGGAGCGATTGCGTGGAGGATCTGAACATGAGCGAGATCACGACGTGGAAACGGTGGCGACCGGTGGGCCGGATCGTTGCCGGCATCACCCTGGGTGCGGGGGTGGTGGGGGCATTCCTGGGCGGTGGACCGGCCCTGGCGGACACCGCCGGCGATATCGGCGCCCACCTGGCGACTCAGGGCGAAAACATCGGCAAGGCGATCTCCGTGCTGTTTTACCTGGGCGGGATGGCTGCCGGGGGCGGGGCGTTCATGAAGCTCAAGGCGAACCGCGATAACCCGCAACAGCACCCGCTGTCGCACGCGGTGGTCCTGGGGCTGGTGGCGGCCGGCCTGCTGTTTCTGCCCGAGACGTTCCAGACCACGGGCGATACGGTCTATCAAACCGGCGCCGCCAAGAATCAAATCCAGGGCACCACGGCCATCGGCGGCGGTTGAGGCCGGGATGGCGGATCGGATCGAGCCTTCGTTGATCGGGCGCTGGCTCGCGCCAGCCGGCGAGCTGGGGGCGTTCGCGCCGACGCCGGCGGCGATTTGCGGCGGTTGCGGTCTGGGCGTCGGTCGAACGGCGAGCCTGGTTCGAGAACCCGGTTCCGGCACGGCGCTGTGCCCGATCTGCCGGCTGGGCCGGGATCCGGCGACCCCACCGGGGGCGCTGGTGCTGGCCTGGTTGCCGGAATTCGCCCAGGGCGAGCTGAATCGGCTGTACACCACCCTGACCCTGGATCTGCTGCGCGCGCGCCAGACTGGCCGGGAAGCGGGCGCCGGGATCCACTGGCGCGGCGAATTGATGGACGGTCTGTACGCCCGCGCCTGGAGCACCCAGCGCCATCTGCCCTGGACCCAGCATCTCTCCCTGCTCCGGGATACGCTGCTGGCCCTGCCGGATTCCGAACGGGCGTCCGCCCTCCCGGTGCTGGCCGGTTTGCGTTACTTGCCCAACCCCCGGCATCCCCCGCTGGGGGTATTTTTTCGCCGGTTACTGACCGAACTCGCCGCAGCCGCCGATTGAAGCGAAGTCATCGAGAGGAAAGGCAAGGTAAAGGCAAAGTAGGGTGACTTTGGTCGCGGGGGTTCGTCAGGCGGTGTAAAATTCAAGCCTATTCGCCACAAACCCGTGGGAAACGCACCCTGTCAACACCCCACAGATTCATTCCCACGTGGACTAGGACCGCAGGGCGGCGATGGTGGCGAAGTACGTTATATTCAGTACGTTTCGGGTAGTCTATCTGGACTGCGTCCCCATGTCCGACAGACTCCTGGCGCGAACCGGAGGACTCTAACGATGTTGACCGCGAAAGAAACGGCCAAACAGGTTATCGACCGCTTGCCCGAGCAGGCGACGTGGGACGATATCCTATACGAGCTGTACGTCAAGCAGAAGATCGAGGCGGGCTTGGTCGCCGCCGCCCAGGGCAAAACGGTCGCCCACGAGGACGCCAAACGGCGCTTGCTGGATGGCTGAGGTACGTTGGGCGGAACCCGCTCTGGCTGATTTGGCGCTGCGGCGGGATTACTTGGGCCAGCATTCCCCCATCGCCGCGCGGCGTTTCGTCGGACAGTGTTTTGAGAGCGCCGGGATGCTGGCGCAATTTCCACGACGGGGTCGAACAGTGCCCGAAGCGGGGCGCGACGACATTCGGGAGTTGATCGTCCAGGGCCACCGGTTGATTTATTGGACAGACGGCGACCGGGTCACCATGCTGGCGGTTGTCCACGGCCGGCGCGACTTCGACCGGATTAGTCCGAAACCGTGGGAGTAAAGAGCCGAGCGCGCATCAGGGCTGGATAACCACTCCCTGGCCTGGCGCGGCGCAAGAGTCGCTGGTGTCTACGGCCATGCCGCCGCACAGTTTGCCCTCCTTGAGTCGACGCCGCGGCGATCGGGCAACGGGCTACCCTCTCCGTAACAATTCACCACCATCGCCATTGCACCACATTCTTTTGAATGTGCCTTAAAAGTTGTTTTTTAATTTATAAAAAACTATTATTTGCACCAAACCCCTTCTTCAAGCCGGTCGCGGAGGCCCGTGATGAACGTCATCCATCGGCGAACCCCCATGCGGGTTCGGGTCAATCCATGGCGTTGGAGCGCTCGCCACCGCGCGGCGGCACGGCGCTAACGCCCGCCGGAGACCTTGCCCTCGTGCCTGGCCTGCGCGCCGAGGTCGCGTCCCTGTTCGCCGAATGGCTCGGCCTGGACGTCGAACGCTACACCAGCCTCACCACCGTCGAGGACGACACCACCTTCGTCAGCAAGGACGGGGGGTTGATGAGCCTGCTGCTCGCGCACGGTCATCGCCGGGTGGTCGGCGCGGCGGAGCTGGCGCACCTGACCGGGCAACTGGTGACCCTCTGGGGTTCGGCGCTGAGCGGTCACTATCACACCCTCGATGTCTGCTTTCATTCCGATCCGGCGACGACCGGCCGCGAGATCGACTGGATGCTGGCGCCCAGCGTCCAGACGGCCGCCCGGCAGGGCCTCGACCTCGGCGCGATCTTTGCCGAACGGCGCCGCCATCTGCCCCGGTACGCCGCCACGGAGACGGTGTATCTGGCGCTGTGGACGGCGCCGACCGGATTGCCGCGCACCGTCCGCCGCCAGGAACGGCGGGCGCGGCGCCAGCGGCTCCGGGACCGGCATCGGCCCGGCGGGTTCACCCGCGACAACCAGAATACCGAGGTGGTGAATCGCTATCTGATCGACACCCATCGGTCCTGCGTCGCCACGGTGCTGGCCGAAATGACCGCCTTCGGCTTCGACCTCGAACTGCTGCCGGTGGAGCGGGCCTGCCGCGAGTTGCGCGGGCGGATCGATCCCGACTGGACCCCCGACGACTGGCAACCGCTCCTGCCCGGCGGGTTTCCCCGGGCCTGCGAACATCCGGACGGTACCTACGACCCCAGTACCTGCTGGTTGCCGGCGCTCGGCTCGCAACTGATTCCGCGCGACCTGCGGATCGTGGATTACCGGACAGTGCAGATCGGCGACCGACTTTACCAGCCGCTCTACGTCGATCTCCCGCAACTGACCGAAGTGCAGCGCTTCGAACGACTGTTCGAGCGGGTGCGCGGCGAGCGGCTGCCGTGGCGGCTGCTGATCCGGCTGACGGGCGGCACCGAGGCCTGGCTGCTGGCCAAGCGGTCGATCAGCCGCCTGCTGTATTTCGCCGGCCACCAGAACAAGCTGATCAACCAGTCGGTCGGGGCGATGCGCAAGTTTATCAACGGGGGCGGGCTGGGCGTGCGCGCGCAGATGGCGCTGACCAGTTGGGTCGATACCACCCAGCCCGCCGGCCGCGGCCGCACCCACGCCGAGGCGCTGCGGGCGCGCACCGCGCAACTGGCGTCCTACCTGCAGGCCTGGGGCGCCTGCACCGTCCGCGAGTACGGCGGGCACCCGGTCAAGGCGTGGGCGTCCACGGTGCCGGGCTTGTCGACGCTCCACATCGCGACCCGCTATGTCGCGCCGCTGGCCGAAGTGCTGGTGACGCTGCCGCTGTTTCGGGCCGCCTCGCCGTGGCGGCGCGGCGCGCTGCTCTATCGCACCCGCGACGGCAAGCTGTATCCCTACCAACCCGGCTCCAGCGAGCAGGGGACCTGGAACGAGTTGTATTTCGCCCGGCCCGGCAGCGGGAAATCCGCCACGATGAACGCCAATAATCTGGGGCTGGTGCTCAGTTCCGGCTTCCGCCGGTTGCCGTTCATCCGCATCATCGACATCGGTCCCTCCTCGGAAGGCCTGATCGACCTGCTCCGTGAAGGTTTGCCGCCCGACCGCCGGCACGAGGCGCAGTTTCACGCTCTGGTCAACGACGCCGGCTGGGCGGTGAACCCGCTCGACACCCCGTTGGGCTGGCGCCGGCCCCTGCCGCAGGAACGGGCGTTCCTGGTGTCGTTTCTCAGCGTGCTGGCCACCAAACCCGGCGACCGGGAGCCGGCCGAAGGCATCGCCGACTTGATCGGCCTGGTGCTCGATCTGGCCTACACCCATTTCGCCGACGACCAAAGCCCGAAACGCTACGTGCCGGACCAGGATGCCGGGGTGGATGGGGCGCTGGTCCGGCACGCCGTCGCGCTGGACGCGGAACCGACCTGGTGGGAGGTGGTGGATGCCCTGTTCGCGGCCGGCGACCCGGAGGCCGCGGTGCGGGCGCAACGCTGCGCCGTGCCGGTGCTCAGCGATCTGGTGGCGGTGGCCCAGCAGCCGCAGGTCCGGGATCTGTACGGCGGCGCGATGCGGCTGGTCGGCACCGCCGAGTCGCCCATCCAACTGTTCAACCGCATCGTATCCGCCGCCACGCGCGAGTTTCCGCTCCTGGCCCATCCCACCCGGTTCGATCTCGGCAACGCGCGGGTGGCGGCGCTGGATGTGGCGGCGCTGTGCGGTGACATGACGCCGGTCGGCCAGCGGCAGACCGCCGTCGCCTATCTGCTGGCCCGCCATATTCTGGGTCGCGATCTGTTCCTCGACGATCATCTGGCGCGCGCCGCGCCGCCGCGTTATCGCGCCTACCACGCCCGGCGGTTCGAGGAGCATCTGGCCTATCCCAAGAAGTTCTGCGTGGACGAGAAGCATCGCTGCGGCCCGATCGCCGCGATCAACGCGCAACTGGTCCGCGACCAGCGCGAGGGCCGCAAGAACAACGTTCAAGTAGCCCTGGCCAGCCAGATTCTCACCGATTTCAGCGCCGAGATGATCGAACTGGCCTCGTCGGTCTACATCATGGAATACGGCAACGACGACACGGCCGAGGACGTGCGGGAGAAGTTCTCCCTGCCGGCGTCGGCCATCGAGTTGCTGAGGGTCTACGGCAACGGGCCGACGCCGGACGGCGCGCCGTTTCTCTGTGCGATGAAGACCAAGCGCGGCCTGGTGTGCCAACTGCTGTACCTGACCAACGGCCCCATCGAAATGTGGGCGCTATCGACCACGGCGGAGGATCGGGTGATTCGCCGCCGCTTGTATCAGCGCTTCGGCGCCCCCGCCGCCTTGCGGGCGCTGGCCCGTCGCTATCCGTCCGGGAGCGCCAAGGCCGATCTGGAGCGGCGGCTGGAACACAGCGCCCATCCGGCCCTGGACCGCGACCAGGTGCTCGACGAAATCGTCGGGGAGCTGGCCGGCGCGATCGCGGCGGCGGAAACGGCGGCAGCGGGTCCACTGCCCGATGCAGAGGAGGGGGAATGAACCACGAGCCCATGGCGCGCGTTGCGGGCATCCGAACGGTCTCGGACTGGGTCCGGGTTCTGCTTTGCGCGTTGGGGATGACCGGTTGCGCGACGCCAGCGCCGCCGGTGGCCCCCTTGAGCGACGCGGAAACCCGGCTGGCCGCTGCCGCGGCCAGCGTGGCCGAAGCGCTGGCCCGGCTGGCGACGGTGGAGCAGAGCGCGCATCGAGTTCACGTCCAGGCGTTGACGCCGGCCGCCTTGCCGCCCGAACTCCAGGTGCGGGTCAACGTCGAGTACCAGGGCGACCTGAAGCCGCTGGTCCACGCGTTGGCGCGCACCGTGGGCTACCAGGTCCAAACCTACGGCCGCTCGGCGGCCCTCGCGCCGGTCACTATCGTGGCCGAAAATCGCGCCGTCGGCGATATCCTGGCGGATATCGGTTATCAGACCAGCGCCCGCTGCGACGTGGTGGTGGCCGCCGAACGGCGGCTGGTGGAAATCCGCTACCGGCGCGAGTTCTCGCCCCCGGCGGCGCGGCCCCGGCACGGCGCCGGGCGGACCGGATAGGCCATGGCGACCGTGCGGCGGTGGCCGGGCGGGTTCGGGTGGGCGCTGGCGGCGCTGGTGACCGGGCTGCCGGTCGGCGGCGCGGCGCAGACCGGC
>JAVMKI010000060.1:0-13220 GCA_031732755.1 Candidatus Contendibacter sp.
AGTTGGTTTCGTAGCCCCAGATCTTGAAGGTCGGCGAGTACATCGGGTCGCCGCCACCCTGGACCCATTCGCAGTCGCGGCTGTATTGCCCGCAGTGCATCACCACTTCGTCGCCGACCTTGACATTGGTCACGTCCTTGCCGATCTTGTAGACGATGCCCGAGGCGTCGCTGCCGCCAATGTGGAAGTCTTCCGGTTCGCCGGCTTTGTTGCGCGCGCCAATGACGTTGACCGGAATTCCGAGGCCCGCCCAGACATTGTTGTAGTTGATCCCCGCCGCCATCACGTATACCAGCACTTCGTCGTCGCCAATCGGCGGCGTGTTGACCACTTCCTGTTGGAACGCTTCCGTCGGCTTGCCAAACCGCTCCGGGCGAATCAGCCAGGCGTGCATCTTCGGGGGCACCACCCCCAACGGGGGCTGCTCGGCAATGTCGTATAGTTCTTTGGCCATCTTGAGTTTCTCTCTGTCTGTTGGGGTTGTTGTTTGAGTTAAGGCACTGACGGGAAAGCCTTTAACCTTTAATCTTCAATCTTTGGCCTTGATCTCCCGAACCACGCGGGCGCGCAGGACCTCGTATTCGGCGATGGGCGAGCGACGCGGTGCCTTAGCCAAGGCAGTGAACAGGGCATCTTCGCCGCCCAGCAAACCGATGCCGTAACGCCCGAACTCCTCACGCAGATGTTTGACCAACCACTCGGCCTGACAGCGCTGGCGGCGAGCGTTGAACTGGCCGCGCGCCAACAGCCAGTCCCGGTGGCTGTTCAGTGCATCGGCCAACTGTTCGATACCACTACCCAGCGCGGCGCTGGCCGAAAGCGCCGGCACCTGCCAACCTTCCGGGTCCATCTGCCGCCGCAGGGTGTTGCGCAATTCGGATAAGGTTTTGCGCGCCGCCATGCCGATGTCTTCCTTGTTGACGACGATGACATGCGGAATTTCCATGATGCCAGCCTTGAGAAACTGGATGCTGTCGCCGGACGCCGGCTGCGCGACGAAGCAGGTGGTGTCGGTCATCTTGGAGACATCGATCTCTTTCTGCCCGACGCCGACCGTTTCCACCAGCACGATGTCGAACGCCGCCAGCATCGCCAGGCTCATCGGCCAAACCTCGGCGCTCAGGCCGCCGAACTCGCCGCGACAGGCCAACGAGCGGATGAACACCTCGCGGTCCGCGCCGCTGGCGTGCATTCGCAACCGGTCGCCTAGCAGCGCCCCGCCCGTAATGGGACTGGACGGATCGACCGCCAGAATCGCGACTTTTAGACCACGCCGCCGCCAGACCTGGATCAGCGCGGCGGTCAGCGAGGATTTGCCGGCGCCCGGCGGGCCGGTGATGCCGATCAGATGGCCACCATGGTCCAGCTTGTCCGTCGGCAACGCGTCCAGAAACGCGGCGGCGCACTGACGAGCGGCCGGGCGACGGTCGTCCAGCAAGTTCAGCGCCTGGGCCAGCGCCAGCCGGTCGCGCCCGCTGACGGCGGCGGCCAGCACCGCCGGTTCGGGCAACGCGAGGGTCATACCGCCACGACCGGCTTCAGGTCGTGGGCTTTACGGATCAGGTTGAGGATATCCACCATGATGCCGTTCATGTCGATGTCCTTGGGTGTGTAAACGGCGGCGATGCCTTTTTCCTTCAACAGTTTGGCGTCGTTTTCCGGAATGATGCCGCCGATCACCACCGGCAGGTTCTTCAGACCGACCTTGCCCAGTTGACCGAACACGTCCTCGACCATCTCGACATGGCTGCCGGACAACACGGACAGGCCGATCAGGTGGACGCCCTCCTCCAGCGCGGCCTTGGCAATCTGTTCCGGGGTCAGGCGGATGCCTTCGTAGACGATTTCGAAACCCACATCGCGCCCCTTGACCGCAATCTGTTCAGCGCCGTTGCTGTGGCCATCCAAACCCGGTTTGCCAATCAACAGGCGCAGCGGCCGACCCACTTCCTCGCCGGTCTTCGTCACCTCGGTGCGAATCGCCACCGCCCGCACGCCGCGCGCATCATCGTTGGCGGGGATGTCGATGCCGGTCGGGGCGCGATATTCGCCGAAAATGTCGCGCAGGGTCTGCGACCATTCGCCCGTGGTGACACCGGCGTGCGCGCACAGAATCGATGCCGGCATGATATTGGCCCCGCCGCGCGCCGTCTCGGCTAAATTGGCCAGGGCCGCCTTGACCTCGGCGCTGTTGCGCTGGGCGCGGAAAGCGTTGAGCCGCTCAATCTGCTCACGTTCGGCGCGCGGATCGACCTTCATGATGCCGCTGTCCTTACCGCCAGTCAGTGGCGATTCCTCGGTTTCCTTGAAGCAGTTCAGGCCGACGATCTTGAGGTCACCCCGTTCGATGGCGCGCATCCGCTCGGTGTGGCTGGTCACCAGTTGCCGCTTGACATAACCGGCCTCAATCGCCTGCACCATGCCGCCCTGTTCCTGCACGCGGGCCATTTCCGCCGTCGCGCCGTCCACCAGCGCCTTGACCTTGGCGGCGATGACCGGCGAGCCGTCGAAAATGTCGCCGTATTCCAGCAGGTCGGTTTCGAAGACCAGCACCTGCTGCATCCGCAGCGCCCATTGCTGATCCCATGGCCGGGGCAGGCCGAGCGCCTCGTTCCAGGCCGGGAGTTGGATGGCGCGGGCGCGGGCTTTCTTGGACAGGCTGACGCCGAGCATTTCCAACACGATGCGTTGCACGTTGTTTTCCGGTTGCGCCTCGGTCAGACCCAGTGAGTTGACCTGCACGCCGTAGCGGAAACGGCGCATTTCCTCGCTTTGCGCACCGTAGCGTTCATGAGTCATCTTGTCCCACATCTCGCCAAACGCCCGCATCTTGCAGGTTTCTTCGATGAAGCGGATGCCGGCGTTGACGAAGAAGGAAATGCGCCCGACCACCTGCTCGAAACCGTCCGCGCCGATCTGGCCGGAATCGCGCACCGCGTCCATCACCGCGATGGCGGTGGACAGCGCGTAGGCCAGTTCCTGAGTCGGCGTCGCGCCAGCTTCCTGCAAGTGATAACTACAGATGTTGGTCGGATTCCACTTGGGAATGTTCTTGACCGTGTAGGCGATGATGTCGGTCGTCAGCCGTACCGAGGGCGTGGGCGGGAAGATGTAGGTGCCGCGCGACAGGTATTCCTTGAGGATGTCGTTTTGGGTGGTGCCCTGCAATTGCGCGGGCGAGGCTCCCTGCCGCTCAGCGGTAGCGACGTACAACGCCAGCAACCAGGCGGCGGTGGCGTTGATGGTCATGGAGGTGTTCATCTGTCCGAGCGGGATTTGATCGAACAACGCCTCCATATCGCCGATGTTGCCGATGGGCACACCGACTTTGCCGACTTCGCCGCGCGCCAGCGGATGATCAGAGTCGTAGCCGGTTTGGGTCGGCAAATCGAAAGCGACCGACAAGCCAGTTTGGCCCTTGCTCAGATTGGTGCGGTACAGTTCATTGGACGCTTTGGCCGAAGAATGGCCGGAGTAGGTCCGCATCAGCCAGGGTTTGTCGCGTTTGACTGGGGTGGTCATGGGAGCCTCGTTGGATTGCGATATTTGTTTTGGGACCTGCTAGGTATTTAGTCAATCCAGGATGACGACTTACCTTGATATTACCAAGGATTTCTGTCCGATTTTAACAAGGAAATCGCATATCCCGATACCCTTTGGGAAATCCTGTCCGCCCCGTGTCGGCGGCGGTCAGGGGATTAGGCTCTAGGCTGGATCAGTAGCGTCGGCCACCGCCGCCGCCACCCGATGGCTTTCTGGGACCGGTTGAGCGTCGACCGCCACCACCACCAAAACCACCACCGCCACCAAAACCACCACCACCGCCAAAACCACCACCACCGCCAAAACCACCACCGCCACGGTTCTCCTCGCGAGGACGCGCCTCATTGACGTTGAGGTTTCTACCTTTCAAGCTTTTGCCGTTCATGCCATTGATGGCGGCCTGAGCCTCCGATTCGGATAGCATTTCCACGAAGCCGAAGCCTCTGGATTCGCCTGTGAATTTATCCTTGAGCACCACCGCCGATTCAACTTGGCCGAATGCCGCGAAAGCCCCTCGTAAATCATCGTCGGTAACTTCTCGCGCTATGTTACCTACATAGATCCTCACATCGTTCCCCTTATCATGATTAAGGCTTGATAATTCGCCCAACGTTGAACACAAGTGATAGGCAGGGTGCTTATCACCCCTTGATGGTCCTTCGATAATCTCTTGGAATTATTGAATATTCCAAGCCATAACCAAAGGACATATTCCGGTGTAGTATTTCAATCTTTACCACAACTTCCCAATTAAGCAATCACGTCTATTGGCATTCAAATATTACTTAGCACGAACATATAAGACTTTCGAACTTGAACCATGAACTGATGATTAACAATGTATGGTATACATCACACTATCCTTCATCACATCAGCAGCCGCATACTGGCCAGTGTTCACACTCATGAGTAGGGCATGCAATGCGTAACCAGCCAGGATATGCTTTCTAAATGACGAATTATAACTTATCTGGATTCCCCTGAACGATCTTGAAGCTTCCACTACAATTTCCACTAGCAGTGCCACATGTTTTTACTTCATCTCCAACCATATAAATCTTGTAACAGCCTTTTGTTCCATCTCCCCATTTTTTCCACTGAGTACAAAAATCACCACTTTGGGTGATTTCCCAAACTCCTGAATCGCGAGCATTACGACCCGCGCCTGACCCATTAACACCTATGATGACTCCATCATTTCGCAAGAACCAAGTTACTTGGTAACCACCATTACTTACACCCATCAAGCTATTCCCAATCAACGTCCCCTTTATTTCGGAGCCAGTCATTGCCACTGCCCCCTGCTTTTTAAGGTCGCTTTCGGTGGCACAACCTTGAAGGAGAAGAAAAGCAGCAATCGTCACCATCATCGATTTTTTCATTATCAAATCTCTCCAATCAAAATTCAGAGTCCCCTCTCCCTTTTTTTCCAGGAGAGGGGCTTTTCCTCACCTTACGCCGGACGCCGCTTGATCAGCAACCGCCGTTCGATCTCGAAGATTTTGCTGCCGAGTTTTTCCTTGCTCAGCTTCTGCTTGTCATTCTCCTTGATGAATAGATCCGCGCCATAGTTTTGCAACGCATCGGCGGCGCTGATGTTCTTCACACCGATGAACTGGAAGGTCACAATGCCGGCGGAATCGGTACTAGGCAGGGTCTCGGTCGCCACCACCCGCGACATGGCGGCCACCGTATCGCCGGACACCGCCGGCTGGGTGTGATAACCCTCGGTGAAACCCAGTTCCCACAGCGCGTTTTCGCTGACGTCGCGGCTGGCCAGGCCTTCCAGCCAAGCGAACACCAAACCGCCGTAAACAATCGGCTCACCGCTCATCTTGCCCGACAGCCCCGTGCTGTACACCCGGTCGAAGTGCAGCGGATGGGTGTTGCCGACCAGATAAGTCCAGGCCATGTGCTCGTCGGTGATGGTGCGGCCATTGGCGTGGATGATTAGATCGCCAAGCGCGAAATCCTCGAAATAGGTGTTGGGGCCGGTCAACTGACTCGGATAGCCGCCCGCGTTGAGCGGCAAATCCACCACTGGATGTTCCACCCACGGGAATTCGACCGGCGTGGTCGGCGCCGGCGTGGTCGGCAGGCGGTCGCCACGATAGCCGACCATGATCTTGCGCTCGTACTGCAACACCACCTGGTTGTGCTGGTTCACGCCCAGGGTGCGGATCAGCACGATGCCCGGTTTGTCCTCGCCGCGCGCCTTGCGATCCACCACCTTGGTATAGCCGCGCAGGGTGTCGCCCGGATAGACCGGCCGCAGGAACTGCACGTTGTAATAACCGAGATTGGCAATCGCTTTCTCGGAGTCGTTGTGCACGCCCAACGACAACACCACGTTGAACACCATCTGCGGGCTGGCGGGCAGATCCGGGAAGCCGTGCGCCTTGGCGTATTCCACGTTCAGGTATAGGGGGTTACACTGCATGAACACTCGCGCGAAGTCCAGCATTGGACCACGCTCGAAGGTATAGCCGCGCGGATGGACAAAAACTTGCCCTGGCACGAATTCGTCCAGATAACGCCCATATTGCGGCCGGCGCGCCCATTCCAGATTCACCGCCACCGAGCCGGCGACTTCGGTTTGCTCGCTCAATCGCATCGAAAAACTCATGGCTCATTTCTCCATATCAGTCTTGGTCTTGGCATTGTCCACCAGCGAACGGGCGATCACCTTCAGCGCCAGCGTTTCCTCCGCGCCCTCGAAAATGGACAGCACCCGCGCATCGATGAAATAGCGGCTGACCGGCGTTTCCTCGGCATAACCCATGCCACCGTGGATTTGCAGCGCCTCGCGCGTCACCCATTCGGCGGTCTTGCAGGTGAAGAACTTCACCATGCTGGCTTCCATGTCGCCTTCGCCCTTGTCCATCAACCGACCGACGGAATAGGTGAACTGCCGGCCAATCGCCAGATAGGTCGCCATCCGCGCCAGCTTGATCTGGGTCAACTGATAATCGCCGATGGGATAACCGAACACCATGCGCTCCTGGGCGTAACTGAGCGCCTTTTCGTAAGCCGCCTGCATGATGCCCACCGCGCGCGCGGCGGTCTGGATGCGCCCGCCGGAGAAACCGGCCATGGTGAAGTAGAAACCCTTGCCCTCGCCCTTCGGCCCACCTAGCATGTTTTCGTCCGGCACGAACACGTTGTCGAAGAACAGATCGAAGGAGTGCATCCCGCGATAACCGATGGTGGAAATCGCCTTGCCGCTCAGCTTGCCGCCCTCCTCCTGGACGAACTCGAAAGAGTGGCCGGAATAGCTCGGCTTCTCCAGCAGGAACATCGACAGACCGCGATGGCCTAACGAAGTGTCGGGATGGGTGCGGGCCAGAATCAGCAACACCCCCGCCTTGCCGCCGAAGGTGCACCAGGTCTTGGCGCCGTTCAACAGCCAGCCCCCTTCGGTCCTGGTCGCCTTGAGCCGCATGTTGGCCACGTCCGAACCGTAGTTCGGCTCGGTCACCGCCACCGCGCATAGCAGATCGCCGGCGGCCAGTTGCGGCAACCACCTGTTTTTCTGCTCCTCGGTGCCACCCTTGAGTAGCGCCTTGGACAGAATTTCGGGCCGGGTAATTAGGCTACCCGCCGCGCCCAGCGAGCCGCGCGTCAGTTCCTCGGTCACCACGATCATGCCCAGATTGTCTTCCTGCTCGTCGCTCTGGATACCGCCGAACCGTTCCGGGATGGAAATCCCGAAGCAACCCAGTTCCTTGACCTGATCGAGAATGGCGTCGGGAATGTCGAGGTCGTGACGATGAATTTCCTCCGCCAGTGGCATCACCACTTCCTCGGCGACCCGCCGGAAGGTCTCGCGCATCATTTCATGGTGATCGTCCAGCAGATAGGCGCCGGTCACCCCGCTTTGGGCGCGCATCAGTTGCCCCAATTCCGCCACTCGCTCCGCCGGCAACTGCGCCAAGCAGAACTGCCGCACGGTGGGATGATCCACCGTCGCGCCCAACCACTGGTCGTTCAGGCCAAAATCGGCGGTGCGGGAACTCAACCGATTGCGAATGGCCTGTAAAGCCTCGGCGGTGAACAGCAGGGCAAAGCGTTCCTCCAAGGTGAGCTCACTGGCTGATCCGCCACCGGCTGCCCGCGCCCGTTTCGCGTAATCCAATCCAAAGCGCGCGCCGGTTGCTTCGGCAAAGGACAGCGCCAAGTCATAGCTCACTAGTTGATACTGGTCCAGCAGAGCGGCGGAGATTTTACCATCCGCTTTTTGCGAGCGTTCCTTGAGGTCCGCCAAGGCGTAATCAAGCACCTTTTGGACCGCATCCAGGGCCAGAGCGGCCTGTTGCAACTGTTCTGCCGGATTCTGAATCAATGCGGACATCGGTTTGCCTCGTGTGGTGTCAGTGTGAGTCTCGAAAACCCTGAATTTAGTAAGCTCTGCCCAGCAAGTCTATGCGCAAAAGGGCTAAGAGCACACCGTTTTGCACTGCGACATCGGTAAAAATTTCCCAGCCGGCGATGAAGATTCGCGGGCTCGGTCCACACCGCGCCGTCCGCCGCCGATTTCCTTATAATGCACGCGCCCGACTCCTTCTCCAACCCAACCTCGTCCAAGAGAAAGCGTCGCTATCATGAACGGCGCGTTCCCAACCTTGAGAGTTTCCATTGTGGCCACCCCCTCCTCTGTCACTACCGCCGACGAGCTCCGACATTACGCCGGTCTGCTCGCCATCGAGCTAGATCCACAACATGTCGATCCTGCCGCTACACCGCCCGCGCCGCTGAGCGTGGCCGCCGCGACGGCGCTCGCCGGTCATCTGGCCAAGGACTTGAACCCGATCCTTGGCGGTATCGAACATCTGGGCTTGATTCTTCCGGGGGCGCTCTACGATCAAACGGAAATTTTGCAGCCTGGATTTCCGCTATTGGGGACGCTGGCCGAGCTATACCAGGGCAGCGCGCAAAATTCGCCGTTCACCCCGCGCTTGATCGCGCTGGGGGCCGACCGAGGCTTCTTCCCGGTCGCCGCCATCAACCCGCTGCGGCGGCCCGGTTCCGGTCCATTGCTGTTACTCCCCTTTTGCTTCGTTGGCCCAAGCGACGACATCGCCCAGTTGGCGCGGGTCATGGAAGACACACTGATGCAACATGGCCAAGTGTCGCCCGCCACCGCCGAGGCGGTGCAACAAGCGTTCGGGTTGACGGTGCTGAATCTGTCGTTCGCCACGGTCAGCGACCTCTGCGCCCTGCTGCGGGTGCAACTGGAAGCCAACGACTTCCTGCCGCTGTGGGAACTGCTGGAACATGCCTGGTTTGAGCGGCCGGGGGTTCGTTCGGCCGCGCTGGAGGCGGGTAATCGCTTCCTGGTCGCCGGGGATCACGCTCACACGCCGTTTTACACCTTCGACGACTGGGCGCAATTCGGACCGGGCCGGGCACTGCCCACCGCCGAGCTGGAAGCAGGCTATCTCGACTGGGTGCGCGCGCAGCGGCAATATGCGCTGGCGCTGGAAGCCTATGGATTGCATGTGCGGCGGGTACTGGCCAACCCCCGCCTGGAGGAAACGCTGGCGACCGCCGATGACGATGCGGCGCTGGTGGCATTCCAGGATATTCCTTGTCTATCGGGGGATTACCTGGTCGAACGCCTCTTTCACAATGACAGCGAGCGTCCAGAACGCCAGATGCTGATTACCCACCAAGCCGATGCGGAACTAGGTACCCTAGCCTACACCGTGACCAGCCTGGACGCCGATGGCCAATTGGTGTGTCTGGAACATCACTATCCCCTGCAACCGCACGGCGTGCCGGTCATCGCCGCGCAACTGACCCAGCGCTGCGTCGAGCAGGGCGCCGAACGACAGGTACTGCATCCGGGCCGGCTGCTGTACTCGGAGAGCGGGCGGAGTTTGCGCGCCGCCACGATGGCCGATCTGCCAACGGCGGCGGAACGGGTCCATTAACGGCTGCAAATTCACCGTAACGACTGCGCAACTCCTCCAGCGAGGGTGAGACGAATCGCGATCAAGCGGAGAACGCTCAGTAATGCGCCACCCGCGCCACGCCCTCGTAACTGGTCAGTACCTGAACCCGATCACCCGGATAAAACGGTTCGTCGGCCGCCTGAGTCACCGCCAGCATCCGACCATTGTCCAGCCGCACCGTGATTTCCAATCCGGGCTGACGGGTCGCGTTTTCCTCAATGGCCGAACCCACCAAACCACCGATGACCGCGCCGCCAATGGCGCCGGCAACCTGGCCCCGTCCCTTGCCGATGGTGCTGCCCGCCACGCCGCCCAGCGCCGCGCCGCCCACGGTCCCCACGCCGCTCTTGGTCCCTTCGATCAAGACCTGGCGCACATTTTCCACATAACCGAGCCGCACATCCTGCGCCTGGCGCGCCTGGTCACGGGTGTAGGCGCTGCCGGACATGCTGGCTGGACAACCACTCAAAATCAGGCCCGCCGCCAGCACCATGACGGTTGCGGTCGTTTTCATCACTCTCATCGCCTTACCTCGTCTGGAATTTTGATTTCGATCAATCAAAAGCATTATAACCAAACCCATTGGTCAACATACCCAGCCCCGCGGAATCCCGGCTCTATCGCCACTGACGCCCTGCGCCCATCATGAGTCACCGCTGTTCGCCGTCGTCCCTTCCGTCGCCCCGGCGCGATATGCTGGCTGGCCTTTTACTGACCCTGATGATCGCCGCTTCGATCATGCCAGGCGCATCGCTGCTGCTGGCCGGCACCCTGGGCTGGGCCGCCGCGCTGTTGCTGAGCAGTCGGCTGGGCCGGCGTCAGCGCATCCAGAGCGCCTGGCTAATCAATCTGGGATTGGTGGGCCTGTTGTGGGGCTGGCTTCACGGCGCGCCGCTCAACTGGACGCAACTGCTGGCCGGCAACCAGGGACTCATCAGCCTGCTGGCGGCGGTTTCGTTCCTGCGGTTGGTAACCCGCCCGGACACGGGGAATCGCGACGCGCCCCCACCACGGGGCCACAAAGCCTTGTGGCGGACGCTGCTCGGCGTGCATCTGTTCGGAGCGGTCATCAATTTGTCCACCGTGGTCATCCTCGGTGACCGCATGACCACCCGTGGCCGGCTCGGCAAACGGCGGGCGCTGGCCCTGTCGCGCGGCTTCGCGGCGGGGGCGTTCTGGTCGCCCTTTTTCTCGGCGATGGCCGCCGCCCTGACTTACGCGCCTGGCGCGCGGCTGGGCATCGTCGTGCTGGCCGGCATGCCGATGGCCGCCATCGCGCTGTGGCTGACCGCCCGCGACCTTGACCCCGCAAATCCCGGCGGCGGCGCGCCGTTCGTTGGCTATCCCATGCGCTTTAGCGCCCTGTGGATTCCGGGACTGCTCGTGGCTATCGTGCTGGCCCTCCACCTGCTGGTTCCCGGTTGGTCCATCCTGGCGATCATCGCCTTGAGCGCGCCGCTGCTGACCGTGGCCATTCTCGCCGCGCGCGAGGGTCGGGGCGCGTGGCCCTCGCTCAAAGGTCATGTCGAGCATGGCCTGGCTGGCACGGTCAACGAACTCACGCTGTTTCTGGCGGCGGGAGTGCTGGCGGCGGGATTGATCAGCCTGACCGGGCCGTTGGGCAACTGGTTGCCGTTCGAGCGATTCGGTCCACCCCAAGCCAGCTTGCTGTTGCTGATGATGGTCGGCGTCGCCGCGTTCGGCGTGCATCCGGTGATCACGATCGCGGCCTGTGGGGTCTGGCTGGCTCCGCTACACCCGAATCCCAATTTTCTGGCCATCACGTTGCTGATGGCCTGGGGGATTGGCGTGCCCGCCAATCCGCTGTCTGGCTTGCACCTGATGATGCAGAGCCGCTACGGCATCGACGGCTACGCCTTCCTGCGCTGGAATACCCGTTACGTGTTGAAATGTCTGGGTGCGGGGGTGGTGCTGCTGTATCTGTATGGCATGTTGCTGGGCGCTCCAGCTTGAGCGGCGGTCCAAAAAGCAACCGGTGGCTCGGAGGAAACCGAGAAGCGCCCCGGCCCGTCGCCCACGGTGCTCACGGCACCAGCAAATCGCCGCCTTCCATGTGCAGCACTTCCACGCGCCAACCGACCAGCAACACGCTGCCGGTCCGGCGAATCAGGCCCGTGTCGGTGAACTCGAACAGGTACAGCCGCTCCAGCTTCAACCGACCGTTGTGGTCGCGCCGCCACCACAGCCGCTCCAGCGCCACCGTATCGTCCAGCAACTGCACATTAACCTGGCGGCAAGCGCGGGCGCTAGCGGCGCGCGCCTGTTCACGGGCGCCGAGGCTGTCCCGCCAGAACAGCAGGCCAAACCCCGAGATCACGAAAAATCCGATCAGGAACCAAAAATTCATAGCAATGGTTTCAGCCGGGCCAGAATGTCATCCCGCGCCTGCGCCAGCAGCGATTCCCGGTCCAGGCTGTCGAGAATGCTCTGCACCACTCGCTTCGGTCCGCCTTCGCCCCAGGATTTGCCTTGGGCGAAATACTGCTCGGCCGCCTTGCCGACCACGTAAGTCCCGTACCAGGCCACCGCGCCCTGCGCGCCAGCGGTCACCACGGTGGATAATCCCAGGCTGATGCCCTTGAGCGCCGCCGCCACCAAATTCATGACCCACACCGTGCCCATCAGGAACGCCAGTTGAATGGAGATGGTCTTGAGCAGGGAACCGGCCTCGCCCCGGGTGATCGGCAGACCGTACACCCGACTCAGATGGACGATCATCGCCGCGTCGGTGGCAACCGCCGCCAGCAGATCGGCGACCGGAATCGGGTTCAGCGCCACCGCCACACCCTTGCCCAGGCAGTAGTTGCGCACTACCTTCTCGGCCAGATCGTGGCGGATGGCGACGATTTCCTTGGTCAGCCGGTCGGAGAAGCGGCCAGCGAACAACCCCGCGTTGAGCGCCGCCATGGTCTTGCCTTCGGCTTTGAGAATGTCCCAAATCCGCTCGCGCAGCGCGGTCACGTCCGGCGATGGACGACGGCGGGTTTCGGTCTCGTGACCCTCGGCGTCCACCAGAATCACGATGCGCTCGGTCGGTTGGGCAGCGGCGGTCAGGATATCCTGGGGTTGAATCAGCCCCTCGGCGCGCTCGCGCAGGGTTCGCAGCAACAACTCCCGGTCGGCCTGGGTATAGCGGTCGATCTTGTTCAGCACCAGCACCAACCGCTGCGCCGCCCCCTTCACCTGTCGCAACGCCTTGAGTTCGCTGTCGGTGATGTCACCATCCACCACGAACAGCACCAGATCGCTGCGGGTGGCCACATCGTGGGCCAGTTGCTCCCGCTCCTCGCCAGCGACCTCGTTGATTCCCGGCGTGTCGATCAGAAACACCCCACCAGCGTCGTATTCCTGCCAGCGGGCGTGCGCGGCGCGGGTGGTTTCGCCGTGCAACGGGCTGGTGGAAAACTTCGCCTCGCCCAGCAACGCGTTCAGCAGCGCCGACTTGCCGACGCTGACCCGGCCGAACACCGCGATGTGGATATGGCCATGCTCGACCTTTTCCAGCAACAGTTGCAGTTGCTGGTAATCCTCGGCCAGCGCCGCGCGCACCGGCGGCGGCACCCGCTTGTCGTTTAGCAGTTCGCGCAGGCTCTCGCGGGCCAGAGCCAGATGCGCGTCGCCGCTAACCGGTTGCGGATTCGGCACGTTCGCCGTCCCGCTGCCGCGCCCAAACCAGTTGGGCCAGGCGTTTTGCACGCGCTT
>JAVMKI010000061.1:0-13172 GCA_031732755.1 Candidatus Contendibacter sp.
CCTGATTAGCCGCTTCGAGCGGCTCACGAACTAAAGCCCCCGGCTCTGCCGGGGGCTACTTACAGGAAGCATTGGTAATTTGAAAGGTTACATAATTTATATTCCACCGAATAATATTGAGCTTCTCGACTGGACGCTGACTAATCGTTATCAAATTATCCCTGCGCTACCTAGTTATATCGAAGAAAGGACGCGGTTCGCTTCGGAAATTGATGTAATTTGAATTGAGCAGAAGCGTAATTTAATCGCAGCGGCATTTGAGGTTGAGCACTCTACGCCAGTTTATCCGGGGTTGCTCAGATTTAATGACGTTCTGTTAACTTGTCCAGGGGTTTCAAGGTTTTCTATTGTGTCCAATGAAACGCGCCGTGATCTTTTCTCCAGGCAGATACAACGCCCAACATTCGAGCGTAGTGGTTTGAATGAACTAACCAGTTTTCTGGATTATGCAAATGTCTTTTACTGGCATCGTCGTCTCTTTGAGAAACAATGGCTTGGAGAAAGTTATCCGTGATAGTTGGATGAATGCTCGATGAATAAATCCACCATGACCGTCTGGCCGGGCCGACCGTATCCCTTGGGCGCGACCTGGGATGGAGAGGGCGTCAACTTCGCCCTGTTTTCGCAACACGCCGAGCAGGTAGTGCTGTGCCTGTTCGACGCCAAAGGCAAGCACGAGGTGGCGCAAATCCCGCTGCGCGAGCGCACTGGCGGCGTTTGGCACGGCTATCTGCCGGAAGCCCGGCCCGATTTGCTGTATGGTTACCGCGTGCATGGTCCCTACCAGCCAGAGGAAGGCTACCGCTTCAATGCCCACAAGCTGCTGCTCGATCCCTACGCCAAGAGCATCGTCGGCCAGATTCAGTGGAGCGACGCTCAGTTTGGTTACCGGATCGGCGGGCGCGGCGAGGACCTCAGTTTCAACACCCGTAACAGCGCGCCGGGGATGCCCAAGAGCCAGGTGGTGGATGCCGCCTTCATGTGGGGTGACGACCGGCCGCCGCGCACGCCCTGGCGCGACACGCTGATTTACGAATTGCACGTGCGCGGGTTCACCATGCGCCATCCCGAGGTACCGCCGCATCTGCGCGGTACCTATGCCGGCCTGGCCTGTGGGCCGGTGGTGGATTATCTCAAGGCGCTGGGCGTGACCGCGGTGGAATTGTTGCCGATCCAATATTTCGTGGACGAGCGTCACCTGCTGGATCGAGGCTTGCGCAATTATTGGGGTTACAGCCCCATCGGCTACTTCGCCCCGGACCCGCGTTATGCGTCCACGGATCATCCGGCGAGCGAATTCAAGAGCATGGTGCGCACGCTGCACGCGGCCGGGATCGAAGTGATTCTCGATGTGGTTTACAACCACACCGCCGAGGGCAATCAGCTTGGCCCGACGCTATGTTTCCGCGGCCTGGACAATTCCATCTACTATCGGCTGGCCCCGGATCATCCACGCTACACCATGGACTATACCGGCTGCGGCAACACTCTGAATACGGCGCAGCCGCGCGTCTTGCAACTGATCGCCGACAGCTTGCGTTACTGGGTGACCGAGATGCATGTGGACGGTTTCCGGTTCGACCTGGCCGCCGCCTTGGCGCGCGGTCGGCATGAGGTGGAGCCGGCGGGTGCGTTCATGGCCATCGTCCAGCAAGACCCGGTGCTGTCCCAGATCAAATTGATCGCCGAGCCGTGGGATGTGGGCGAGAACGGTTATCAGGTAGGCCGGTTTCCGCCGGGTTGGAGCGAGTGGAACGGCAAATATCGCGACGTGGTGCGCGATTACTGGCGCGGCGAAGGTGGCCTGATCGGCGAACTGGCTTATCGGCTAACCGGCTCCGCGGACCTGTACGAGCATAACGGTCGTCGCCCCCCCGCCAGCATCAACTTCGTCACCGCCCACGACGGTTTCACCCTGTACGATCTGGTCAGCTACAACGAACGCCACAACGAGGCCAACGGGGAGGACAATCGCGACGGCGAATCGCACAACCGCAGTTGGAACTGCGGCGCCGAGGGCGATACCACGGAACCGGACATTCTCGCGCTGCGCCTGCGTCAGCGCCGCAATCTGTTGGCGACATTGCTGCTGTCGCAGGGCGTGCCGATGCTGCTGGCCGGCGACGAGATCGGTCGCACCCAGCGCGGCAACAACAATGCTTATTGCCAGGACGGCGAACTGAGCTGGTTGGACTGGGATATTGCCTGGTTGCCGGAAAATCGAGAACTGTTGGCGTTTGTCCAGCGCCTGATCCAGATTCGCCAGCAGCATCCGACCTTTCGACGCCAACATTTCTTTCGGGGCATTCACGGCGACGGCATCCGTGACATTTTCTGGTTCAATCCCGACGGGCGCGAAATCAACGACGAGGAATGGACCCACGACTATGCCCGCTGTCTGGGGCTGTATTTGCCGGGCGCTGGTTTGCAGGAGCGGGATGAACGCGGCCATGCGCTGACGGACGATGACTTTCTGCTGTTGTGCAACGCCCATCACGAGGAAATTTCGTTCGTATTGCCGGCGCCGAGCGATGACACGCTGTTCGAGGTGGTGCTGGATACCGCGCTGCCTCAGGGTCAGCCGACCGAAGGTTTCGCGCATCCCTCCGAAGATCCCTATCCCGTGCAGGGTCGGTCACTGGTGTTGCTGCGCCATCGCTGTGCGGCATCCCACTAGGCGGGGCCTAAAAAAAGCCGGGCTAAAGGTGCCCGGCTAAAAACCACCAAAGGAGGATGTGCAGCAGACAGAGGAGAAAAGACGCCTGCTACACGGTTGCTATCTTATCAGGAAATTTAGAGCAAACATACTACTTTTTGTTGTTTCCTGACAAAAAACAACATTTTGTTTTAAAAACAACCGATCTAACCCAGGAATTCGCTTTTCTGCCAGCCGCAGCGGAGCTTTCAAGGCAGTGTGGGCAGGGGTTCGTCGTCGGATAACGCCAGGATCGCATCGATCAGCCGATCCGGTTTATCGACCCCGCCATGCACCATCAACATCCGCGCCTTGGCGATCAGTTCGATGGGGGTCAGCGGCGCTTCGGGATCGCCCTTGGCGTGGGTCCGCCGCACCGTCAGGCGCTCGCCGCCTCGCACCGTGACGGTCACCGCGCTGCCCCAGGCCTTCGGATAGGCCGAGATATAAGGTTCGGCCGCCTGCACCGTCACTCGTTCCCGCAACTCCGCCAGTTCCGCCCGCGCCGGTTCGGTGAACGCGGCGAAATCCACCGTTTCCCGATACAACGCCGCCGCCACACAATGTTGCAGGGAAAACTTGGCCTCGTAATCACTCTGCGGCGAGGGCCGGTCGCACACGTCCAGCGCCGCCGCATAGGTTTCCACCGCTACCTTCTCAACCGTGCCCGCCACCACGCGTCGGTGCAGTTCCTGAGCGGCATCCATGGCCGGATGGGTATGACGGCAGGACGGCCAGGGCTTGACCGAAGTGAGCAACAGTTGCCAGGGACCGTCCGGATCGCGCGTGATCGCCTCGGGATCGGGATCGGGACAGGTGGCGGCGAACCAGCCTTTCGCGCCTTCCAGCATGGTCGATGGCCCGGTGAAGCCATAACGCGCGAGATCCGTCGCCAAGACGCCCGCTTCCGCCGCCCGTCCCGCGTGGAGATGTTTGGTCATTGCGCCAGCCTCCAAGAATTGCCACAGTCCAGCCGACTGCGCGCCCGCGTTTCCCAGGGCATGAACCGTCGCTGGTGCATCGAGGCGCAACAACGCCGCCGTCGCCATGGCCGAGCCATAAGGGCCGCAGGTGGCGGTGTTGTGCCATAGGCGGTAATGGGACGGCCCGACCGCCATTCCCACCCGGGTCGCCGCCTCGAATCCCCATAACACCGCGCGCAGCATGGCATGGCCGCGAATACCTTCCCGCGCCGCCACCGCCCAGGCCGCTGGCACTACGACGCAGCCAGGATGGACCACCGAGGCCCGATGCAGATCGTCGGTTTCCAGGATATGGGTTAGCGCTCCCAGCAAAAAAGCGCGGCGCGCGGCGTCGGCTGGCGCGACGGCCTCGGCCCAGCGCAGCAAAATGGCGCCTGGCGTACTCGCGCGTCCCGCCAGTGCGTTCGCCATCGCATCCAGAACTAGCAGCGCGGCGTGCTCCAAATCGGGAGGCGTGATGGGTTTCGCGGTGATCAGTTCGGTCAATCGCTGGGTCAAGGTTGGATCGGGCATGCGGTGCTCCTTGGGGAAATCAGGATGGAAATGAGCGGAGCGCGTTCGAGATACGCGGCGGGGTGAGGTTGCCAGTGTAACCGAACCGGCCCGCCAAGCCGGCGGTTGTCGGTCAGTCTTTCCAGGGCTGCTCGCAAGCGATGAACGCTTGCCAAAGGGCGGGGAAGGCGTGTTCCTGGATATCCAGCCGACAACCGTACCAGCCCTCAATCACTTGGTGGGCGGCGGAAATGGTTTGCAGCCGCGCCTCATCCAGCAGTCGGCGCGCGACCGCGATGTCGTTCATGACGCCCAGACTGTCCTGCAACCGGGCCAACGCGCCTAGATAGGGTTTGACGACTGGCGTGGAGTACAGACCAGCGAAGAAATCCAGCGCGTAGCGTAACTCCTTGATGCGAATCCGCAGTGCGTGCCGTTCCGTGGTGGATAGTTCGGCGAAGATCTCGCCGCGCTTGGCGACGCGCCGATGGTCGCGGCTCAGTAGCGAGGTGGCGAAATCCATCGCCGGTTGCGCCAGGCGCACCCGCCGCTTGTCGTTCAGACCCTCGCGCCAGGCGCGGTTGTCCAGCCATTCGGCGAGCGTCCCCATCAGATTTTGATAGCGGGGATCAGCTAGCGCCTCGCGCAGGGTGCGATGGTGCGTCTGGCGGAGAGTCTCGGCCTTGGCTCGGAACAGCGCGAGGCCGCGTTTGCGCGGGAAGTGGGCCAGCATCGGCGCCATCCCTTCCTCCAGAAAAACATCCCAGTCGCGGGCCGGTCCCAGGAAGCTGTTCAGCCAGCGGATGTTCTCGACGAGCGCGGCGCTGGCCGCGCGGGGAATCAGTGGGCGGAAAATCTTGAGGCCGGAACGCTACCGACGGAACGCTACCCGCATCTGATGAACGCCTTCCATTTGTCCGTCCAGCACCGCCGGTCGGTTGGCCTCGGCATGGCGCAGGCACGCGCCGATGATGGCGACGAAAGCGTCTTCATTGCTGACGTCGATGGTCAGCGCGACTGGGCTGGCCTTGACATAGGTGATGGGTTTCGAGGTCATGGGAAGGCCGCGCTGGCGATGGAACGCGCGACGCAGCGGGCCGAGCGGTTTCGACGACTAGGCATCGATCCCGATTGGGCCCGAACTGCCGCGCGTCAAAGCACTTGTTTGAGGAATACCTGCGCCCGCGGTTCCTTGGGCGCGGTGAAGAATTGGGCGGGCGGCGCATCTTCCAGAATCCGCCCGGCATCCATGAACATCACCCGGTCGGCGACTTCGCGGGCAAAGCCCATTTCGTGAGTCACCACCGCCATGGTCATCCCTTCTCGCGCCAGTTGCTTCATCACGTCCAGCACTTCGCCGACCATTTCCGGGTCCAGCGCGCTGGTCGGCTCGTCAAACAGCATCACCTTGGGGTCCATCGCCAGGGCGCGGGCGATGGCGACCCGCTGCTGCTGACCGCCGGACAGGCGGGACGGATATTCGTTCGCCTTTTCGGCGATGCCGACCTTGGTCAGCAACTTCATCGCCTTCTCGTTGGCCTCGGCGGGTTTGCGCTTGCGCACCACCCGCTGCGCCAGCGTCACGTTCTCCAGCACGGTCTTGTGTGGGAACAGGTTGAAGTGTTGGAACACCATGCCAACTTCGCGGCGCACGGTGTTGAGGTTGGTCTTGCTCTCGGCCAGATCGATGCCATCGATGACGACCTGGCCGTCGTTGAATTCCTCCAGGCCGTTCAAACAGCGCAGAAAGGTGGATTTGCCGGAGCCGGACGGGCCGATGATCACCACGACCTCGCCCTTGGCGACCTGGGTGGAAACATCGTCCACCGCCCGCACCACTTGGCCGCGCCCCTCGAAAATCTTGATCAGATGCTTGACCTCAATCACTGCGGGCGAACCTCCGTTCCAGCCAGAACAGCAGTTGCGACAATACCGACGTGACCAATAGATAGAGAACCGCCACTGTGAACCAGATTTCGAAGGTGGCGAAACTGGCGGTGATGATTTCCCGTCCGCTCTTGGTCAGATCGGTGATGGCGATGACCGACACCAGCGAGGAATCCTTGATCAAGCTGATGAACTGCCCGGCCAGTGGCGGCAACACCCGTTTGAACGCCTGCGGCAGCACAATATGGATCATGTTCTGCGTAGCGCTCATGCCCAGCGACCGGGCCGCCTCGGTCTGACCCTTGGGGATGGATTGGATGCCGGCGCGAATGATCTCGGCGGTGTAAGCCCCAACGAACAGCGCCAACGCGCCGATGCCGGCCACGATCCGGTCCAGGTTCAGCACGGTGCCGATGAAGAAGTAGAAAATGAAGATCTGCACCAGTAGCGGCGTGCCCCGGATCAGTTCGATGTAGATGATCGCCAGGCCACGCAGGGTGGGGTTCTTGGCGATGCGGCACAGCCCGGTGATCAGACCGATGATCAGCCCAATAAAACCGGAGACGAAAGAGAGCCAGATGGTGACCCATAGCCCCTGGGTCAGCGGCCCGACACGCCATTCGAAATTGACGCCGACCGTATCGTTCTCGGCGACGGTATCGCCGACCGCGACCTGAGGTTTTTCCGCCATGACCGCGACCGGCGAACCGCCGCCCTCGGGCGCGATCACGATACGGCTGACGTCGCCTTCAGGGGTAATCGCGCGGATGTGGCCGGAAACCGGAGCGTCTTGCGGGACTTCCGCCTGATAGGCGAAGTATTGTGGGACTCGCTCCCAGCGCCATTCGTAATGAACCCGCTGAGTAGCGAACCAGAGGCCAACCACCAGCCCCAACAGGATCACGCCCAGCAGTCCCTGCCAGGGCCACTGGGCAGGATGTCGTTTGAGCGACACGACTATTGCACGTCTTTCAGCCAGTCGGTGTTCTTAAACCATTTCTGGTGCAACTTGTCGTGGGTTCCATCTTTCTTGATCTTGACCAGGAAGCCGTTAAGCGCCTTCAGGAATTCTGGGTCGCCCTTGACGACGGCCCAGCCGATGGGCTCGTCGGTAAACGGCTGATCCAGGAACACCAGTTTGCCTTCGCCGCGCTGGACGTTGGCGACCAGGTTGTAGGGGCCATCGTAAATGAAGGCATCGACCTTACCGTTGACCACTTCCATCACCCCTTCCGCCTCGGTTTCATAGGAGAAATATTGCGCTTTGGGGATATGCTTTTTGGAAGCGATTTCGCCGGTGGTGCCAAGTTTCGAGGCGATCTTATACTGCGGCTTGTTGAGGTCCTTGTAGGACTTGACCTTGTCGGCCAAGTCCTTGCGCAGGAGCACCGTTTGGCCGACCAGCATGTACGGCTCGGAGAAATCCACTTTCTGCTTGCGCTCGTCGGTGATGGTCATGCCGCTCATGATGATGTCGCATTTGTTGGTGATCAGCGCTGGAATGATGCCATCCCAGGCGGTGCTGACCAGGTCCAGCTTGGCGGCGCCCAGCTCTTTAGCCATCAGCACGGCCAGGTCCGGGTCGAAGCCGATGATTTGTCCACGCTTGTCGGTCATTTCGAACGGCATGTAGGCCGGTTCCAGGCAAACCCGCAGACCGTCCTTCTTGATTTGCTCCAGCTTACCCGCCCAAGCGGGCGACAGATTCAGACTGAACAGAGCGAATGCGGCGAGCACGGCCAGACGGATTTTCATGCGGAGATCCTCCTCTGAGGCAGGGGATGAGTATCGGAGCCTGGAATAGGGATTTGGCGGGAATTCCAACCGCCGCGCGGGTGGCGGGAACACCACCGGCATCATATTACAATTTCAATATGCATAGGATAGCGGCTTTCTGAGCGCGTATCGGGCTTTCGCCAAAGGTTGAGAGCGATCCGTCATTTCTGGAGGAAGAGTGAATGGACGTGCCGAGAACTATCGACCCTAAGGTTCTATTGCGACGAATGTTCGAGGCGGCCATCGCCGCCGCCCAACCGGCGCGGTGCGTGCCACCCTATTTGCCGGAACCGCCCAAAGGCCGGTTGATCGTGATCGGTGCCGGCAAAGCCTCAGCGGCCATGGCGCGGGCGGTGGAGGAGCATTGGCCGGGCGAACTGTCGGGGTTGGTGGTGACCCGTCACGGCTACGCCGTACCTTGTCGGTGGATCGAGATCGTTGAGGCCGCCCATCCGGTGCCGGACGCCGCCGGCCTGGATGCCGCCCGGCGGATGATGGATCGGGTGAGCGGGTTGAACGTGGATGATGTCGTGCTGTGCCTGATCTCCGGCGGTGGCTCGGCCTTGTTGCCGTTGCCTGGCGCGGGACTAACGCTGGCGGACAAGCAGGCGGTCAATCGGGCGTTGCTCCACAGCGGTGCCACGATCTCCGAAATGAATTGCGTGCGCCGCCATTTGTCGGCGATCAAGGGTGGTCGGCTGGCGGCGGCTTGTCACCCGGCCCGGGTAATGACGCTGCTGATCTCCGACGTGCCCGGCGACCGTCCGACGGATATCGCCTCCGGGCCGACCGTGCCCGATCCCACCACCTGCGCCGACGCCATGACCATCCTCGACCGCTACGGGATCGACGCGCCAGCGGCGGCGTGGGCTTTGCTGGAAAGTGGCGCGGGCGAGACAATCAAGCCGGGCGATCCGCGTCTAGCCGGTATCGAAACACATCTGGTCGCGACCCCACGAATGGCGCTCGAAGCCGCTGCCGATGTGGCCCGTCGGGCGGGGTTCGCCGCGCCTATTCTGGGCGACAGCCTTGAGGGCGAAGCCCGCGATGTAGGCACGGTCATGGCCGGGATCGCTCGGCAGGTCGCATTGCATGGGCAGCCGTTTCCGCCGCCCTGCGTGTTGCTCTCCGGCGGTGAGACCACCGTGACGGTGCGCGGTCTTGGGCGCGGTGGACGCAATGTCGAGTTCCTGCTCGCGCTCGGCATCGCCCTGAATGGGCAGCCTGGCGTCCATGCCTTGGCGGGCGATACCGATGGAGTGGATGGCCAGGAAGACATTGCGGGAGCCTACCTGGCCCCCGACACCTTGGCTCGCGCCTGGGTTCAGGGCATCTCGCCACGCGAGAGCCTGGCGAACAATGACGGGCACGGCTTTTTCCAAGCCCTGGGCGATTCGGTCATCACCGGGCCGACCTTGACCAACGTCAACGATTTTCGGGCGATCCTGATCGCCGGTTAAAGATGGTGGTCGTTGTGATAGGCAAGAGCGGGCACTGGCCAGTTGCGTCGGGCGGCCAGCCGTTCAGGTGGATTTGCCCTCGTCCAGCAATTCCCGGATCACCATGCGGATGCCGCATTTGGGGCAGAGCGGCATCTCCTCGATAGGAATGTAGATGATCTTGGTGTAGCGGCACTTCGGGCATTCGACCTGTATGGGTTCGGCGTTATCGCGTTTCATCAGCCAACTCCGCGCCTACGGGGGTGGGTTGAACGCATAGCTGGGCGATGGCCCGCGCGAAGCGCCGCAAGCCTTCTTCGATCAGCTCGTCGGGAATGATCAGCGCTGGGGCCAGCCGGATCACGTCCGGCCCGGCCACCAGCACCAGCAAGCCTTCGTCCAGCGCCGCCTTGATGAAATCCCGGCTGCGCCCGCGCCAGGGTTCGTTCAACTCGCAGCCGAGCAGCAGTCCCATGCCGCGCAGCTCCCGGAACACGCCGAACCGTTCGTTGATCTGGCGCAAACCCGCCATGAATACGCCATGCTTGCGGCGCACGCCGGCCAGCAGTTCGGGGTCGCTGAACAACTCCAGCGCCGCCTCGGCGACCGCGCAGCCCAGCGGATTGCCGCCGTAGGTCGTGCCGTGACTGCCGACGGTGAAGCTGGCGGCAATCGCGGTGGTGGTCAGCATGGCGCTGATCGGGAAGCCGCCGCCAAGACCCTTGGCGGTGGTCAGGATGTCGGGGGTAACGCCGTAGCCCACGTAGGCGTAGAGGTGCCCGGAGCGGCCATTGCCGGACTGCACTTCGTCGAAGATCAGCAACGCCTGGTGCCGGGTGCAGAGTTCGCGCACCCCTTGCAGGAATTCGGGCGTGGCGCTGATCACGCCGCTTTCGCCCAACACCGGTTCCAGAATCACCGCGCAAGTTCGGTCGGAAATCGCCTCGGCGAAGGCGGCCAGGTCGTTGAACGGAACGTGGGCGATGCCTGGCGGCAGCGGCTCGAAACCCTCGGTGTACTTGGGTTGGCCGCCGACGGTGACGGTGAACAGCGTGCGACCGTGGAACGAGGGGGTGAAGGCGATGATCTCGCGCTTGTCCGGCCCGAAGTGGTCAGCGGAATATTTACGCGCCAGCTTGAGCGCGGCTTCGTTGGCTTCCGCGCCGGAGTTGGCGAAGAACACCCGTTCGGCGAAGGTCAGTTCGCACAGCCGGCGGGCTAGCCGCAAGGCCGGTTCGTTGGTCAGCACGTTGCTGACATGCCAGAGTTTTTGCGCCTGTTCGGTCAGCGCCGCGACCAGTTTGGGGTGGGCGTGGCCCAGGCCGGTGACGGCGATGCCGCCGGCGAAATCAAGGTACTCGCGCCCGTTCTGATCCCACAGGCGAGAGCCTTCGCCACGCACCGGGATGATCGCCGCCGGAGCGTAGTTGGGCACCATGAATTCGTCGAACAGCGCGCGGGTGACCGGGGAATGGTTCATCGGGGTGATCCTGGGCATTGAATGATTGATTGATTGATTGATTGATCGTATGCCAGACAAGGCTTATGGCATGGGGTTGGAACGTAGTGAGGGATCAGAGGCGGCCCCGCGACCAGGGGCCAGTTGAGGTGGGCACCGCTGGGTGGGGAGGATGTTTCATCTTTGCCGCCTTTTGACGATACTCTATTTCGGTAAGACGAGCCACTGTTCCCGTGCCCGAGGGATTGCGGTCCCCAGGGTCACGATCTGCCCGCCGTCCTCTTCATCATTGGCGCGACCGAGGTAAACTCCAGCAATGCCGCAGACTATTCCCGAATCCAATTATCTGGTGCGGATGGCGGATGGGACCATCAAACAAGTGAACCCGTTTACCGGCACGGAAGTGTGGACCGTTCCGGGGCGGGGCAACCGGCCGTTGGGGGCGAGTTCGCACACGCCCGTTCCTCTCGATCCGGCCCGGCAGGATGCCCACTGCGCGTTTTGCGCGCGGCGCTATTTGGAAACGCCACCCGAAAAGGCGCGGCTGGTCAAGATGGACGGTAAATTCGCCACGCTGCGCCATGTGCTTTTTGATGCGCTGTTCGATTCGGTGGCCGAGTTCCGCCGTATTCCCAACCTGTTCGAGATCGTTTCCTTCGATTATTGGCAGAAGAACTTCGGCTACAGGTTGCCGGACGCGCTCGAAGCGCACAAGCGTGACTATCTGGCTTCCGAGGCGGGTCGCTACCATGTTCTCAAGGTGGTGGAGCAACGGTTACGGGCCGCCGGGGTGGACGAAGCGATCTGGGATCGGATGTCGCTGGACGAGCGGCTCCAATTGGCCAACGCCTTCTTCGGCGGTGGCCACGAGGTGATCGTTGCCCGGCGCCATTTCGTGGATGGCGCCACCCACGACCATCAACTGGCGTCCTCTGGAACCCTGACGCCCGAGGAGCATTACCAGTATCTACGCTTCACCATCGACGCCATGCGCGATATTTACGTCAACAATCGCTATGTTCGCTACGTGGCGGTGTTTCAGAATTGGCTGAAGCCGGCCGGCGCTTCCTTCGATCATTTGCACAAGCAATTGGTGGCCATTGACGAGCGGGGTTTTCAGAACGAGGTAGAACTGCAACGAGTTAGGGACAATCCTAACTTCTATAACGAAGCGGCGGTCAATTTCGCGGGCTATCGCAACCTGGTGGTGGCCGAGAATGACCACGCCATTGCCTTTGCCGGTTTTGGCCATCGCTATCCCACCCTGGAAATCTTTTCCAAGAGCGAGCGCAGCCAGCCGTGGAATCACTCGCCGGACGAGTTGCGCGGCATGTCCGATCTGGTCCATGCCTGCCACGCCGCTACCGGGGCCGAGATTCCCTGTAACGAGGAGTGGTATTACAAACCACCCGATGTGGATGTGCCGATGCCCTGGCGGATACTGCTCAAGTGGCGAGTATCGACGCCCGCCGGATTCGAGGGTGGCACCAAGATCTACGTCAACACCATTGATCCAGAAACCTTGCGTGACCGGGTGGTGCCGAGACTGTTCCAGCTCAAGAACGAGGGTCGGATCGCACTGATGAAAATCGCCTTCGAGTGCGCCTGCGTGCCCAACTGCCTCCGCTATAACCCCGCCGTGCGGCAGCGGGAGTTTTCCCATCCCGAATTTCCGCCGCTGTCGGATGGTCGGCGCTGGGACGAGTAATGCCATGCCATGCGGGGCGAATGAGGGTGCCAGCTTGTAACCCGCCATGAATGAACGAGGCGCGGGTTGGCGAACTTCGGGTTCTTGGCGCGGGTGCCGTCGAACCCTCGTTCGAACGCCACCGCTTCGCGGCGGCTTCATCGTTCCGTATTCGCGCCCCGTTAGGCGTCGAGAGGCAATCAGCATGACTAACTACGCTATTACTGTCGAGGCGGGATATATCAATCTCTCGCCAACGCTTTTCCATAGGTATGCTCGTGACTATCTCGCCTGCGAACGCACGTTTCGAGCAGTGTCCGAGTACAGCCCTGTTCCTTACTTCCTCGTTTGTCGCGCTATTGAACTGGAATTTAAGGCAAGACATCTGGAATCGAAATCTCGATCTGAAGTAAAGAAGGAGTTCGGTCATGACCTCAAGAAATCATATGACGCTCTCCCACACTCGGCAAAAGTCCTCGATTCCAGCGAATACGCAGAGCTAGTGCGAGCAAGCGAGATCTACAACGTACCTAACAAGGGATTCGAATACGTCTCAGTTAGCGATGCCGTCACTAGGTTGAGGAGCTTTCCAAGTCTTACTGTGCTTGAAGCAATTGCTAGTAAGGTAATTGACCCATGACTCCCAGCCCATCAATTGAGATGGTCTCGCGCAAAAAGCCGTGCGAGACCTCTCGTTTCAGAGGCTGTACAAAAACTCAATTACCTAGGTAGAGGCTAAAGCAGCCTCTCTTAA